>NZ_NEIR01000005.1:0-352773 GCF_002112825.1 Pseudomonas sp. B5(2017)
TGGGTTTTTAAGAAACCCTAAACTTGGCTCAGCAATCTCAAATGACTATGTGATTTCTCGCATGGCCACTTGTGATGCTGATAATCTTTGTGACTATCAGTCCGTACTCACAAGCACCCACACGAATTGCTTGATTCGATTTGTTAAAGAGCGTTTGGTTAAGAGCTTTTCGTCTCAACCGAGGCGCGCATTCTACGCTTTCCTCATTTGCTGTCAAGCGTTTATTTTGAAGTTTTTTGCGAGAAACTCGTTTAGCTTCAAACACTTGACTCGCTGCGATCTCTCGTAGCGGGAGGCAAATCATACAGCGTTTAGAAGCGCTGTCAACCATCATCTCAACCGCTGCCGATCATTCGATCGTAGCACTCCTGATACTGCCTGAATTGCTTAACTAATTGATTTACAAGAAGTTTTGCGCTTCGACTACGTCAGAAGTGGGGCGCATTATAAGGGGATTCGAAACCGCGTCAACCCTTAATTTCAAGAAACCCTGATATCGCTGAAAAGCAAAGCGGGGAGGCCTGTCGGCCTCCCCGCTTCTATATAGCTACACCTACCGACTATCACTCAGCCTTGAGGGTAACCCGGGCAAACGACTTCTTGCCCGCCTGGCACACATGGGTAGCACCCAGCGCAAACATGAAGTCACGATCAACCACCGCACCATCGACCTTCACCGCACCACCACTCAGCAAGTCCCGCGCCTGAGCCGAGTTCTTCACCAGGCCTGCCCGGTTCAGTACGGCAGCAATCGGCAGGCTTTCGCCCGCAGCCACTTCGATTTCCGGCAGATCTTCCGGCAGCTCGCCTTCCTTCATACGGTTACCCGCGGCACGGTGAGCATTGGCCGCAGCCTCCTCGCCATGGAAGCGCGCAACGATCTCTTCCGCCAGCTTGATCTTGATGTCGCGCGGGTTGGCACCATTGGCGACGTCGGCACGGAACTGCTCGATCTCTTCCATCGAACGGAAGCTCAGCAGTTCGAAGTAGCGCCACATCAGGGTATCCGGGATCGACACCAGCTTGCTGTACATCACCCCCGGCGCTTCCTGGATACCTACATAGTTACCCAGAGACTTGGACATCTTCTTCACGCCGTCGAGCCCTTCGAGCAGCGGCATAGTCACGATGTTCTGCGCTTCCTGGCCATAGGCGCGCTGCAGCTCACGCCCCATCAGCAGGTTGAACTTCTGGTCAGTACCACCCAGCTCGACATCCGCCTTCAGGGCCACCGAGTCATAACCCTGCACCAGCGGGTACAGGAACTCGTGGATGGCAATAGGCTGGTTGGTGGTGTAGCGCTTGTCGAAGTCATCGCGCTCGAGCATGCGCGCCACGGTGTACTGCGACGCCAGGCGAATGAAGTCGGCCGGGGTCAGCTTGTCCATCCAGGTGGAGTTGAACGCGACCTCGGTCTTGGCCGGATCGAGGATCTTGAACACCTGCTGCTTGTAGGTCTCGGCGTTTTCCAGCACCTGCTCGCGGGTCAGCGGCGGGCGCGTGGCGCTCTTGCCGCTCGGGTCACCGATCATGCCGGTGAAGTCACCGATCAGGAAGATGACCTGGTGCCCCAGGTCCTGGAACTGGCGCAGCTTGTTGATCAGCACCGTGTGCCCAAGGTGCAGGTCAGGCGCGGTCGGGTCGAAGCCGGCCTTGATGCGCAGAGGCTGGCCGCGCTTGAGCTTCTCCACCAGTTCCGACTCGACCAGTACTTCTTCCGCACCGCGCTTGATAAGCGCCAGCTGCTCTTCAACCGACTTCATAGACAAACCCGCAAGGCTCAGATTCAGGGGGAGCCAACCATACAAGATCGGCCGTCAATTACAAGTTTCGCAAAGGAATGTGACCCGAACACGGGCTTGCGGCGTCTACGCGCCCTTGCGTGAAAATGGATTTGGTTATATTTTATACAGTTATTTCATCTTCATCATGTCATTCATCTTTTCCATTTCACCTTTTTCAAAGTCACCTTGCCCATGACCAACGAACCGCCTAAAGCGCCCCCGCTTTATCCGAAAAGCCATCTGTTGGCCGCCAGCGGCATCGCCGCCCTGCTCAGCCTGGCCCTGCTGGTGTTCCCCTCCAGCGAAGTGGAAGCCAAGAAAACCACCCTCAACCTCGAGCTGGAGAGCCCTGCCGAGCAGTTGAAGGACGAATCCCGCGCTGCGCCCCTGGTGCAGGCAGAAGGTGAGCAAGGCTCGCCATTCGCCCAGATCGAAGAGGCCCCCCCCGAGACCCAGAAGGCCGAGCAGGAAGCCCCTGCCGCCGAACCGGTCGTCGAAGCCGCCAAGCAACCCAGCCACCGTGAAGTCACCGTGGCCCGGGGCGATACCCTGTCCACCCTGTTCGCCAAGGTCGGCTTGCCGACCAATGCGGTGCACGACCTGCTGGCCAGCAACAAGCAGGCCAAGCAGTTCAGCCAGCTCAAGCACGGCCAGGTGCTGCAGTTCGAGCTCGACAAGGACGGCCAGCTGGCCAGCCTGCACAGCAAGGTCAGCAACCTCGAAACCATTCGCCTGACCAAGACCGACAAGGGCTATACCTTCAACCGCGAAATCAGCAAGCCGGTAGTGCGTACCGCCTACGCCCACGGCGTGATCAAAAGCTCGCTGTCGGCCTCGGCCCAGCGCGCCGGCCTGTCCCACAGCATGACCATGGACATGGCCCGCGTGCTGGGTTACGACATCGATTTCGCCCAGGACATTCGCCCGGGCGATGAATTCGACGTGGTCTACGAGCAGAAGGTAATGGACGGCAAGGTCGTCGGCACCGGTAACATCCTGTCCGCGCGCTTCACCAACCGCGGCAAGACCTACACCGCCGTGCGCTATACCAACAAGCAGGGCAACACCAGCTACTACACCGCTGATGGCAACAGCCTGCGCAAGGCCTTCATCCGCACCCCGGTCGACTTCGCCCGCATCAGCTCGCGCTTCTCCGCCGGCCGCAAGCACCCGATCCTGAACAAGATCCGTGCCCACAAGGGCGTCGACTACGCCGCCCCGCGCGGCACTCCGATCAAGGCAGCCGGTGACGGCCGCATCGAGCTGGCCGGGCGCCGCGGTGGTTACGGCAACACCGTGATCATCCAGCACGGTAACCGCTACAAGACGCTGTACGGCCACATGCAGGGCTTTGCCAAGGGCATCAAGACCGGCGGCTCGGTCAAGCAGGGCCAGATCATCGGCTACATCGGCACCACCGGCCTGTCCACCGGTCCGCACCTGCACTACGAGTTTCAGGTCAACGGTGTGCACGTCGACCCGCTGAGCCAGAAAGTGCCGATGGCCGACCCGATCGCCAGGAACGAGCGCCAGCGTTTCCTGCAGCAAAGCCAACCCCTGATCGCCCGCATGGATCAGGAAAAGGCCACCCTGCTCGCAGCGAACAAGCGCTAAGCCCATGGCGCTCTACCTGGGGGTGATGTCCGGCACCAGCCTCGATGGCCTGGACATTGCCTTGATCGAACAAGGCGAACAGCTCGAACTGCTCGCCACCCACTACCTGCCCATGCCCGGCGACCTGCGCCAGGAACTGCTGGGCCTTTGCAGCAGCGGCCCTGACGAGATCGCCCGCGCTGCACTGGCGGAAAACCGCTGGGCCAGCCTGGCAGGCGAAGGCATCCGCCAACTGCTGGCCAGGCAAGGGCTGCAGGCCGGAGCCATCCGCGCCATCGGCAGCCACGGCCAGACCATCCGCCACGAACCTGCACGCGGCTTTACCGTGCAGATCGGCAACCCGGCGCTGCTGGCCGAGCTTACCGGTATCAGCGTGGTCGCCGACTTCCGCCGTCGCGATGTGGCCGCCGGCGGCCAAGGTGCGCCACTGGTGCCGGCCTTCCATGAAACCCTGTTCAGCCACCTGGGCCAGCGCCTGGCCATTCTCAACGTGGGCGGTTTCAGCAACCTCAGCCTGATCGAACACGACAAGCCAGTCCACGGCTTCGACTGCGGCCCGGGCAACGTGCTGCTGGATGCCTGGATCGAACGCAAGCGCGGCCAGGCCTACGATGCGGATGGGGCTTGGGCTGCCTCGGGCGTGGTGCAGGCCGACTTGCTCAGCGCACTGCTGGCCGACCCGTTCTTCGCCGGCAGCGGCCCGAAGAGCACCGGCCGCGAAGTATTCAACCTGCCCTGGCTGGATGGCCACCTGACCCGCCTGCCCGCTTACCGCGACGAGGACGTACAGGCAACATTGCTGGAACTGACCGCACGCAGCATCATCGACTCGTTGAGCAACGCCCAGCAAGGCACCGAAGCGCTGCTGGTCTGCGGTGGCGGTGCGCGCAACGGCGCCCTGATGGCACGCCTCGGCCAGTTGCTGCCCGACGCCCGTGTCGCCAGCACCGGCGCCCATGGCGTGGACCCGGACTGGGTCGAAGCCATGGCCTTCGCCTGGCTGGCCCACTGTTGCCTGGAAGGCATCGCTGCCAATCGCCCTAGCGTGACAGCGGCCAAGGGCCTGCGCGTACTCGGCGCAATCTACCCGGCCTGAACGTTACGCCAGAAAGCAAAACGCCGCGCAATTGCGCGGCGTTTTCGTATGGCCAGGCCTCAGATCGAGAACGAGGAGCCGCAGCCACAGGTGGTGGCAGCGTTCGGGTTCTTGATCACGAAGCGCGAGCCTTCCAGGCCTTCCTGGTAATCCACCTCGGCGCCGGCCAGGTACTGGAAGCTCATCGGGTCGACCACAAGGGAAACACCTTCGCGCTCGACGATGGTGTCGTCTTCGGCCACGTCTTCATCGAAGGTAAAGCCATACTGGAAGCCCGAGCAGCCGCCACCGGTGACGAACACGCGCAGCTTCAGACGATCGTTGCCTTCCTCGGAAACCAGGTTCTTCACCTTTTGCGCAGCGCCGTGGGTGAATTCCAAAGCGGTGGGGGTGAAGGTTTCGACGCTCATGTTGATTCTCCCGGCGTGGTAGCCGCCATAAAACTCGATGACGCGCATTATCCGCTTTCCCGAGAAAATCGGTCAAGAATTGTGCGGCTTTAGTCGCGACCTACAAAAAGGCCCGCACGACGCGGGCCTTTTCGAACGCTGGCGGCTTACGGCAGCAGGCCCGCGTGTGACAAGCCCATGCGCTCGTCCAGGCCGAACAGGATGTTGAGGTTCTGCACCGCCTGGCCGGACGCGCCCTTGACCAGGTTGTCGATCACCGACAGCACCACCACCAGGTCACCACCTTGCGGGCGATGAACGGCAATGCGGCAGACGTTGGCGCCGCGCACACTGCGGGTTTCCGGGTGGCTGCCAGCCGGCATCACATCGACGAACGGTTCATTGGCGTAACGCTTCTCGAACAGCGCCTGCAGGTCGACCGAGGTGTCGGCGACGGTAGCGTACAGGGTGGCGTGGATGCCACGAATCATTGGCGTCAGGTGCGGCACGAAAGTCAGGCCGATATCCTTGCCAGCGGCCAGGCGCAGGCCCTGGCTGATTTCCGGCAGGTGGCGATGGCCCTTCACTGCGTAGGCTTTCATGCTTTCGCCGGCCTCGCAGAACAGCGAGCCCACCGCCGCACCACGGCCAGCGCCGCTGACACCCGACTTGCAGTCGGCGATCAGGCGCGACGGGTCGGCCAGGCCAGCTTCCAGCAGCGGCAGGAAGCCCAGTTGGGTGGCGGTCGGGTAGCAACCCGGCACAGCGATCAGGCGTGCCTGGCGAATCTTCTCGCGGTTGACTTCAGGCAGGCCGTATACCGCGTCCTTGAGCAGCTCTGGCGCACCGTGCGGCTGGCCGTACCACTTGCCCCACTCGGCGGCGTCCTGCAGGCGGAAGTCGGCCGACAGGTCGATCACCTTGGTACCGGCCGCCAGCAGTTCGCCAGCCAGGGCGTGGGCAACACCGTGCGGGGTGGCGAAGAACACCACGTCGCAGGCGGCCAGGGTCTTGCTGTCCGGCACGCTGAACGCCAGCCCGTCATAGTGGCCGCGCAGGTTCGGGTACATGTCCGCCACTGCAACGCCCGCCTCGGAGCGCGAAGTGATGACCGCCACTTCGGCCTGTGGATGCTGTGCCAGCAGACGCAACAGTTCGACGCCGGTGTAACCCGTGCCGCCGACGATACCGACCTTGATCATAACGCTTGCCCCTTATCAACGAGCCGTCTGGAAAGCGCACGATAATAGGGGCGCAAGGCGCCTGTAACAACTCTTCGGGTGACCCTTCGGGCGCTTGACCACTACTATCTGACGACCGTGAATACCTGAAGGAACTCCCCCATGCTTTACCTATGGATCAAAGCGCTGCATATCGTCAGCGTGGTCTGCTGGTTCGCCGGCCTGTTCTACCTGCCGCGGCTGTTCGTCTACCACGCCCAAAGCCAGGACAGCATCAGCCAGGAACGCTTCGTGACCATGGAGCGCAAGCTGTTTCGCGGCATCATGAACCCGGCGATGATCGCCACCTACGTGTTCGGCGCGTGGATGCTCTACCTCACGCCCGGCTGGCTCAGCCAGGGCTGGCTGCATGCCAAGCTGACTCTGGTCATCCTGCTGACCGTCTACCATCACATGTGCGGCGCCCAGCGCAAGCGCTTCGCCAGCGGCAGCAACACCCGCAGCCACGTCTACTATCGCTGGTTCAACGAAGTGCCCGTGCTGTTCCTGCTGGGTATCGTGATTCTGGTGGTGGTCAAACCGTTCTGACATAGCCACCCGCTCAAGGAGCCTTGCCATGTCGTTACCTGCCTCCCTCGAACAACGCCTGCGTCTGCCCGTGGTTGCCGCACCGATGTTCCTGATCTCCAACCCCAGGCTGGTACTGGCCTGCTGCTCCAGCGGCGTGGTCGGCAGCTTCCCGGCCCTGAACCAGCGCGACAGCGCCGGCTTCAAGGCCTGGCTGGAGGAAATCGAGGCAGGCCTGGCACAGCTGCAGGCGCCAGCCCCCTATGCCGTCAACCTGATCGTCCACCCGACCAACCCGCGCCTGCAGGCCGACCTGGCGTTGTGCGTGGAACATCGTGTGCCGATCGTCATCACCAGCCTCGGCGCGGTGAAGGAAGTGGTCGATGCCGTGCATGGCTACGGCGGCCTGGTGTTCCACGATGTCACCACCCGCCGCCATGCCGAGAAAGCGGCCGAAGCCGGTGTCGATGGCCTGATCGCCGTTGCTGCAGGCGCAGGCGGCCATGCGGGCACCTGGAGCCCGTTCGCCCTGGCCGCGGAAATTCGCCAGTTCTTCGACAAGACCCTGCTGCTGGCCGGCTGCCTCAACCACGGCCATGAGATCCTCGCCGCGCAAATGCTGGGGGCGGACCTTGCATACATGGGCACCCGCTTCATCGCCACCGCAGAAAGCCAGGCCCCGGACGCCTACAAGCAGATGCTGCTCGATTCCCATGCCGCCGACATCGTCCACACCCCGGCGGTGTCCGGCGTCCCCGCCAGCTTCCTGCGCCCGAGCCTGGAACAGGCCGGCTATGACATCAACGCCATCAAGGGCGGCCATGAGCAAGGCAAGCTCAAGCCGATCGACGACGAAGCCAAGGCCTGGAAGACCGTGTGGTCGGCGGGCCAGGGGGTCGGCGGTATCGACGACCTGCCCAGCGCCAGCGCGCTGATCGGACGGCTGCATGACGAATACCGGGACGCCCTGGAACGCTGCCAGGCCCTGCGCGCCCGCACCCTGTAGCAAAAGGCAACACCTTGCCCGGCCAAGCTGTACACTAGGCGCCCTCTTCAGCCCCCAGGAGCCTTGCATGACCCGTTACGCCATGATCACTGGTGCTTCCAGCGGCCTGGGCCTGGCCCTGGCGGAAGCCCTGGCGCGGCGCGGGCGCAATCTGATCCTGGTGGCACGCCAGCGTGAAACGCTGGAACCGGTGGCCATCGAGCTGACCCAACGCTTCGGTGTCGAGGTGCTGTTCCGTGCCTGCGACCTCAGCCAGCCGTTGCGCCTGTCGGGCTTCGTGCTGGAACTGGAGGAAGGCGAGCGGCGCATCGACCTGCTGGTCAATTGTGCCGGCCTGCGCACCTACGGGCCATTCCTGGCCCATGAGTGGGCCGACGAACAGGACCTGCTGGAAGTCAACGTGCTGGCCCTGAGCCGCCTGTGCCACGCCATCGGTAACCTGATGGCCGTGCAGGGCGGCGGGCAGATCCTCAATGTCGCCGGCCTGGCCGGGGTGGCGCCTGGCCCGTGGATGGCCGCCTATGCCGCCAGCAAGGCCTATGTGCTGAGCTTCTCCCAGGCCTTGCGTGAAGAACTCAAGCGCACCGGCATCAAGGTTTCGGTACTGTGCCCCGGCCCGGTGCGCTCCTCGCGCCGGCGCATTCCGCGGCTGGATGGCAAGCCACGCTGCCTCAGCCCTGAGGAAGTGGCGCTGTACACCGTGCGCGCGCTGGACAAGAACCGTGCACTGATACTGCCCGGTCGTCGCAACCGCTGGCTGGCGTTCGCCCCGCGCCTGCTGCCACGGTGGCTGGTGCGCAAGCTGGCAGGGGCCATCCACCGCCGCTATTGCCCGGTAGGCATGGAATAGCCACTGGGCGAGCGGCGCCCGGCTGAGTACACTCGGCCCGACCCTCACCATGGAGCAAGTGCTGTGGACGATTTATTCATCAAGATCATCAACCGGGAGATCCCGGCGAAGATCATCTACGAGGACGACCAGGTTCTGGCGTTCCACGATATCGCCCCCCAGGCGCCCGTGCATTTTCTGGTCATCCCGAAAAAGCACATCCGCACCCTCAATGACTTGACCGAAGAAGACAAAGGCCTGGCTGGTCACATCTTGTTCACCGCCCAGCGTCTGGCCAAGGAACTTGGCTGCGAGGAAGGCTTCCGCGTAGTGATGAACTGCAACGAGCAAGGCGGCCAGACCGTCTACCACATCCACATGCACGTGCTTGGCCAGCGCCAGATGCACTGGCCACCGGGCTGATCCACGGCAAGCCACCCTGCCACTATTGCGGTAAACTGTCGGGCACATTCTTGCGGAGGTGCCCGATGGCTACCGAACGTCACTACTCGCCGCTCGACCGCTTGTTGCTGCAGGCCGATACCGCCATGCGCACCTTGCTGCCCTTCAGCGGCCAACCCGCCCGCCCATCGCCGGCCATCGTCCAGCCGGACGTCGACCTGGACGAACAGCAGGCTCGTCATGTTGCCGGGCTGATGCGTATCAACCACACCGGTGAAGTCTGCGCCCAGGCGCTGTACCAGGGCCAGGCCCTGACCGCCAAGCTGCCCGAAGTGCGCAAGGCCATGGAACACGCCGCCGAGGAAGAAGTGGACCACCTGGCCTGGTGCGAACAGCGCATTCGCCAGCTGAACAGCCACCCCAGCGTGCTCAACCCGTTGTTCTACGGCATGTCGTTCGGTATCGGCGCACTCGCTGGACTGGTCAGCGACAAGGTAAGCCTGGGCTTCGTCGCCGCCACCGAGCACCAGGTGTGCAAGCACCTCGACGAGCACCTGGAGCAGATCCCGCAGGAAGACGAAAAGTCCCGGGCCATCCTCGAACAGATGCGCATCGATGAGGAACAGCACGCCGAGTCTGCACTGGAAGCCGGCGGTTATCGCTTCCCCGCCCCTGTTCGCTTTGGCATGAGCCTGTTGGCCAAGGTCATGACCAAGAGCACCTACCGTATCTGAAGGCATCACCATGACGGACCGTTTCGACGCCAAGGACCTGGCGCGCGCCGTGCAAGCCGGCATTCTCCAGCCGGGCCAGGACCAGGCCCTGCTGGCCTTCCTGCGCCAGCAGCCGGCACAGCGCGGCAGCTTCCAGCTGGCCCATGTCGCTTTCTACTTCGGCGCCATGCTGATCATGGCAGCCATGGGCTGGTTGCTCACCGAAGCCTGGATGCGCATCGGCGACTGGGCGCTGCTGGTCATCGCCAGCCTCTATATCCTGCTGCTCACGCTGTTCGCCGTTAACCTGCAACGGCGCGTACAGCCAGTCGCGGCCGGCGTGCTGGCGGCAGTCGCGGTCAGCATCGTGCCATTGGCGGTGTTCGCCATCGAACGGCTGGCCGGCTGGTGGCCAATGGATGATGCGCAGGCAAACTATCACCAGTACTACACCTACGTGCAGGGCGGCTGGCTGGCAATGGAAGCAGCCACGGTGCTTGCCGGGCTGTTGATGCTGAGGCTGATCCCCTACCCGTTCATCGTCATGCCGATTGCCGTGGCCTTGTGGTTCATGTCGATGGACCTGAGCGAATGGTTCTTCGGCTCGCCATTCAGCTGGGAACAGCGCCGTGAGGTTTCGCTGTGGTTCGGGCTCGGGTTGCTGGTGGTGTTCGTCGGGGTGGACGGCCGCACCCGCGAAGACTACGCCCACTGGGGCTACCTGGCCGGGCTGGCGGCATTCTGGGGCGGGCTGACGCTGGTGGACAGCGGCAGCGAGCTGGGCAAGGCCCTGTACTGCCTGATCAATATTGCCCTGATGGGTATGGCGGTGCTGTTGCGTCGGCCGGTGTTCATGGTTTTCGGGGCGTTGGGCGTGGCGGCTTACCTGGGGTACCTGTCGTACGAGGTGTTTGCCGACTCGCTGCTGTTCCCGGTGGTGGTGACCTTGATCGGGCTGGGGGTTATTGGGCTGGGGCTGGTTTACCAGAAGCGGCGGGAGCGGTTGAGCCGGGTGATGCGCGGTTGTTTGCCGGGATGGGTGCGTGCTGCGCTGCCGGCGCTTCGCAGCTGAAATTGTCGGGGCCGCTCTGCGCCCCATCGCGACACAAGGCCGCTCCTGCAGGTGGTACGCGATCCCCTGTAGGAGCGGCCTTGTGTCGCGATGGGGCGCAAAGCGGCCCCAAAATGTCAGCCTTGACCCAGCTCTACAATCTCGTACCCGTGGGTAATCTCAACCCCGGCACGCTCGAGCATGATCGAAGCCGAGCAATACTTCTCCGCCGACAGCTCTACCGCACGCTTGACCTGGGCCTCCTTCAGCCCACGCCCCTTCACCACGAAGTTCATGTGGATCTTGGTGAACACCTTCGGGTCTTCGCTGGCACGCTCGGCCTCCAGAAACGCCTCGCAGCTTTCCACCGCCTGGCGCGACTTCTTCAGAATGCTGACCACGTCAAAGCTGCTGCAGCCACCCAGGCCCAGCAACAGCATTTCCATCGGGCGCACGCCCAGGTTACGGCCGCCGGCCTCGGGCGGGCCGTCCATCACGACGACATGGCCGCTCCCCGATTCGCCGAGGAACATCGCCTCACCGGCCCACTGGATACGTGCCTTCATCTACCCGGACTCCTGATTTTCGGAAAAGGGTGTCAGCTTAGACCTTGTGCGGCCGTGGGAAAAGCACGAGTCGTGTCGGTTTAGTACCGAAACATCCTGTAGTGTCTGATAAGCTGGCGCCAAATGACTGGCGCGTTCCGCCAGCCGACCTTTATAAAAAGCCTATGCGTCATATCGAACAGGATTTCGTGATGGTTGCTTCCGCCCTACCCGCCAAGATCAAGAACATCGACAAGCTGCTGGTGCACTGCCAGCGCCGTCGCTATACCGCCAAAAGCAACATCATCTGCGCCGGCGACCGGGCCGAGACACTGTCGTTCATCATCAAGGGTTCGGTCACCATCCTCATCGAGGACGATGACGGCCATGAAATGATCATCGCCTACCTCAACAATGGCGACTTCTTCGGCGAGTTGGGCCTGTTCGAACCGGTCGAGGGTGAACAGCAGCGCAGTGCCTGGGTGCGCGCCAAGACCGAATGCGAAGTAGCCGAAATCAGTTATGAGAAGTTTCGCGAACTGGCGCGCCAGGACCCGGAAATCCTCTATGCCCTGGGCAGCCAGATGGCCCAGCGCCTGCGCAACACCACGCGCAAGGTCGGCGACTTGGCGTTCTTCGACGTTACCGGGCGTGTCGCCCGCTGCCTGCTGGAACTGTGCAAGCAACCCGACGCCATGACCCACCCCGATGGCATGCAGATCAAGATCACTCGTCAGGAAATCGGCCGCATCGTCGGTTGCTCGCGGGAAATGGTCGGCCGCGTCCTCAAGGACCTTGAAGAACGCAGCCTGGTGCAGGTCAAGGGCAAGACCATGGTGGTCTACGGTACCCGCTAGTCCTTGGGCAGGTCGGCCAGCACCTTGGCATAGGCCTGCGACAGCCGCTCGAACCATGGGGCCGCAGGCGCCACTTCGTGCAGGGCGATGTGCGCATCGGCGCGGCAGCGCTGTTCCAGCTCGCAGCACTCGTTGAAGCGGTTGACCGCCGCCACCATCGATTCACGCTCGTTGTCCAGCAGCAGCGCACCGTGCACCAGCACCACCGGGCGCTTGCCACCCAGCCCCTGGCGCCAGCGCTGGGCGGTGCCCACCAGTTTGCGGCCATTGAGGTTGACGTTGTAGCGGCCATCGCAGAAGGCGCCGTCGATTTCACCCACCGACGCCACCCCGCCCCACTCGCGCAGCACGTCACACAGCGGCAGGCACAGGCGCTCGTAGGCGTTTTCGATACGGCCGTGGTCGCCTTCGCTGCGGGGGGCAACATAGACCAGGGCAACGTTCACCGTGGCGTGTGATTGCGGCACCGGCTCGCCGCCGGTTTCGCGCAGCAGCACCGGCCAGCCGGCAATCGCCAGCTCCGAGCAGGCGGCTTCGAAATTGTCCAGACGGCTCATGCGCCGGGGCATGACCAGGGCGTGGTCGGTCGGGCGCCAGAACAGCACGCCACTGTCGCGCTCGCCGCGGCAGACGGCGGCCAGCAATTCCTGTTCGGCGTGCAGGCCTTGTTCTACGGTCAGGGCCAGGGGTTGATCGGTCATTGATCCACCTTTGATGTTGTTATTCAGGGCCTCTTCGCGGGCACGCCCGCTCCCACAGGGATTACCACAGGCCCCGAGGGTGATGGAGAACCTGTGGGAGCGGGCGTGCCGAAGCGTCGGACCGCCGCGAAGGGGCCATTACAGGCATACAAAAAAGCCGGCAATAACGCCGGCTTCATTTGATCAGTCCAGTTGCTGAACAGTCTTCTTCACCTGTTCCGGGAAGAACAACCGCTGCAGCTCCAGCCCCGGCTGCTCGGCGCGCATGAA
The DNA here is from genome assembly GCF_002112825.1 of Pseudomonas sp. B5(2017). Classification (NCBI taxonomy): domain Bacteria; kingdom Pseudomonadati; phylum Pseudomonadota; class Gammaproteobacteria; order Pseudomonadales; family Pseudomonadaceae; genus Pseudomonas; species Pseudomonas sp. B5(2017). Next base: position 13,006 of record NZ_NEIR01000005.1, read on the forward strand.
CGCCTCACCGACCAGGAAAGAGTAGACCTCGTTGATCTCCATCAGCTCCACATCGGCCCGGTTCAAGATGCCACTCTCGGTAATCGCCAGGCGATCACGCGGAATACGCGGCAGCAGGTCGAGGGTGGTTTCCAGGCTGACCTCGAAGGTGTGCAGGTTGCGGTTGTTCACCCCTACCAGCGGTGTATCCAGGGTTTTCAACGCGCGCTCCAGCTCATCGCCGTCGTGCACTTCCACCAGCACGTCGAGGCCGACATCCTTGGCCGTGGCCGCCAGTTCGGCCATCTTCACGTCATCCAGCGCCGACACGATCAGCAGTACACAGTCCGCGCCCAGGGCCCGGGCCTCGACGATCTGGTACGGGTCGACCATGAAGTCCTTGCGGATCACCGGCAGCGACACCGCCGCGCGGGCCTGCTGCAGGTACTCGTCGGCGCCCTGGAAGTAGTCCACATCGGTCAGCACCGACAGGCAAGTCGCCCCGCCCTTCTCGTAGCTGACGGCGATTTCCGCCGGCACGAAATGCTCGCGAATCACGCCCTTGCTCGGCGAGGCCTTCTTGATTTCGGCAATCACCGCCGGCTGCTTGCGCGCGGCTTGTTCGATCAGGGCCTTGGCAAAGCCACGCGGGGCGTCGGCAGCCTTGGCCAGGGCCTCCAGTTCGGCAAGGCTGACGCGCGCGCTGCGCTCGGCCACTTCCTGAAACTTGCGGGCGATGATCCTTTCCAGCACCGTCGGCACACTCATGCTTCGTTCTCCACCTTGAATACTGCAGTAAAGGCACCCAGCTCCTGCAGCTTCTCCCAGGCCAGCCCGGTGTGCAGTACGTCGTGGGCCAGTTCCACACCGGCTTTCAGGCTCATGGCATGGTCAGCGGCATACAGCGCCGCGCCCGCATTGAGCACGATCATCTCGGCGGCCTTCTGGCCGTTTTCGGTCTTGCGTCGGCCCAGTGCATCGCGGATCAGCTCCAGCGACGCCTGCGGGTTCTCGACGGCCAGGCCGTGCAGGCTCTGGCTCTTCATGCCGAGGTCTTCCGGCTCTACCCAGTATTCGGTGATTTCGCCATTCTTCAGTTCGGCAACGAAGGTCGGCGCAGCCAGGCTGAACTCGTCCAGGCCATCCTTCGAGTGCACCACCAGCACGTGCTTGCTGCCCAGGCGCTGCAGTACTTCAGCCAACGGGCGGCACAGGGTCTGGGCAAATACACCGACCACCTGGTGCCTCACCCCGGCCGGATTCGTAAGCGGGCCGAGCATGTTGAACAGGGTGCGCAGCCCCAGGTCGCGACGCGGGCCGGCAGCGTGCTTCATGGCCGAATGATGGCTTTGCGCGAACATGAAGCCGATGCCCAGGCTGTCGATGCAGCGGGCCACCTGGGTGGGCGTCAGGTTCAGGTAGATACCGGCGGCCTCCAGCAGGTCGGCACTGCCGCTCTTGCCTGATACCGCGCGGTTGCCATGCTTGGCCACGGTGCAGCCTGCCGCCGCCAGTACGAACGACGAGGCGGTGGACACGTTGAAGATGTTGGCGCCATCACCGCCGGTACCGACGATATCGACCACGCCATCGAGGCTCTGCAGTTCGACCTTGTCGGCCAGCTCGCGCATCACCGACACCGCACCGACGATTTCGTCGATGCTTTCGCTCTTCATGCGCATGCCCATCAGGAATGCGCCAATCTGCGCTTCGCTGCACTGGCCGGTCATGATCTGGCGCATGACGTCGCGCATTTCTTCGGTGGAAAGGTCCAGCTGGCCGACGATACGGCTCAACGCACTCTTGATATCCATGTTCGATCCTTAGCGGCGGCCGCCGGTCTGCTTGAGGAAGTTGGCGAACAGTTCGTGGCCCTGTTCGGTCAGGATCGACTCGGGGTGGAACTGCACCCCTTCGATATTCAGCGTCTTGTGGCGCAGGCCCATGATCTCGTCGACCGAACCGTCAGCATGGGCGGTCCAGGCGGTCACTTCCAGGCACTCGGGCAAGGTTTCGCGCTTTACCACCAGCGAGTGGTAACGGGTCACGGTCAACGGGTTGTTGAGGCCGGCGAACACGCCCAGGTCACGGTGGTGTACCGGGCTGGTCTTGCCGTGCATCACCTGGCGGGCACGTACCACATCACCACCAAAGGCCTGGCCGATGGACTGGTGGCCCAGGCATACGCCAAGGATCGGCAGCTTGCCGGCAAAGTGCAGGATGGCCTCGATGGACACGCCCGCCTCGCTCGGCGTGCACGGGCCTGGAGATACGACGATGCGCTCGGGGTTGAGGGCTTCGATCTGGGCGATGGTCATTTCGTCATTGCGAATGACCTTTACCTCGGCACCCAGCTCGCCAAGGTACTGAACGACGTTGTAAGTGAATGAGTCGTAATTGTCGATCATCAGTAACATCGGGTTAAACCTCTTGAATCTACTGACTTCAGAATTCGAACCTTTCTGCACCAGCCAACAGGCGCGGCTTTGCCACAAGGGGCGGTAGACAGGAAGGCAAACGGGGGCGGGCCGGACGGGCCGGCAGGGGACAAAGTCAGGCGCGCCAACGCCAACGGGCGTGGGCCTTGATTACGCGCATCAAGAGTTTGCTGACGATCAACACAGGATAGGTCTCGCTCATACGTCCCGGCACAGTAGCCTACCGGGGCGGCGGGCGCAATATGCCTGTAAACACGGGGAAACGAATGGACTTGGGAGGGATGCACTGCGATTTGCTAAGGTCGATCGGGTTGTCCTTCATAAAAACAAAGAAAAGGATGTTCACCGATGCGAAAAGCACCGTTATTGCGCTTTACCGTTGCCTCACTGGCACTGGCCTGCAGCCAGGCGTTCGCAGCACCCTCGCCCTACTCCAGCATGATCGTGTTTGGTGACAGCCTCAGCGACGCCGGGCAGTTTGGCGGGGTGCGCTTCACCAACCGCGATGCCAATGGCAATTATGCGCCAGTGTCACCGATGATCCTGGGCGGGCGGCTCGGTGTGAGCCCGACCGAGCTTGGCCCTTCCACCTCCCCGGTCAATCCGGTACTGGGCCTTCCCGACGGCAACAACTGGGCAGTCGGTGGCTACACCACCCAGCAGATCCTGGATTCGATCACCACTACCTCCGAGACCGTCATCCCGCCAGGGCGCCCCGGCGCCGGGCAGGTACTGCGTGATAAACCGGGCTACCTGGCCAACGGCCTGCGCGCCGACCCCAACGCGTTGTATTACCTGACTGGCGGCGGCAATGACTTCCTGCAAGGCCTGGTCAACAGCCCGGCTGATGCCGTGGCCGCTGGCGCCCGCCTGGCCGCCAGCGCCCAGGCCCTGCAGCAAGGCGGTGCCCGTTACATCATGGTCTGGCTGCTGCCCGACCTCGGGCAGACACCGAACTTCAGCGGTACGCCGCAACAAAACCCGCTGTCGCTGCTTTCCGGCGCGTTCAACCAGTCCCTGCTCAGCCAGTTGGGGCAGATCGATGCCGAAATCATTCCGCTGAACATCCCCGTGCTGCTGAGCGAAGCGCTGGCCAGCCCCGAGCAGTTCGGCCTGGCCAGCGGCCAGAACCTGGTCGGCACCTGCTACAGCGGCGAAGGCTGCGTGGAAAACCCGGTGTACGGCATCAACGGCGCCACGCCAGACCCGACCAAGCTGCTGTTCAACGACTCGGTGCACCCGACCATCGCCGGCCAGCAACTGATTGCCGACTACGCCTATTCGATTATCGCCGCCCCCTGGGAACTGACCCTGCTCCCGGAAATGGCCCACGCCAGCCTGCGTGCCCACCAGGACGAACTGCGCAACCAGTGGCAGACACCCTGGCAGGCAGTTGGCCAGTGGCAAGCCTTCGTTGCCACCGGCGCCCAGGACCTGGACTTCGACGGCCAGCGCAGCGCGGCCAGCGGCGATGGCCGCGGCTACAACCTGACCCTGGGCGGCAGCTATCGCCTGAACGATGCATGGCGCCTGGGCCTGGCCGGCGGCGTGTACCGGCAGAAGCTGGAAGCCGGCGCACAGGATTCGGACTACAAGCTGGACAGCTACCTTGCCAGCGCCTTCGCCCAATACCGCCAGGACCGCTGGTGGGCCGACGCGGCGCTGACCGCCGGGCACCTGGACTACAGCGACCTCAAGCGCACCTTCGCCCTTGGCGTGAACGACCGCAGCGAAAAGGGCGATACCGATGGCGAGGCCTGGGCTATGTCGGGGCGGCTGGGCTACAACCTGGCAGCCGAGAGCAGCAACTGGCAGCTGGCTCCGTTCATCAGTGCCGACTATGCGCGGGTGAAGGTGGATGGCTATGACGAGAAAAGCGGGCGCTCGACGGCGCTGGGCTTCGATGACCAGGAACGTACATCACGCCGTTTGGGCGTGGGGTTGCTGGGCAGTGTGCAGGTGCTGCCGAGTACCCGGCTGTTCGCCGAGGTGGCGCAGGAGCATGAGTTCGAGGATGACCAGCAGGATGTGACGATGCACCTGACCAGCCTACCGGCGAATGACTTCACCCTGACAGGGTATACGCCGCACAGCGACCTGACCCGGGCGAGCCTGGGGGTGAGCCATGAAGTGGTGACGGGGGTGCATTTGCGCGGTAACTATAACTGGCGCAAGAGTGATGAATTGACGCAGCAGGGGGTGAGTGTGGGCGTCAGCGTCGACTTTTGAATTGATGGGGCCGCTTTGCGGCCCTTCGCGACACAAGGCCGCTCCTACAGGCGATCGTGTTTCCCTGTAGGAGCGGCCTTGTGTCGCGATGGGCTGCAAAGCAGCCCCAATGCCCACTGAATTACTTGGCCGAAGTCTGCTCAGCCAACGCCACCGCGCGGAACATCGCCCGGCGCTTGTTGATGGTTTCTTCCCACTCCAGCGCCGGCACCGAGTCGGCAACGATGCCGCCCCCGGCCTGCACATGCAGCTCACCGTCCTTGATTACCGCGGTACGGATGGCAATGGCGGTATCCATGTTGCCGTTCCACGCGAAGTAGCCGACGGCACCACCGTAAACCCCACGCTTGACCGGCTCCAGCTCGTCGATGATCTCCATCGCGCGAATCTTCGGCGCACCCGAAAGCGTACCGGCCGGCAAGATCGCCCGCAGTGCGTCCATCGCCGTCAGCCCTTCGCGCAACTGGCCAGTGACGTTGGACACAATGTGCATCACGTTGGAGTAACGCTCGATCACCATCTTCTCGGTCAGGCGCACGCTGCCGGTCGAGGACACGCGACCGACGTCGTTACGGCCCAGGTCGATCAGCATCAGGTGCTCGGCAATTTCCTTGTCGTCCGACAGCAGGTCGTCTTCCAGCGCGCGGTCGGCCTCTTCGGTAGCGCCACGCGGGCGGGTGCCGGCAATCGGGCGTACGGTGACCAGGTTGTCCTCGACGCGTACCAGCACCTCGGGCGAGCTGCCGACCACATGGAAGTCGCCAAAGTTGAAGAAGTACATGTACGGCGTCGGGTTGAAGCAGCGCAGCGCGCGGTACAGGTCGATTGGCGCAGCCTTGAAGTCGATCGACATGCGCTGCGACGGCACCACCTGCATGCAGTCACCGGCCAGGATGTATTCCTTGATGCGGCCGACGGCGTTCTCGTAATCCTCGCGGGTATAGCTGGAGCGGAATTCCGGCTCGGCAGCCTGCGGGCCACTCAGGTCCAAGCCACGGCGTGGAGTGATCGGCTGACGCAGGGTTTCCAGCAGGCCTTGCAGGCGTGCCTGGCCCTGTTCGAAAGCCTGCTCTTCAGCCGGGTCGACCAGCACGATCGCGTGCATCTTGCCCGCCAGGTTGTCGAACACCACCACCGCATCGGACACCATCAGCAGGATATCCGGCACACCCAGCGGGTCCGGGTTGGGGCTGGCGCCCAGGCGCTTTTCCACATAGCGCACGCAGTCGTAGCCGAAGTAGCCGACCAGGCCGCCGTTGAAGCGCGGCAGGCCAGGGATATCGGCGACCTTGTAACGGTCCTTGAAGGTTTCGACGAAGGCCAGCGGGTCTTCGACATCGTGGCTTTCCACCTCCACGCCATCCTGCAGGATGCTGACGTGGTAGCCGTGCACACGCATCACCGTGCGCGACGGCAGGCCGATCATCGAGTAACGGCCCCATTTCTCGCCGCCCTGCACCGACTCGAGCAGGTACGAGTTGGGCTGGTCGGCCAGTTTCAGGTAGATCGACAGCGGCGTGTCGAAGTCGGCCAGGGTTTCGCAGGCCAGGGGAATGCGGTTGTAGCCGGCAGCGGCCAGGCGCAGGAATTCTTCGCGGGTCATGGGTAGCCTCGTGGCAAGCAGCAATAGGTCAGGCAAACGGACGGGCCGGCACGCGCCGGCAGGCTGAAGTCAGGCGCGCCAACGCCAACGGGCCAGGGCCTTGATGACTTTCATCCAGAATTTGCCGGTAACCGCCACGGTGGACTCTCTGTCTTGTGAGGCTTGAAGGTCCGCCAACGTTATCCCAGTGGCCGGGTCTGCGCAACCGGGCAGCAATGCGCGCAGGTCGTCGATCACCAGGCTGGGGGCTTCGTCGTGGATCGGTCGGCCGTGGTTGTAGCCGTAGGTCAGGCCCACGCACTGCACGCCAGCCGCCTTGGCCGCCAGCACGTCACTGCGTGAATCGCCGACAAACAGCGACTGCTGCGGGGTGACACCGGCCATCTGCATGACGAACAGCAGCGCCGCAGGGTCGGGCTTTTTCTGCGGCAGGGTGTCGCCGCCGATGATCCAGCGGAAGTAGTTGCCGATCTTCATCTGGTCCAGCAGCGGGCCAACGAAGCGTTCGGGCTTGTTGGTGATCAGCGCCATTTCCACGCCCTGCTTGCGCAGCCAGCGCAGGGTGTCCTGCACACCGGGGTAGACCACGGTCAGTTCGTGGCTTTCGGCATAGGCGTCCATGAACAACGCCAACGCCTGGTCGGCCAGCGCATCGTCCACGGCAGCGTGGTCGATGCCACCGGCCAGCGCCCGGCGCACCAGCACCTGGGCACCGTTGCCCACCCAGTGGCGCACCGCCTCCAGGCCGGCAGGCGGGCGCCCCAGTTCGAGCAGCATGCGGTCCACGGCGGCGGCCAGGTCTGGCACGGAATCGATCAGGGTACCGTCCAGATCGAACATCACCAGCCTGGGCAGCGTCCCCGGGAACAGCTGCTCGAAGCCGCTCATGGGCGGGCCTGAGCCAGTTCGGAACGCATCCTGGCGATGACTTCCTGGTAGTCCGGGGCGTTGAAGATTGCCGAGCCGGCCACGAAGGTGTCGGCGCCAGCGGCAGCGATCTCGCGGATGTTGTTGACGTTGACGCCACCGTCGATTTCCAGGCGGATATCACGGCCGCTGGCGTCGATCAGCGCACGCGCCTCGCGCAGCTTGTCGAGGGTGCCAGGGATGAACTTCTGCCCGCCGAAGCCCGGGTTGACGCTCATCAGCAGCACCATGTCGACCTTGTCCATCACGTACTTCAGCGCGTCCAGGCTGGTGGCCGGGTTGAACACCAGGCCGGCCTTGCAGCCACCGTCCTTGATCAGCTGCAGCGAACGGTCGATGTGCTGCGAGGCTTCCGGGTGGAAGGTGATGTAGGTGGCACCAGCTTCGATGAAGTCGCCGATGATGCGGTCGACCGGGCTGACCATCAGGTGCACGTCGATCGGGGCGGTGACGCCGTACTTGCGCAGGGCGGTGCAGACCATCGGGCCGATGGTCAGGTTGGGGACGTAGTGGTTGTCCATGACATCGAAGTGGACGATGTCGGCACCCGCGGCCAATACCTTGTCGACGTCCTCGCCCAGTCGGGCGAAATCGGCGGAGAGAATGGAGGGGGCAATAGCGTAGGGCTGCATGGCGCACCTGTTGGCAGAATCACGGTGGCGCGCATTGTAACCCAGGGAAGCGGATGAAGGCTGATTAGCATCAACCTGGACCGGCCTCTTCGCGGCTAAAGCCGCTCCTACAGGGACCGCGCAGACATCGAAAGCTGCACAAATCCTGTGGGAGCGGCTTTAGCCGCGAAGAGGCCAGCACAGGCAACATACCTTCAACCAGGCTGCTGGGTCCTCAGCTTCTCGCTACGCCCACGCAACCACTCCAGGGTCAGCAGCAATACCACCGAGAAGGCAATCAGCAAGGTCGCCGCCGCAGCAATGGTCGGGCTCAGGTTCTCGCGAATACCACTGAACATCTGCCGCGGCAGGGTCGCCTGCTCCGGCCCGGCCAGGAACAGGGTCACCACTACTTCGTCAAACGACGTGGCAAAGGCGAACAATGCCCCCGAAATCACCCCGGGCGCGATCAGCGGCAGGGTCACCCGGCGGAAAGTCAGCAGCGGCGAGGCGCCCAGGCTGGCTGCCGCGCGCACCAGGTTGTAGTTGAAGCCCTGCAAGGTCGCCGACACAGTAATGATGACGAACGGCACGCCCAGTACCGCATGCACCAGAATCAGCGAGGTGAAGCTGTTGCCCATGCCCAGCGGGGCAAAGAACAGGTAGCTGGCCACACCGATGATCACCACCGGCACCACCATCGGCGAAATCACCAGCGCCATCACCAGCGACTTGCCCGGGAAGTCGCCACGGGTCAGCCCGATGGCCGCCAGGGTGCCGAACACCATGGCCAGCACCGTGGCTGCCGGGGCGACGATGATGCTGTTCTTCAAGGCCCGCATCCACTCGGCCGAGCCGAAGAAGTCCTGGTACCACTGCAGCGAGAAGCCCTGCAGCGGGTACACCAGGAAACTGCCACTGTTGAACGACAGCGGCACGATCACCAGCACCGGCAATATGAGGAACAGCAGGATCAAGCCGCAAAGAATGCGCAGGCTGTAGAACCACACCCGCTCCACGGGCGACATGTAAGGGCTCAGCATGACAAGGCTCCTCAGCTCAGGCGCAGGCGGCTGGCGCCGACCAGCCAGCTATAGATCAGGTACAACAGCACGGTCGCCAGCAGCAACAGCCCGCCCAGCGCGGTGGCCATGCCCCAGTTGATGCTGGTGTTGGTGTAGAAGGCCACGAAGTAGCTGACCATCTGGTCATTCGGGCTGCCCAGCAGTGCCGGGGTGATGTAGTAGCCGATGGCCAGGATGAACACCAGCAGGCAACCAGCGCCAACCCCGGCGTAGGTCTGCGGGAAGTAGACCCGCCAGAAACTGGCGAACGGGTGGCAGCCCAGCGAGATCGCCGCACGCATGTAACTTGGCGAAATGCCCTTCATCACGCTGTACAGCGGCAGGATCATGAACGGCAACAGGATGTGCACCATCGAGATGTACACGCCGGTGCGGTTGAACACCAGCTCCAGCGGCTGGTCGATGATGCCCATTGCCATCAGCGCGCTGTTGATCAGGCCACCCGACTGCAACAGCACGATCCACGCCGCCACCCGCACCAGGATCGAGGTCCAGAACGGCAGCAGCACCAGGATCATCAGCAGGTTGCTCTGCCGGGTCGGCAGGTTGGCCAGCAGGTAGGCCAGCGGGTAGGCCAGCACCAGACAGATGGCAGTAATCACCACACCCATCCACAGGGTGCGGGCGAAGATATCCAGGTAGATGGCCTGGTCCGGGGTGGCCTTGGCCAGTTCGCCAAGGTCATCGATACGGTGGTCGAGCGAAGCCAGCAGGTAGAACGAGGTGACCGTACTGGTGTTGCGACGGATCGCCTGCCAGTAGGCCGGGTCGCCCCAACGCTCGTCGAGGGCCTGCAAGGCATCTTTATAGGAAGCGGGTTCGCTCTTGAACGGCAGCGCCCGCGCGGTCTTGGCCAACAGGCTGCGGTAACCGGCCAGCTCCATGTTCAGGCGCTTGGAAAGGTCGCCCAGGGTCTGGTTCTTGCGCGACTCGGCCAGGTCCTGGCTCAACGCCTTGTACACGTCCTCGCCCGGCAGGCTCTTGCCATCCCACTGGGTGATGACGCCCACGGTGCGCGGCAGGCCGCCAACCACTTCCGGGTTGCCGACGCTCTTGTACAGCAGCGCCGCGATCGGCACCAGGAACACCAGCAGGAGAAACAGCGCCAGCGGCGCGATCAACGCCTGCGCCTTCCAGCGGTTGACCCGCTCGGCGTGCTTGAGGCGCTGCTTGAGACTTGGACCTGCGCCTTCTTTGAGGGGCACTGCAATGGCCATGGCGAACTCCGCGATACGAACTGAAAATGGGGCTGCTGCGCAGCCCATCGCAGGCAAGCCAGCTCCTACAGATACTCCGCTGGCTCCAGGGCAGCGGCCCCCTGTGGGAGCTGGCTTGCCAGCGATGGGCCGCAATGCGGCCCCCTACGCTGGTCGTTTACTTCTTCGCCGCCCAGGCGTTGAAGCGTTGCTCCAGCTGCTCGCTGTTGTCAGCCCAGAAGGCCACGTCGATCTGCACCTGGTTGGCGATGTTTTCAGGCGTGGTCGGCATGTCCTTCTTAACCGCGTCCGACAGCAGGCTCACGGCCTTGGAATTGGCCGGGCCGTAGGCGATGTTCTCGGAGTAGATCTTCTGCTGCTCGGGCTGCACGCTGAAGGCGATGAATTTCTTCGCTTCCTCGGCATCCTTGGCGCCTTTCGGGATGGCCCAGGCGTCGAAGTCGTAGATGCCGCCGTTCCATACCACCTTCAGGTTGCTCTCTTTCTGCACCGCAGCGATGCGGCCGTTATAGGCAGAGCTCATGACCACGTCACCCGAGGCCAGGTACTGCGGCGGCTGGGCGCCGGCTTCCCACCACTGGATGCTTGGCTTGAGTTCGTCGAGTTTCTTGAAGGCACGGTCCACGCCCTCTTTGGTGCCCAGCACCTGGTACACGTCCTTCGGCGCCACGCCGTCGGCCATCAGGGCGAATTCCAGGGTGTACTTGGCGCCCTTGCGCAGGCCGCGCTTGCCCGGGAATTTCTTGGTATCCCAGAAATCGGCCCAGCTGGTCGGTGCGGTCTTCAGCTTGTCGGCGTTGTAGGCCAGCACCGTGGACCATACGAAGAAGCCCACGCCGCATGGCTGGATGGCACCCGGCACGTAGTCGGCCTCATTACCGAACAGGGCCGGGTCGAGTTCTTCGAACATGCCCTCGTCACAGCCGCGGGCCAGTTCTGGCGACTCGACTTCCACCAGGTTCCAGGACACGCTCTTGGTGTCGACCATGGCTTTGACCTTGGCCATCTCGCCGTTGTACTCGCCTGCGACGATCTTGCCCTTGCCGGCCTTCTCCCACGGTTCGTAGAACGCCTTGACCTGGGCCGCCTTGTTGGCACCGCCGAACGAGACCACGGTGAGGTCTGCGGCCATGGCCTGGCCAGCGGCGAACAGCCCCAGGGCCAGGGCGGTCAGTTTCAACTGCTTGCGCATTATTATTCTCTCCACAGTACAGGGTTGGTGAAGCAATCGATCAATGGGCTTCGGCAATCGGATCGAGCGCGCGGGCGTGCTCCACCTCCCAGCCCAGCGGTACCACATCGCCCACGGCCAAGGCCGGGTCGAGCTCGGCAATCGGCTGTTTCACGAAGAAGTCGCCCTTGCCGCAAACCTCCAGGCGCACCCGCACGTGGTCGCCCAGGTAAATGAATTCGGCCACCCGGCCCGAGAAGCGGTTCACGCAGCTCTCGCTGTGGCCGTTCAGGCGCACGCGCTCCGGGCGGATCGACAGGGTCACCGGCTCGCCGGCCTGGCCGACATTCACCGCCAGCGCCTCGACCCGCTCGCCGCGCGGCAACTGCACCTGGCAGCGCTTGCCATCACTGGCCAGCAAGGTGCCGTTGATGCGGTTGTTCTCGCCGATGAAGTTGGCGACGAAGGTGTTGCAGGGTTCTTCGTACAGCGTGCGCGGGTCAGCGATCTGCTGGATTTCACCCTGGTGGAACACGGCCACCCGGTCGGACATGGTCAGCGCTTCGCCCTGGTCGTGGGTCACGTACACCACGGTCACGCCCAGGCGCTGGTGGATGTGCTTGATCTCCATCTGCATGTGCTCGCGCAGCTGCTTGTCCAGCGCGCCCAGCGGTTCGTCCATCAGCACCAGCTGCGGCTCGAACACCAATGCCCGGGCCAGGGCCACACGCTGCTGCTGGCCGCCGGACAGCTGGCCGGGGTAACGCTTGGCGAAGGCATCGAGCTGGACCATGTTCAGCACCCGCTTGACCCGCTCGCTGATGTCGGTCTTGCTCAGGTTGCGCACGGTCAGCGGGAAGGCCAGGTTCTCGGCCACGGTCATGTGCGGGAACAGCGCGTAGTTCTGGAACACCATGCCGATGTCGCGCTTGTGCGGCGGCACGTTGTTGATCGAGCGCCCGGCCAGCTGGATTTCACCGGCGGTGGGGGTTTCGAAGCCGGCCAGCATCATCAGGCTGGTGGTCTTGCCCGAGCCGGACGGGCCAAGCAGGGTGAGGAACTCGCCCTTGCGAATATCCAGGTTGAGGTCTTTGACGATCAGCGACTCGCCGTCGTAGCTCTTCTGCACACCACGGAAGCTGACCAGCGTTTCGCTGGTTGCAGCGTTCGACTTCGCCTCGCTCATGCCTGCACCTTCTTGTTGGATGACTGCGTAGGCAAAGACTAGACAAGCGGCAAGCGCCGGAAAATCGGGGGTGCTGAGAGAATGCCATCATCCGGATGGAAGATTTGTTGTAGGGATTCCCCTACAAAGATGGCGGGTTTGGAATACTTCTCTCAGCCCTCCGGCGCGCCCCTGTGGGAGCGGGTTCACCCGCGAAGAGGCCAGCCAGGCACCGCAGATGGCAGGTCAGGCCCTTTCGCGGGTAAACCCGCTCCCACAGGGATTCGCTACAGGACGCAGGAAGCGCATGTCGCATTCAGACCAGCTTGTGCTCCATCGCGTACTTCACCAGCTCAGCCAGCGAGTTCACTTTCAGCTTTTGCATCAGGCGCGCCTTGTGGGTGCTGATGGTCTTGCTCGACAGCGCCAGCTGCTGGGCGATGTCGTTGACGTTGGCGCCCTGGGCCAGGCGTTCGAACACCGAAAACTCCCGCTCCGACAGCAGCGTGTGCAACGGCCGCGACTCGGTCAGGCCCACTTCGAAGACCATGCGGTCGGCCAGCGCCGGGTCGATATAACGCCCGCCAGCGGCAACCCGGCGAATTGCGGTCAGCAACAGCGCCGGGTCGCTGTCCTTGGTGGCATAGCCCGCCGCCCCGGCCTTCAGCGCCCGCGCCGCCATCTGCGCTTCATCGTGCATCGACAGCATCAGGATCGCCGGGGCGTCGTGCAACGCTCGGATCCGCGGGATCGCCTCCAGGCCATTCACACCCGGCATCGAGATATCCAGCAGTACCACCTCGCACGGCGTGTGCCGCAGGGTTTCCAGCAACTGCTCACCGTTACCGGCCTCCCCCGCCACCTGCATGTCCTTGGCCAGGCCAATCAACTGCTTGATGCCCTCACGGACAATGGTGTGGTCTTCGGCCACCAGCACTCGAATCACGATCGCTCTCCTACTCCAACGGTATGGCCACGCTCAGGCTGGTGCCTTCGCCCGGTTCACTGTCCAGCGCCATGCTGCCGCCCAACATCAGCACCCGCTCACGCACCCCTACCAGGCCGAACGAGGTGGGCCGTGGCTGGTCGCGGCAAAAGCCCTGGCCGTCATCGCTGACAGTCATGCGCAATTGCCCGTGCTCACGCACCAGTTCGATCTCCACGCTGTGCGCCTGGGCATGGCGCATCACGTTGGTCAGCGCCTCCTGGAGGATACGGAACAGCCCGGTGGCCTTGGCATCGCTCAATGCTGGCAGATTATCCGGTACTTGCACCAGGCAGGGGATCTGCGTGCGTGCTTCAAAGCGCCGCGCCTGCCATTCGATGGCCGAGGCGATGCCGGCATCGAGAATCGGCGGGCGCAAGGCGGTGGCCACGTCGCGCACCAGCTGGAACAGTTGGGCGATCAGGCGCTTCATGCTGGTCAGGCGCTCGTTCAGGCCCGGGTCCAGCTCGGCGAAGGCCAGCTCGCACATCGACACCTCCAGCTTGAGCACGGTCAGCATCTGCCCCAGTTCATCGTGCACTTCCCGGGCAATGCGGGCCTTTTCTTCCTCACGCACGCTCTCCAGGTGGGCCGACAGTTCGCGCAGCTGCTCCTGGGACCTGGCCAGCGCCAACTCGGCCCGCTTGCCCTGGGTGATGTCCCACACCACGCCGTCCCACACCACCTGGCCGTTGCCCAGGCGCCGGGTGCTGGCCTTGATGTCGGCCCAGCGCTGTTCACCCTGGCGGGTGAGGATGCGCCCCTGCCAGGACCAGTCCTGGTCACTGGCCAGGGCCAGGTCCTGCACTCGGTGGTAATCGGCGCGGTCCTCGGGATGTACCAGGTTGCGCAGGCCCATCTGCGGGTGCTGGATCTCGCTGGGCGAATAGCCCACCAAGGCCTCGCTGCCCTCGCTGATGTAGGGGAATTCCAGGTCGCCCTCGGCCGGGTCGCGCTCCAGGCGGAACACCAACCCCGGCACGTTGCCGGCAATGCCCTTGAGCCGCGCCTCGCTTTCGCGCAGGGCCGCAAGGGCGCGGTGGCGCTCGGTAACATCGGCGAGGTAAACCACAAGGTACTCGGAATCACGAAAGCGCAGAAAACTCAGCGACAGCTCGACCGGCAGCAGGCTCTGGTCAGCCCGGCGGCACTGCGTCTCGAACTGGCCGACACCGCCCGCCCCGGTGCGCGCGCCCTTCCACAGCTCCAGCCAGCGGTCCATGGTCAGGCTGGGTTCAAAGTCGCTCAGCGGCCGCTCCAGCAGCGCGCCTTCGCCATAGCCCAGCATGCGCTCGGCGGCATGGTTGGCGTAGCGTACGTGGCTGTCCCAGTTGACCCAGAGGATGCCCACCGTGCTCTGGTCGATGGCGAACTGGCTCAGGCGCAACGCTTCTTCGCGCACCTGCCGCTCCACCAGGCTTTCGCGCGTGGCCAGCAGGCTGCGCTCCAGCTGGCGCTGCTGCCGACGCTGCCACACCAGGGTGGCCAGCACGCACAACAGCAGCATGCCGAACAGCAGGGCCAGGTTCTGCCAGAACCCCGTCGACTCGCTCAGGCGTGGGTACTTTGGCTGCAGCCAACGCTGGTGCAGTTGCTCCAGTTCCTTGGCCGGCAGCGTCTGCAGGCCACGCTCGAGCACATCGGCCAGCAGTGGCCAGTCGCGCCGCGAACCGATGCGCAACAGTTGCGGCAGGCCGATATCGCCGACCACCGCCAGCTCGCCGAACTCGCTTTCGCGCGACAGGCGGCTGAGCTGGGCTTCGTCCAGCACTGCGAAACTGGCCTGGCCGCCCACCACCAGTTGCAAGGCCTCGCGCTCGCTGGGCACCCCTTGCAGGTTGAGGTTGCTGTAGTTGCCGCGCAGGTAGTCCGCCAGCTGGCTGGGCATGCGCACCGCCACCCGCTGCTCGGCCTCGAGCGTTTCCAGTTCCACGGCCATGGTCCCGGTGCGCGGCCCAACCACCAGTTGCGGCACGCGCATGTACGGGTCGCTGAACAGCCACAGACGCAGGCTGGCAGGGGTCTGGGTAAGCCCCGGGGCAAAGTCGATTTCGCCGGCCTGCAGGGCATGCTCGAGGCTGGCCTGGTCGGCGAAGTTGCGCCAGGTAAGGTCCAGCCGCAGCGCCTGCGCCAGGCTGCTCACCAGTTCCACGTTGGCCCCGTACAGCTGCTGCAGGCGCCGGTCGAACTGAGCGTAGGGCGCCTGCAACACCAGGCCGACACGCAGACTGCGGTGTGTATCCAGCCATTGCTGCTGGGCCGGTTCCAGGGCAACCGTGGGCACCGCTTCGGGACTGGCCAATGCAATCAAGGGCAGCCAAAAGCAGCCGATAACCAACAGGCGACGCACTCGCTTCATCTACACGCTCGTCTTGGCAAGGCGGCCATGCAGCATGGCCGTCACGGGCAAATACTATTAGGCTGCCGGTATCATTCTGGCCCTGGGTTGACTCATGTCCACACTTTATCGCACGACGCTGGCAATGTGCTGCCTGGCCTCGATCCTTCCACTCGGCGCCCTGGCCGCCGATGCCGAAAAACCATCCACCACCACCGAGGCACCCGCTGCCCAAGCCCCTCGCCCGCCGCTGCTGGAGCGCAGCCAGGAGGACGCCCAGGCGCTGGAGCGGCTGGTGCCCAAGGCCGAACAGCAGACCCTGCAGGCCGGTGCCGACAGCTTCCTGGCCCTGTGGAAACCGGCCAACGACAGCGACCCGCAGGGGGCGGTCATCATCGTCCCGGGGGCTGGCGAAACGGCTGACTGGCCAAATGCGGTCGGCCCGCTGCGGCAGAAGTTCCCCGATATCGGCTGGCACAGCCTGAGCATCAGCCTGCCCGACCTGCTTGCCGACAGCCCGCAGGCGCGGGTCGAGGCCAAGCCGGCTGCCGAGCCGCAGCCAGACAACGGCGAAAGCGCCCCGGCCAAGGACGTGCCGGCCGATGCCAATGCCAACGTCGCCCAGGCCACCGCAGCCGATGCCGACACCGCGGAAAGCACTGACGCCAAACAGGCCAGCGAGCAAACCGACCCGGCCGATGCCGAGCGCATTTTCGCCCGCCTGGATGCTGCGGTGGCCTTTGCCCAGCAGCACAACGCCCGCAGTATCGTGCTGATCGGCCATGGCAGCGGCGCGTATTGGGCGGCCCGCTACCTGAGCGAGAAACAGCCACCGCAGGTGCAGAAACTGGTGATGGTTGCCGCGCAGACACCGGCGCGGGTGGAGCATGACCTGGAAAGCCTGGCGCCGACCTTGAAAGTGCCGACTGCCGACATCTACTACGCCACCCGCAGCGCTGACCGCAATGCTGCCGCGCAGCGCCTGCAGGCCAGCAAGCGGCAGAAGGACAGCCAGTACCGGCAGTTGTCGCTGATTGCCATGCCGGGGAACAAGGTGGCCGAGCAGGAGCAACTGTTCCGCCGGGTGCGGGGGTGGATGAACCCGCAGGGTTGATCCAGGAATGCTGCGGCCGCTTTGCGGCCCTTTCGCGACACAAGGCCGCTCCCACAGGTGCCGCGCAAAACCCGAGGGCTGCGCTGTACTTGTGGGAGCGGCCTTGTGTCGCGAAAGGGGTGCGAAGCGCCCCCGCTTTTACAGGCCGCGCCGCTTACGGATCATTGCATAGGCCTGATGCAACTCCCGGGTCCGCTCGGTCGCTTCACGCACCTGCGCCTCACTGGCACCAGTGCCCGCCAGCTTGTCCGGGTGGTGCCGGCTGACCAGCCGACGATACGCCTGCTTGACCTTGTCGGCATCGGTATCCGCCTCGACCGCCAGCAAGCGCAACGCCGCCGCATAGGTCATGGCGACCCCTTCCGGCCCCGCCGCCTTGCGTGGTTCGTACTCCAGCGACATGGCTTGCACCTGCCGCCGGCTCAGGCCCAGTTTCTGACCCCAGTCCAACAGCAGTTCACGCTCCTTGTTGCCCATCTTGCCGTCGGCCCAGACCATGCGCCAACAGGCACGCAGGGTGCCTTCGGCCGCATGCGGCTGCTGGCGAATGCGCCGCAGGTGCCCACCCAGCCGGTCCTTGCCCGCCTTGCCACGGTTGAACGCGGCAATCGCACGCAGCCGGGCCGCTTCGGCCAGGTCCAGGCGCACCATCTCCTGGCGCGCCTGCTGGATATGCTGCTCGCCCACCCGGCCATCGCACTTCGCCAGGCGCCCGAGCATCACGAACAGCAACTCATCGTCCTGCAAGGCCGGACGCCCGCCCAGGCGTTCGCGCATGTCCTCCCAGCCTTGCAAACGCAGGCGGCGGTCCATGGCCTGGCCGAGCAACGCGCCGAGCAAGGCCCCGGGGATGCTGGCAACGGCAAAGCCGGCACCGGCACCAATCACCGTGCTTGGCCACCACATGTCAGGCGCGCTCGCCGATCAGGCGCTCGGCCTCGGCCAGGCGCTCGATAGTACCGACATCAACCCAGTGCCCACGGTAGTGCTCGCCACTGACCTGGCCCGCAGCCATGGCCTTGCGCAGCAACGGCGCCAGCTTGAAGGCGCCAGGCTGGCAGCCTTCGAACAGCGCCGGGTGCAGCACCGAAAGGCCGCTGAAGGTCAGCGTGCCAGGGGCATCATCACCATCGACCACCCGCTCGCCCACCAGGCGGAAGTCGCCGCGGCCGTGATGGCCTGGGTTATCGACCAGCACCAAATGGGCCAGGCCTTGCAGGGGAGCCAGCAGGCGCGCGAAGTCGTAGTCGGTCCAGACATCGCCGTTCACCAACAGGAACGGCGCGTCACCCAGCAATGGCAGGGCCTTGAAGATGCCACCGCCGGTTTCCAGCGGCTCGCCTTCGGGCGAATAGCGGATGCTCAGGCCGAAACGGCTGCCGTCACCCAGGTGGTCCTCGATCTGCTGGCCGAGCCAGGCATGGTTGATCACCACCTCGGTGACGCCCGCCGCAGCCAGGGCCCGCAGGTGATACTCGATCAGTGGCTGGCCGGCGACCGGGACCAGCGGCTTGGGGGTGTGCAGGGTCAGCGGGCGCATGCGCTCGCCTTTGCCCGCTGCCAATATCATTGCCTTCATGCACGCGCTCCGGCCTGCAACTCGGCAATCAGCTCACCCAGCTCCGCCAATTCGGGCCGGCGGCTGATCACTTCTTCTATATAGGCGAAGAAGCGCGGCACGTCGCCCAGGTAACGGGGTTTGCCGTCGCGGTGGCAGATACGGGCGAAGATACCGATCACCTTCAGGTGGCGCTGCACACCCATCAGGTCGCTGGCACGCTGGAACGCCTCGAAGTCGGCCTGCACCGGGATGCCGGCAGCCTGCGCCTTCTTCCAGTAGTCGCGCAGCCAGCCTTCGACCCGCGCCTGCGGCCAGCTGAGGAATGCGTCCTTGAACAGGCAGGTGATGTCGTAGGTGACCGGGCCGTACACGGCATCCTGGAAATCCAGCACGCCGGGGTTGGGCGTGCTCTGCATCAGGTTGCGCGGCATGTAGTCGCGGTGCACCAGTACCTTGGGCTGGGCCAATGCGCTGTCGATCAGCAGCTGGCTGATTCGTTGCCAGGTGGCTTTCTGGGCATCGCTGAAGGCCAGGCCAAGCTCACGGCCCACGTACCACTCCGGGAACAACTCGATTTCACGGCGCAGCAGCGCATCGTCGTAGCTGGGCAGCGGCGCGTCCATCGGCAGGCGCTGGAACGCCAGCAACGCGTCGATGGCATCGGCGAACAGGCCGTCGGCGTTGTTGGCATCAATGATATCAAGGTATGTCTGGTGGCCCAGGTCACCCAGCAGCAGGAAGCCACGCTCCAGGTCCTGGGCATGGATCAGCGGCACATGCACGCCGGCGCTGGCCAGCAAGTGGTCGATGGCGACGAACGGTCGGCAGTTTTCCTGCGGAGGTGGTGCATCCATGATCACGAAGCTGTGGCCGGCGCCCTGCCAGCGAAAGTAACGACGGAAGCTGGCATCGCTGCTGGCCGCGGTCAGGCTGCCTGCGGGCACTTCGCCCCAGGCGTTTTTCCGGAAAAGATCATTGAGCTGCTCATCGAGCCAGACCGTCAGTTGTTGCAGGCGTACATCGTGTTCAGGCATTACAAGGGTCTCCGACGGCCCTAGCCGTCAAGCGGGTCATGCTTTATTATCCAGCATCTTTTTCAGACCATCGAGAGGCGTGCGGCCCCACACGCGGGCAGATGGCACGCAGGAAGCCCGGACTAATAAGATGGCATTGAAATCCCCCGCGTTTCGTAGAAAGTTTCCGTTGCTGGTAACCGGCGGTTTGCTGGCCCTGCAACCTCTGGCCACGTCTTACGTGGTGGCAGCCGAACAGTTCGACTGCCAAGTGTCCGCCTCCGGTGGTTGGGACTGCAAGCCCAAGACCCCAGCCAACAACCTGCCGCCGCGCCCGGTGCACGAGGGTGCTGCCGTCAGCACCGGCACCGAAGCCGCGAGCGAAGGCGAAACCGCGGACCGGCCGATGCTGGTCACCGAGGCCAAGGGCCGTGGCCTGAAGTCGCGTAGCGAAGACTACAGCCACCTGGACTGGGTTCCGCGTGAAAAGCTCACTGCCGCACAGCTGGCCGAAACCGGCCCGTACTGCGGTGGCGCCTACATCGAGCCAACCCGCCCGGGCATGGCCGACACCACGCCGAAGGACGAGTCGCCGACCTACATCAACGCCAAGGTATCCAAGTACCAGCAGGAGCAGCAGATCGCTACCCTCGCCGGTGACGTGGTGATGCGCCAGGGCAGCATGCAGGCCGAGGCCGACGAGGCCAACCTCTACCAGACCGAAAACCGTGGCGAGCTCAAGGGCAACGTCAAGATCCGTGACAACGGTTCGCTGGTGGTCGGTGACGAGGCACAGATCCAGCTCGACACGGGCGAAGCCCAGGTCGACAACGCCGAATACGTGATGCACAAGTCGCACATCCGCGGCAGTGCCCTGTACGCCAAGCGTGGCGAGAACGCCATCATCCGCCTCAAGGACGGTACGTACACCACCTGCGAACCGGGCAGCAACGCCTGGCAGCTGAAGGGCAACAACATCACCCTGAACCCGGCCACCGGTTTCGGTACCGCGACCAACGTTACGCTGCGGGTCAAGGATTTCCCGGTGTTCTACACACCGTACATCTACTTCCCGATCGACGACCGTCGCCAGTCCGGCTTCCTGCCGCCATCGTTCAGCAGCACCAGCGACACCGGCTTCATGCTGGTCACGCCGTACTACTTCAACCTGGCGCCGAACTACGACGCCACGTTGTACCCGCGCTACATGACCAAGCGCGGCCTGCTGATGGAAGGCGAGTTCCGCTACCTGACGCCTTCCAGCGAAGGCCAGTTCGGTGGCGCGTATCTCAACGACAAGAACGACGACCGCAAAGACCAGACTGACTACAAAGAGCAGCGCTGGATGGTCAACTGGCAGCACAAGGGCGGGCTGGACGAGCGCCTGATGACCGAGGTGGACTACACCGACATCAGCGATCCGTTCTACTTCCAGGACCTGGAATCCGACCAGATCGGTATTGAAACCCAGGACCTGCTGAACCAGCAGGGTGCATTGACCTACCGTGGTGACAACTACACCGCGCGGTTGAATGTGCATGCCTACGAGATGGCGACCATCTCGAAGATCACGCCGTATGATCGCCTGCCGCAGATTACCTTCAACGGTAAGCTGCCGTACGAGCCAGGTGGGCTCAATATTGCCTACGAAACCGAGGCAGTCCGTTTCGATCGTGACCTGAAAGACGACTTCGTACTGAACGAAGATGGCCTTCCCGACACTTCGGCGGGTGCGCCTGGTCGCCGCCTGGACCAGAACGTCAGCGGCATCGCTCGCGCCAACGGCAACCGTTTCAACGTCGCACCATCGATCAGCCTGCCGATGGAAGCCAGCTACGGCTTCCTGACCCCCAAGCTGAAGTATGCGTATACCCACTACGATCTGGACTTGGACAGCCAGGGTAAAACCCAGGCTATCGCGCAATCGGCCAACCCGGCGTACGGCAGCTACAACAGCTCGCTGAACCGCGACGTACCGATCTTCAGCGTGGACAGCGGCCTGTACTTCGACCGCAAAACTTCGCTGTTCGGCACCAACTACAAGCAAACCCTCGAACCGCGTATGTACTACCTCTACGTCCCGTACAAGGACCAGAAGGACATCCCGCTGTTCGACTCGGGTGAAACCCTGTTCAGCTACGATTCGCTATTCCGCGACAACCGCTTCAGCGGCACCGACCGTATCGGTGACGAGAACAAGCTGTCGCTGGGCGTAACCACCCGCTGGATCGAAGAAAACGGTTTCGAACGCCAGAACTTCAGCATCGGTCAGGCCTTCTACTTCAAGGACCGCAAAGTTCAGCTCCCTGGTATCGATTACCGTACCCGCAGCGACTCGCAGTCCGATGTGTCGCCATACGCGTTGGTGTACAACTACTACTTCAACCGCGACTGGCGCTTCAATTCGGACTTCAACTGGGACCCGGACAGCCGCAGCACCCGCTCGGGCAGCGCGATGTTCCATTACCAGCCTGAAGACAACCCGAACAAAGTGGTCAACCTCGGTTATCGCTACCGTAACGACACCATCTCCTACGACTCCACGACCGGTACCTGGAAAGTGGGCGGTGGCGACTACGGCGTCCCAGGCAGCGAGAACTACATCAAGGACTACTACAAGATCCAGCAGCATGACTTCTCGGTCATCTGGCCGATCGTTCCGCAGTGGAGCGTCATCGCTCGCTGGCAGCATGACTACAACCGCAACCGCACCCTGGAAGCCATGGGCGGTTTCGAGTACGACAACTGCTGCTGGAAGCTGCGTCTGATCAACCGTTACTGGATCGACTACGACGACTTCAGCCAAGCCCTCCCGGCGAACGAAAAAGGCGACCACGGCATCTTCCTTCAGATCGTCCTGAAAGGCCTCGGTGGTGTAGTCGGCAACAAGGTCGAATCTTTCCTCGACCAAGGCATTCAAGGTTACCGTGAACGTGAAGACCAAGCTTATTGATCGACTGCGCCCGGCGTTGCTGGGCGTTGCATTGCTGAGTGGCGCGGTGCATGCCGCGGTGCAACCTCTTGATCGCGTGGTGGCCATCGTCGACAACGACGTGGTCATGCAAAGCCAGCTGGACCAGCGTGTCCGCGAGGTCCAGCAAACCATCGCCAAGCGCGGCGGCGGCATGCCGCCTGCCGGTGCGCTGGACCAGCAGGTACTGGAACGCCTGATCGTCGAAAACCTGCAGCTGCAGATCGGCGAGCGCTCCGGCATCCGCATCACCGACGAAGAACTGAACCAGGCCATGGGCACCATTGCCCAGCGCAACGGCATGTCGCTGGACCAGTTCCACGCCGCCCTGGCCCGTGACGGCATGTCGTTCGACGACGCCCGCGAGCAGGTCAAGCGCGAGATGATCATCAGCCGCGTGCGCCAGCGCCGCGTGGCCGAGCGTATCCAGGTCTCCGAGCAGGAAGTGAAGAACTTCCTCAACTCCGACCTTGGCAAGATGCAGATGTCGGAAGAGTACCGCCTGGCCAACATCCTGATCCCGACCCCGGAAGCGGCCAACTCGGAAGCCATCCAGGCCGCCGCGCGCCAGGTTGGCGATGTGTACCAGCAGCTCAAGCAGGGCGCGGACTTCGGCCAGATGGCCATTGCCCGCTCCGCCAGCGAAAACGCCCTGGAAGGCGGCGAGATGGGCTGGCGTAAAGCCGGCCAACTGCCGCCAGACTTCGCCAAGATGCTCAGCAGCATGCCGGTTGGCGAAATTACCCAGCCTATCCGCATCCCCAACGGCTTCATCATCCTCAAGCTCGAGGAGAAGCGTGGCGGCAGCGAGAACGTGCTGCGTGACGAAGTGCACGTTCGCCACATCCTGATCAAGCCTAGCGAGATCCGCAGCGAGGCTGCCACCGAGCAACTGGCCGAGCGCCTGTACGAGCGCATCAAGAACGGCGAAGACTTCGGCGAGCTGGCCAAGAGCTTCTCGGAAGACCCGGGTTCGGCGCTCAACGGCGGCGACCTCAACTGGGTTGACCCGAACAGCCTGGTACCGGAGTTCCGCGAGCAGATGGCCAACGCCGCCCAAGGCGAAGTCACCCGTCCGTTCAAGACCCAGTACGGCTGGCATGTCCTGGAAGTGCTGGGCCGTCGCGCCACCGACAGCACCGAGCAGGCTCGTGAGCAACAGGCCATGAACGTACTGCGCAACCGCAAGTACGACGAAGAGCTGCAGACCTGGCTGCGCCAGATCCGCGACGAGGCCTACGTTGAAATCAAGCTGCCTGGCGCTGACCAGGCCGCCCAGTGAAGCCCCTGCGCTTCGCCGTCACCCCCGGCGAGCCGGCCGGCATAGGCCCCGACCTGTGCCTGCTGCTCGCCGCAGACGCCCAGCCCCACCCCCTGATCGCCATCACCAGCCGTGACCTGCTCGCCGAGCGGGCCACGCAGCTGGGGCTGGCCGTCAACCTGCTGCCGGTAGCGCCGGGCCTATGGCCCGAGCAGCCGGCGCCAGCGGGTAGCCTGTACGTCTGGGATACCCCCCTGGCGGCCCCGGTAGTGCCGGGCAAGCTCGACAAGGCCAATGCCGCGTTCGTGCTGGAAACCCTGACCCGTGCCGGGCAAGGCTGCCTGGACGGGCACTTCGCCGGGATGATCACCGCCCCTGTACACAAGGGCGTGATCAACGAAAGCGGTATCGCCTTCTCCGGGCATACCGAATTCCTTGCCGAGCTGACCCACACCGCGCAAGTGGTGATGATGCTGGCCACCCGTGGCCTGCGCGTGGCCCTGGTGACCACACACCTGCCACTGCGCGACATTGCCGACGCCATCACTGCCGAGCGCGTCGAGCGTGTAACCCGTATCCTGCATGCCGACATGCGCGACAAGTTCGGCATTGCCAACCCGCGCATCCTGGTGTGCGGCCTCAACCCGCACGCGGGCGAGGGCGGCCACCTGGGCCGCGAGGAAATCGACATCATCGAGCCGACCCTGGCCCGCCTGCGCACCGAAGGCATGGACCTGCGCGGGCCGCTGCCGGCCGATACCCTGTTTACCCCCAAATATCTGGAGCACTGCGATGCGGTGCTGGCGATGTACCACGACCAGGGCCTGCCTGTACTCAAGTACAAAGGCTTCGGCGCTGCAGTCAACGTGACCCTGGGCCTGCCGATCATCCGCACGTCGGTCGACCACGGCACCGCCCTGGACCTGGCCGGCACCGGCAAGGTCGACACCGGCAGCCTGCGCGTCGCGCTGGAAACCGCCTACCAGATGGCCGAGAACCGACCATGAACGAGCAATACCAACACCGGGCGCGCAAGCGCTTCGGCCAGAACTTCCTGCACGACGCCGGCATCATCGACCGCATCCTGCGTGCCATCAACGCCAAGGCCGGCGAACATCTGCTGGAAATCGGCCCCGGCCAGGGCGCCCTGACCGAAGGCCTGCTGGGCAGCGGGGCACAGTTGGACGTGGTGGAACTGGACAAGGACCTGGTGCCGATCCTGCAGCACAAGTTCGCCGGTCGCAGCAATTTCCGCCTGCACCAGGGCGACGCCCTGAAGTTCGACTTCAACCAGCTGGGTGTGCCACCGCGCAGCCTCAAGGTGGTGGGCAACCTGCCCTACAACATCTCCACCCCACTGATCTTCCACCTGCTCAGCCATGCCGGGCTGATCCGCGACATGCACTTCATGTTGCAGAAGGAAGTGGTCGAGCGCATGGCCGCCGGCCCTGGCGGTGGTGACTGGGGGCGTCTGTCGATCATGGTGCAGTACCACTGCCGGGTCGAGCACCTGTTCAACGTTGGCCCTGGCGCCTTCAACCCGCCGCCGAAAGTGGACTCGGCCATCGTCCGCCTGGTGCCGCACGAAGTGCTGCCGTACCCGGCCAAGGACGCAAAGCTGCTGGAGCAGGTGGTACGCGAAGCCTTCAACCAGCGCCGCAAGACCCTGCGCAACACCATGAAAGGCCTGCTCGACAGCGCCGCCATCGAAGCTGCCGGCGTGGACGGCAGCCTGCGCCCTGAACAGCTGGACCTGGCCGCCTTCGTGCGCCTGGCTGACCAGTTGGCTGACCTACAAGCCTGATATCTCCTGTACCGGCCTCTTCGCGGGTAAACCCGCTCCCACAGGTACTGCACAGCTCTCAAAATCTGCGCAGTACCTTGTAGGAGCGGGTTTACCCGCGAAAGGGCCGGGACAGACAACACAATCCCCAAGCCCCTCACCGCTGGCCCTCCCCCCTCCCAATGGCCTAGACTGCATTATTGCGTCAGTTCGCCCAAGGCCCTTGCATGTCCGACCCCCGCTATCAGATCGACGTCAGCGTCGTGACCCGCTACCTCAAAGAACAATCCGACCCCGAAAACAGTCGTTTCGCTTTCGCCTACACCATCACCGTGCAGAACAATGGCTCGCTCAAGGCCAAGCTGCTGTCGCGCCACTGGCTGATCACCAACGGTGACGGCGAGGTCGAGGAGGTGCGTGGCGCCGGCGTGGTCGGCCAGCAGCCCAATATCGACCCGGGCCAGAGCCATACCTACAGCAGCGGCGCGGTCATCAGCACCCGCGTGGGCACCATGCAGGGCAGCTACCAGATGTTCGCCGAAGACGGCAAACGCTTCGATGCCGAGATCGCCCCCTTCCGCCTGGCGGTGCCCGGGGCGCTGCACTGATGGCTACCTACGCCGTCGGTGACCTGCAGGGCTGCCTGCAGCCACTCAAGTGCCTGCTCGAACGGGTCAACTTCAACCCCGCCGTCGACCGCCTGTGGCTGGTCGGCGACCTGGTCAACCGCGGCCCCGAGTCACTGGAAACCCTGCGCTTCCTTTATTCGATCCGCCAGTCGCTGGTGTGCGTGCTGGGCAACCATGACCTGCACCTGCTGGCCGCCTGGCACAACGTCGAACGCCTGAAGAAAAGCGACACCCTGCGCGAGATCATCGAAGCGCCGGACGCCGACCAGCTGTTCGACTGGCTGCGCCAGCAAAAGCTGCTGCATTACGACGAACCCCGTGGCATTGCCCTGGTTCACGCCGGCATT
The DNA here is from genome assembly GCF_002112825.1 of Pseudomonas sp. B5(2017). Lineage (NCBI taxonomy): Bacteria > Pseudomonadati > Pseudomonadota > Gammaproteobacteria > Pseudomonadales > Pseudomonadaceae > Pseudomonas > Pseudomonas sp. B5(2017). The sequence goes on from NZ_NEIR01000005.1 coordinate 39,433, forward strand.
CCACCGCAATGGACCTTGGGCAAAGCCCTGGAGCTGGCCGCCGAGGTCGAGGAAGTGCTGCGCGACGACGAGCGCCTGAAACTGTACCTGGACGGCATGTACGGCAACGAGCCGAACAAGTGGAGCAAGAACCTCAGCGGCATCGAACGCCTGCGGGTCATCACCAACTGCCTCACGCGCATGCGCTTCTGCACCGCCGAGGGCAAGCTCGACCTCAAGAGCAAGGAAGGCCTGGACACCGCCCCCAAGGGCTACAAGCCCTGGTACGCACACAAAGGCCGCCGCTCACGCCACGTGAAGATCATCTTCGGCCACTGGGCCGCCTTGCAGGGGCAGGTCGACGAGCCCGGCATCATCGCCCTGGACACCGGTTGCGTGTGGGGCGGTGCCATGACCCTGTACAACGTCGACAGCGGCGAATACCACCGTTGTGACTGCAGCGACGACGGCAACTTACGCCTCCCCACCCAAACGCCTACACTGAAAGATCAATCCTGAAGGAAGCCGTACCCATGAGCGAATTCAAGCGCATCCCTCCCGAACAGGCCCTGGCCCTGCGCGCGCAAGGTGCGGTAGTCGTCGACATTCGCGACCCGCAGGCCTTTGCCGCCGGCCACATCACCGGTGCCAAGCATCTGGATAACCATTCGGTCGCCGAGTTCATCCGCAATGCCGACCTCGATGCCCCAACCCTGGTGGTGTGCTACCACGGCAACTCCAGCCAGAGCGCCGCGGCCTATCTGGTGAACCAGGGCTTCTCGGACGTATACAGCGTGGACGGCGGCTTTGAGCTGTGGCGCGCCACCTACCCGGCCGAAACCGCCCAGGGCACTGCCGAATAATTTTTTCATTTTTACTGCAGCCCGCGCCCCATGCGGGCTTGCGGCTTATCTGACGAACGGTCGTTCGCAACTTCTCCGCCCCTCGCCCTTGACCTTGCGGATAACCAACTATTCTTAAGCGCAGGCCATCCAGAAAAAGGGGAGAGCCGGTACACCGGCGTGCGGGTCATCGGTAGCGTTACAGGGTGTTCTGGGGGGTATACAGCAATCGGCAACCCCGGTTGCATGCCAGCATCAGCTGACTGATCCGGCGTCGTCTCCACGTATCGAGCGAGGTGACGTCATGAGTATTTTTAGCCACTTCCAACAACGTTTCGAGTCTACGCGCCAGGAAGAACTCTCGCTGCAGGAGTACCTCGAGCTGTGCAAAGAGGATCGCAGTGCCTACGCATCGGCGGCCGAACGGCTGTTGCTGGCCATCGGTGAGCCGGAGCTGATCGACACCTCAACCAACTCCAGACTGTCGCGAATCTTCTCCAACAAGGTTATCCGCCGCTATCCGGCCTTTGCCGACTTCCATGGCATGGAAGAGTGCATCGACCAGATCGTGTCCTACTTCCGCCACGCCGCCCAAGGCCTGGAGGAAAAGAAACAGATCCTCTATCTGCTGGGCCCGGTGGGCGGCGGTAAGTCGTCGCTGGCCGAAAAACTCAAGCAGCTGATGGAAAAGGTACCGTTCTACGCCATCAAGGGCTCGCCGGTATTCGAGTCGCCCCTGGGCCTGTTCAACGCCACCGAAGACGGGGCCATCCTCGAGGAAGAGTTCGGCATCCCGCGGCGCTACCTGAACACCATCATGTCGCCCTGGGCCACCAAGCGCCTGCAGGAGTTCGGCGGCGACATCAGCAAGTTCAAGGTGGTGAAGCTGTACCCGTCGATCCTCAACCAGATCGCCATCGCCAAGACCGAACCCGGTGACGAGAACAACCAGGACATTTCGGCGCTGGTCGGCAAGGTGGATATCCGCAAGCTCGAGGAATTCCCGCAGAACGACGCCGACGCCTATGCCTATTCGGGCGCGCTGTGCCGGGCCAACCAGGGCCTGATGGAATTCGTCGAGATGTTCAAGGCACCGATCAAGGTCCTGCACCCGTTGCTCACCGCCACCCAGGAAGGCAACTACAACAGTACCGAAGGCCTCGGCGCCATCCCCTACTCCGGGATTCTGCTGGCCCACTCCAACGAGTCGGAATGGCACACCTTCCGTAACAACAAGAACAACGAGGCGTTCATCGACCGGATCTACATCGTCAAGGTGCCGTACTGCCTGCGCGTCAGCGACGAAATCAAGATCTACGACAAGCTGCTGATCAACAGTTCTCTGGCCAAGGCCCACTGCGCGCCAGACACGCTGAAGATGCTCGCCCAGTTCACCGTACTATCGCGCCTGAAAGAGCCGGAAAACTCCAACATCTATTCGAAGATGCGGGTGTACGATGGGGAAAACCTCAAGGACACCGATCCGAAGGCCAAGTCGATCCAGGAGTACCGCGATGCCGCCGGCGTCGACGAAGGCATGAACGGCCTGTCGACCCGCTTCGCCTTCAAGATCCTGTCCAAGGTGTTCAACTTCGACCCGCATGAAGTGGCTGCCAACCCGGTGCACCTGCTGTATGTGCTGGAGCAGCAGATCGAGCAGGAACAGTTCCCGGCCGAGGTGCGCGAACGCTACCTGCGCTACCTAAAGGAGTACCTGGCCCCGCGCTACATCGAGTTCATCGGCAAGGAAATCCAGACCGCCTATCTGGAGTCCTACAGCGAATACGGCCAGAACATCTTCGACCGCTACGTGCTGTACGCAGACTTCTGGATCCAGGACCAGGAATACCGCGACCCGGAAACCGGCGAAATCCTCAACCGTATCGCCCTCAACGAAGAACTGGAGAAGATCGAGAAGCCGGCCGGCATCAGCAACCCGAAAGATTTCCGCAACGAAATCGTCAACTTCGTGCTGCGTGCCCGGGCCAACAACAACGGCAAGAACCCGAGCTGGCTGAGCTACGAAAAGCTGCGGGTGGTGATCGAGAAGAAAATGTTCTCCAACACCGAGGACCTGCTGCCGGTCATCAGCTTCAACGCCAAGGCAAGCAAGGAGGACCAACAGAAACACAACGACTTCGTCACACGCATGGTGGAGCGTGGCTACACCGACAAACAGGTTCGTCTGCTGTCGGAATGGTACCTGCGGGTCAGGAAATCGCAATAAAGCGACAAGCTACCCACCGCGCGCCCAGGGCTGCTATGCCAGCCCTGGGCGGCGGCAGCTGCTTTGCTGCCTTTACGTGCAGCAGCTCGTAGCTTGAAGCGTGCAGCTGTTCCCAGCTACCGGAGGGACCATGAGCTACGTTATAGATCGACGCCTGAACGGCAAGAACAAGAGCACGGTGAACCGCCAGCGCTTCCTGCGGCGGTACCGCGAACACATCAAGAAAGCCGTCGAAGAGGCGGTAAGCCGCCGTTCCATCATGGACATGGAACATGGCGAGCAGATCAGCATCCCGGGGCGCGACATCGACGAACCGGTGCTGCACCATGGTCGCGGGGGCAAGCAGACCATCGTGCACCCAGGCAACAAGGAATTCACCGCCGGTGAACACATCCCCAGGCCACAAGGCGGTGGCGGTGGCAGCGGCCGAGGCAAGGCCGGCAACTCCGGCGAAGGCATGGACGACTTCGTCTTCCAGATCACCCAGGAAGAATTCCTCGAGTTCATGTTCGAGGACCTCGAACTGCCCAACCTGGTCAAACGTCACCTGACCGGGGCCGACACCTTCAAGACCGTGCGCGCCGGTATCGCCAACGAAGGCAACCCGTCACGCATCAACATCGTGCGCACCCTGCGTTCGGCCCATGCCCGGCGCATCGCCCTGACCGGCAGCAGCCGCGCACTGCTGCGCGAAGCGCAGAAGGAACTCGCCCGCCTGAAGGTCGAGGAACCCGACAACTTCACCGATATCCAGGAAGTCGAACACGAGATCGAACGCCTGAAGGCACGCATCAACCGCCTGCCCTTCCTCGACACCTTCGACCTCAAGTACAACCTGCTGGTCAAGCAGCCCAACCCCAGCTCCAAGGCGGTGATGTTCTGCCTGATGGACGTGTCCGGCTCGATGACCCAGGCCACCAAGGACATCGCCAAGCGCTTCTTCATCCTGCTGTACCTGTTCCTCAAGCGTAACTACGACCGCATCGAAGTGGTGTTCATCCGCCACCACACCAGCGCCCGTGAAGTCGACGAGGAAGAATTCTTCTATTCGCGGGAAACCGGCGGCACCATCGTTTCCAGCGCGCTGAAGCTGATGCAGGAGGTCATGGCCGAACGCTACCCGGCCAGCGACTGGAACATCTACGCCGCCCAGGCTTCCGACGGCGACAACTGGAACGACGACTCGCCGATCTGCCGCGACATCCTGGCCAAGCAGATCATGCCGCATGTGCAGTACTACACTTACGTTGAAATCACCCCGCGTGAACACCAGGCGCTGTGGTACGAATACGAGCGCATCGGCGAAGCCTTCCCCGACACGTTCGCCCAGCAGCAGTTGGTATCGGCCGGCGATATCTACCCGGTCTTCCGTGAACTCTTCCAGCGCAGGTTAGCCACATGACCGCCAGAGCACAGAGACGCCAACCTATTTCCACCGGGTCCGAGTGGACGTTCGAACTGATCCAGACCTACGACCGGGAAATCAGCCGTCTGGCCGAGCGTTACGCCCTGGACACCTACCCCAACCAGATCGAGGTGATTACCGCCGAGCAGATGATGGACGCCTACGCCTCGGTCGGCATGCCGCTGGGTTATCACCACTGGTCCTACGGCAAGCAGTTCCTCAGCACGGAGAAGTCCTACAGCCGTGGCCAGATGGGCCTGGCCTACGAGATCGTGATCAACTCCGACCCGTGCATCGCCTATCTGATGGAAGAAAACACCATGTGCATGCAGGCACTGGTAATCGCCCATGCCTGCTACGGCCATAACAGTTTCTTCAAGGGCAACTACCTGTTCCGCACCTGGACCGACGCCAGCTCGATCATCGACTATCTGGTGTTCGCCAAGCAGTACATCGCCCAGTGCGAAGAGCGCCATGGCATCGATGCCGTGGAAGACCTGATCGACTCCTGCCACGCCCTGATGAACTACGGCGTCGACCGTTACAAGCGGCCTTATCCCATTTCCGCCGAAGAGGAGCGGCGGCGGCAGAAGGAGCGCGAGGAGCACCTGCAGCGGCAGATCAATGACCTGTGGCGCACCATTCCGAAGAGTGCCGACAAGGGTAACGAGCGCGATGATGCACGCTTCCCCGCCGAACCGCAGGAAAACATCCTGTATTTCATCGAGAAGAACGCCCCGCTGCTGGAGCCCTGGCAACGTGAAGTGGTGCGCATCGTGCGCAAGATCGCCCAGTATTTCTACCCGCAGCGCCAGACCCAGGTGATGAACGAAGGCTGGGCGACGTTCTGGCACTACACGCTGATGAACGACCTGTACGATGAGGGGCTGATCACCGAAGGCTTCATGATGGAGTTCCTGCAGTCGCACACCAGCGTGGTGTTCCAGCCCGGCTTCGACAGCCCCTACTACAACGGCATCAACCCCTACGCACTGGGCTTTGCGATGTACACCGACATCCGCCGCATGTGCGAAAACCCGACTGAAGAAGATCGCCGCTGGTTCCCCGACATTGCCGGCAGTGACTGGCTTTCTACCATCAAGTTCGCCATGAGCAGCTTCAAGGACGAGAGCTTCATCCTGCAGTACCTGTCGCCGAAGGTCATGCGCGATCTGAAGCTGTTCAGCATCCTCGATGACGACCAGCGCGACGACCTGTATGTACCTGCCATCCACGACGAGGCCGGCTACCGGACCATTCGCGAACTGCTGGCGGCGCAGTACAACCTGGGCAACCGCGAACCGAACGTGCAGATCTGGAGCGTCGACCGCCGCGGCGACCGCTCGCTGACCTTGCGTCACCAGCAGCACAACCGCAAACCGCTGGGCGATTCTACCGATGAAGTGCTCAAGCACCTGCACCGCCTGTGGGGCTTCGACATCCACCTGGAGACCGTCCAGGGCGAGCAGGTGATGAAGACCCACCACATGCCACCACGCGGCGAGCACGGCGAAAGTGCCGACTACGGCCGCATGGACCTGGCTGTCATCCACCACCTCTAGTGCCACGCCATGAGTGCCGACAGGGTATCCTGTCGGCAGTTATGGAGAGCTGCACATGCACATCTACAAAGTCGGCGGCGCCGTGCGCGACCGCCTGCTCGGCCGCCCTGTCAGCGATATCGACTGGCTGGTGGTCGGCGCCACGGTCGAGGAAATGCACGCCAAGGGCTTTCGTCCGGTCGGCGCTGATTTCCCGGTGTTCCTGCACCCGAAAACCGGCGAGGAATATGCCCTGGCGCGCACCGAGCGCAAGAGCGGGCGCGGCTACGGCGGCTTCACCTTCCACGCCAGCCCCGATGTGACCTTGGAAGAAGACCTGATCCGCCGTGACCTGACCATCAATGCAATGGCCGAGGACGAGACGGGTACGGTGTACGACCCCTATCACGGCCAGAGCGATCTCGATCAGCGCCTTTTACGCCATGTTTCCCCGGCATTCGCCGAAGATCCTTTGCGCGTGCTGCGTGTTGCGCGCTTTGCTGCCCGATATGCGCCGCTGGGTTTCCGGGTTGCCGATGAGACGCTTGAGCTGATGCGCCAGATCAGTGCCTCGGGCGAACTGCAGGCACTGACCGCCGAGCGCAGCTGGAAGGAAATCGAGCGGGCACTGATGGAGGCGCAGCCGCAGGTGTTCTTCCAGGTGCTGCATGCTTGTGGAGCCCTGCGGGAGCTGCTGCCAGAGCTTGATGACGCCCCCCAGGCCCTGGCGGCGCTGGAACAGGCGGCCATGCACGAACAGCCCCTGCATGTACGCTGGGCCTGCCTGCTGCAGTCGCTGACACCGGCCGCGATCAAAGCCATCAACCAGCGCCTGAAGGCGCCGCGGGAGTGCCAGGAGCTGGCGCTGCTGACGGGTGAGTGCCTGAAGCTGGGCAACCAGGCGCAGGAGCTGCCTGCCACGGCACTGCTGGAGCTGTTGCAGAAGTTCGATGTGTACCGGCGGCCACAGCGGTTCGAAGACTTCCTGATCGCTTGCGAGATGACAGCGCTGGGCGAGGGCAAAGCGGGTTATCCACAGGCCGACTACCTGCGAGGGGCAGCGGCGGCGGCGCGGGCAGTGGATGTCAAGCCGTTGGTGCAGGCTGGGCTGACTGGCCAGGCCTTGGGGGAAGCGCTCAAAGGTGAACGGCTGAGAGCGCTCGAGGCTTACAAGCTCGGCTGAACATACCGGCCCTTTCGCGGCTAAAGCCGCTCCCACAGGTACGGCGTTGCTCTCGAGGTTGTCGCTGTACCTGTGGGAGCGGCTTTAGCCGCGAAAGGGCCGGTACAGGCTTACGCGGGAGTCAGCTGCAACCCACGCCACTCAAAGGCAACCGGGGCCAACACCTGATCAATCCGCGCCTCCTGCCACAACTGCGCCATTGTCTTGCCTACCCCCGGATGCACCAGCTCCGGCGCCAGCAGCGACAGCGGCCACAACACAAAGGCGTTCTTCAGGATCTCGGCCCGAGGCAACACCAGCCCATCGAACGTGCCGTGCAGGCCGTCATACATCAGCACGTCGATATCCAGCGGCAGGCCCTTGCGGTCCGGGGCATAGCGGCCATTGTCGGCCTCGATGAACTTCAACCGGCGGTCCAGTTCGATCAACGGCAACGCAGTCTGCCCGGTCACCACGAAGTTGATGAATGGCCCGCTCTTGATCCCCACCGCCTGGCTTTCGAACGCCGGCGAACAGCGCATGTCGGTCAGGATGCCCGCCAACGCATCGAGCCCGGCGCACAAGTGCGCCTCGCGATCGATGTTGCTGCCAAGGCCCAGGTAAACCGTGCTCAGAGACATCCGCGCTCGATCTCCACGCCAACACCACCACGGGCCGCCGGCACCGCACCCGGCTTGGTCAGTTTCAACCGCACCCACGGGATGTGGAACTCTTCCATCAACGTCGCCACCAGGCGCTCGGCGAAGGTTTCCACCAACTCGAAACGAGCCTGTTCGGCAAATGCCTGGATGCGCGCCGACACACTGGCATAGTCCAGTGCCAGGTTCAGGTCGTCACCGGCCGCAGCCGGGCGGTTGTCCCAGGCAAAGCTCAGGTCCAGGCGCAAGCACTGGCGAATATCCCGCTCCCAGTCATAGGCACCGATGACGGTATCGACTTCCAGGCCTTCGATGAACACTCTGTCCAAGCACTTCTCTCCACAGCACGACAAGGGCGACTGGCGCCGTTAGAATCAGGGCGTCCTCGCCCGGAATAGTTAGCATGTTTTGGTTACTGGCGTTGCTCGCCTACCTGCTCGGCTCGCTGTCCTTCGCCATCGTCCTCAGCCGCCTTACGGGCAGCCCGGACCCGCGTTCCAGCGGTTCAGGCAATGCCGGCGCCACCAACATGCTACGCCTGGCAGGCCGCAAACTGGCGATCCTGACCCTGCTTGGCGACCTGTGCAAGGGCCTGTTGCCGGTATTGCTCGCCCGCGGTGCCGGGCTGGACCTGCACGCGCAGGCCTGGATTGGCGTGTGCGCAGTGCTGGGCCACCTGTTCCCGCTGTACTTCCGCTTCCAGGGCGGCAAGGGCGTGGCAACCGCCGCCGGCATGCTCATGGCCCTGTACTTCCCGGCCGCGCTGCTGGCCATCGGTGCCTGGCTGCTGACCTTCTACCTCACCCGCACCAGCTCGCTGGCGGCGCTGATAGCCACACCGCTGACCTTGCCATTGCTGGCCTGGCGCGAGCCAGAGGCCCTGCTGCCGATCACTGTGCTGACGGCGATGATCGTATGGCGCCACCGCAGCAACCTGCGCGACCTGTTCGCCGGCCGCGAACGGCACTTCTAACGCTTAAACCGGCGGCAACTGCTCCATCGGCCAACGTGCCTGCACGCTGATTGCCAGGTCCTGCTTTTGCCCGGCCAACAACCGCTGGCAGCCGGCATAGGCGATCATCGCGCCGTTGTCGGTGCAGAACTGCGGGCGCGCGTAGTAAACGTTGCCCTTGATGCTGCCGAGCATGTCCTCGAGGGACGCTCGCAAGGCCTTGTTGGCGCTGACGCCACCAGCAATGACCAGGCGCTTGAGGCCTGTCTGCTTCAACGCCCGCTTGCACTTGATGGTCAAAGTCTCCACCACCGCCTGCTGGAATGCCAGGGACAGGTCGCAACGGGTTTGCTCACTGTCGTCGCCGGCATCGCGGCACTGCTGCCAGGTGTTCAGGGCAAAGGTTTTCAGGCCGCTGAAGCTGAACTCCAGGCCCGGGCGGTCGGTCATCGGCCGCGGGAACACGAAGCGGCCAGGCACGCCGCGCTCGGCCAGGCGGGCGATTTCCGGGCCACCGGGGTAGTTCAGGCCGATCAGCTTGGCGGTCTTGTCGAACGCTTCGCCGGCGGCGTCATCCAGGCTCTCGCCCAGCAGCTCGTACTGGCCGATGCCATCGACCCGCACCAACTGCGTGTGGCCACCGGAAACCAACAAAGCGACGAACGGAAACTCCGGCGGGTTTTCTTCCAGCATGGGTGCCAGCAGGTGGCCTTCCATGTGGTGTACGCCAATCGCCGGGATGTCCCAGGCAAAGGCCAGCGCCTGGGCGCAGGAGGCCCCCACCAGCAGGGCACCGACCAGGCCAGGGCCCGCGGTGTAGGCGATGGCGTCGATCTCGGTGGCGACGCAGCCGGCCTCATCCAGCACCTGGCGGATGAGTGGCAGCATGCGCTTGACGTGGTCACGCGAGGCAAGCTCTGGCACCACACCGCCGAACACGCGGTGCAGGTCGATCTGGCTGAACAGCGCGTCGGCCAACAAACCGCGTTCGCTGTCGTATAATGCGACGCCAGTTTCGTCGCAGGATGTTTCCAATCCCAGTACTAGCATGGGTTCGTCCCTTGTGGGGGCTGAATTCGAAGCCGCGCATGATAGTCCCCGTGTCGGATGCCGACCAGCGGTTTTCGATCAGAGGCTTTGCATTCCGGCTTGCTAAGGGTTAACATCCGCAACCCTTGAAAACCGACGTTCTCCAGCACACCTTTGTTTTGCCAGGAGCACGTCTACCCCGGTAATGAATTAAGGTAGCCCTGGATGCCAGCCGTCAAAGTTAAAGAGAACGAACCCTTCGACGTAGCTCTGCGTCGTTTCAAGCGCTCCTGCGAAAAAGCCGGTGTACTGGCTGAAGTTCGTAGCCGCGAGTTTTACGAGAAGCCGACCGCCGAGCGTAAGCGCAAAGCAGCTGCTGCTGTTAAGCGTCACGCCAAGAAAGTTCAGCGCGAACAGCGCCGCGCCGTTCGTCTGTACTAATACAGACGTTCTACGCAAAGCTTCTGCCCTGCCCGGCTAACCGCCGGGCGATGGCAGTGGTCGTTTCAAACTTGAGCAGCTAGCTCAAGGCCCTGCACAAGCTTCATGCGAACTGCACATGGGCAACCTGCCTGAAACGTCAGAGCTGGTCCTCCTTGTTGTATGACCAGACGTGCACGTCCGACTGACGGGCCCTCAGGGGCCGGCGACGAGCACACATTCCCTCGCACTTTCCCAAGCGGCACTCGCCCCATCCGGCGCGTGAGCGATTAGACTTGCCAGCTGCCAGATGACGAGACTGCCATGGCCGGGCTGATTCCCCAGAGTTTCATCGACGACCTTATCAACCGCCTCGACATCGTCGACGTGGTGAGTTCGCGCGTCCAGCTGAAAAAAACCGGCAAGAACTACTCCGCCTGCTGCCCGTTCCACAAGGAAAAGACCCCTTCCTTCACGGTCAGCCCCGACAAGCAGTTCTACTACTGCTTCGGCTGCGGCGCCGGCGGCAACGCCCTGGGCTTCGTCATGGACCACGACAACCTGGACTTCCCCCAGGCCGTCGAGGAGCTGGCCCGCGCCGCCGGCATGGAAGTGCCCCGCGAGCAAGGCCGCCGCGACCACAAGCCGCGCCAGCCAACCGATTCGCCGCTGTACCCGCTGCTGGACGCCGCCTCGGAGTTCTACCGCCAGGCCCTGCGCAGCCACCCGACCCGCAAGGCGGCGGTGGATTACCTCAAGGGCCGCGGCCTGTCCGGGGAAATCGCCCGCGACTTCGGCCTGGGCTTCGCCCCGCCAGGCTGGGACAACCTGCTCAAGCACCTGGGTGCCGACACCCTGCAGCAGAAGGTGATGATCGATGCCGGCCTGCTGATCGAGAACGCCGAAAGCGGCAAGCGCTATGACCGCTTCCGCGACCGGGTGATGTTCCCGATCCGCGACAGCCGCGGGCGCATCATCGCCTTCGGTGGCCGGGTGCTCGGCGACGACAAACCCAAGTACCTGAACTCCCCGGAAACCCCGGTATTCCACAAGGGCCAGGAACTCTACGGCCTGTACGAGGCACGCAAGCACAACCGCAACCTCGACGAAATCATCGTCGTCGAGGGCTACATGGACGTGATTGCCCTGGCCCAGCAGGGCCTGCGCAACGCCGTGGCCACCCTCGGTACCGCCACCAGCGAAGAGCACCTCAAGCGCCTGTTCCGCGTGGTACCCAGCGTGCTGTTCTGCTTCGACGGTGACCAGGCCGGGCGCAAGGCCGCCTGGCGCGCCCTGGAGTCGACCCTGTCGAACCTGCAGGACGGCCGCCGCGCGCGCTTCCTGTTCCTGCCCGAAGGCGAAGACCCGGACAGCCTGGTGCGCGCCGAAGGCACCGATGCCTTCATGGCCCGCATCAACCAGCACGCCCAGCCGCTGGCCGATTACTTCTTCGAGCAACTAGGCGTCGAAGCCGACCCGCGCTCGCTGGAAGGCAAGGCGCACATGGCGACCCTGGCCGCACCGCTGATCGAAAAGATCCCCGGCGCCAACCTGCGCCAGCTGATGCGCAACCGCCTGAAGGAAATCACCGGCCTCGACCCGCAGCAGGTCGAACAACTGGCGCAACACGCCCCGGCCGCCAGCAGCGTGCCGGACTACGACCCTGGCTACGACTACGACGCCATGGCCAGCTACACCCCCGACTACGGCGACATGCCGCAGCACGACTTCGCCCCCGTTCATCAGGAACAGGAGTGGAAGCCGAACAAGGGCGCTGGCAAGAAGCAGTGGAGCGACAAACCCTGGGACAAGAACCGCAAGGGTGGCAAGCCATGGCAGCAACGTGACGAAGCGCCACCACGCGTACCGGCCCCGGTCGAGCCGCCCACCCTGGCCGCCCTGCGCACCCTGCTGCACCACCCGCTGCTGGCCGGCAAGGTGGAGGATGCCAGCCACTTCGCCGACGAAGAACACCTGTACAGCCAGCTTCTGGTGGCACTGATCGAAGCCGCGCAGAAAAATCCTGGGCTAAGCTCAATGCAGTTGATCGCACGTTGGCACGGCACCGAACAGGGGCGCCTGCTGCGGGCTCTGGCGGAAAAGGAATGGCTGATCGTGGCCGACAACCTTGAACAACAGTTTTTCGACACTATAACTAGCTTGTCCGCCCGCCAACGCGAGCGCAGCCTGGAACAACTGCTCAGGAAATCACGTCAAAGCGAATTGACCAGCGAGGAAAAAACCCAGCTCCTCGCCCTGCTGAGCCGGAATGTTCCCGCACAAACGCCGACCTCATCTGGCGCGTGAGGCCCATGCTCGGGTATAATCCTCGGCTTGTTTTTTGCCCGCCAAGACCTTCAGTGGATAGGGTGTTATGTCCGGAAAAGCGCAACAGCAGTCTCGTATCAAAGAGTTGATCACCCGCGGTCGTGAGCAGGGCTACCTGACTTACGCGGAGGTCAACGACCACCTGCCTGAGGATATTTCAGATCCGGAACAGGTGGAAGACATCATCCGCATGATCAACGACATGGGGATCAACGTATTCGAGAGTGCTCCGGATGCGGATGCCCTTCTGTTGGCGGAAGCCGACACCGACGAAGCCGCGGCCGAAGAAGCCGCTGCTGCGTTGGCGGCAGTTGAAACCGATATCGGCCGCACGACCGACCCGGTGCGCATGTACATGCGCGAAATGGGTACCGTCGAGCTGCTGACCCGCGAAGGCGAGATCGAAATCGCCAAGCGTATCGAGGAAGGCATCCGTGAAGTCATGGGCGCCATCGCCCACTTCCCGGGCACTGTCGACTACATTCTCGGCGAATATGACCGTGTCACCACCGAAGGTGGCCGTCTGTCCGACGTTCTCAGCGGTTACATCGACCCTGATGACAATATCGCCGCGCCGACCGAAGAAGTGCCGATCCCTGGCACCAAGGCCGCCGCCGCGAAGGAAGAGTCCGACGACGACGAGGAAGAATCCGAAAGCGGTGACGACGAGGAAGAGGCCGAGAGCGGCCCGGACCCGGAAGTCGCCCGCCAGCGTTTCGGTGCGGTCAACGACCAGCTTCAGGCCACCAACAAGGTCCTGAAGAAGAACGGTCGCGCCCACAAGGAAAGCATCGACGCCCTGCAGGCCCTGGCCGACCTGTTCATGCCGATCAAGCTGGTACCGAAGCAGTTCGAGGTACTGGTAGAGCGTGTTCGTGACGCCCTGAACCGCCTGCGCCAGCAGGAACGCGCCATCATGCAGCTGTGCGTGCGTGACGCCCGCATGCCGCGTGCCGACTTCCTGCGCATGTTCCCGAGCAACGAAACCGACCAGACCTGGAGCGGTGACCTGGCCAAGCGCAACACCAAGTGGGCTGCCGCCCTGGGTGAAAAGGACGCTGCCATCGTCGCTTGCCAGCAGAAGCTGATCGACCTTGAGACCGAAACCGGCCTGACCGTTGCCGAGATCAAGGAAATCAACCGTCGCATGTCGATCGGTGAAGCCAAGGCCCGCCGCGCCAAGAAAGAAATGGTCGAGGCGAACCTGCGTCTGGTGATCTCCATCGCCAAGAAGTACACCAACCGTGGCCTGCAGTTCCTCGACCTGATCCAGGAAGGCAACATCGGCTTGATGAAAGCGGTGGACAAGTTCGAATACCGTCGCGGCTACAAGTTCTCGACCTACGCCACCTGGTGGATCCGCCAGGCGATCACCCGTTCGATCGCCGACCAGGCGCGCACCATCCGTATTCCGGTGCACATGATCGAGACGATCAACAAGCTCAACCGTATTTCCCGCCAGATGCTGCAGGAAATGGGTCGCGAACCGACCCCGGAAGAGCTGGGCGAGCGCATGGAAATGCCTGAGGACAAGATCCGCAAGGTACTGAAGATCGCCAAAGAGCCGATCTCCATGGAAACCCCGATCGGTGACGACGAAGATTCGCACCTGGGCGACTTCATCGAGGACTCGACCATGCAGTCCCCGATCGACGTGGCCACGGTCGAAAGCCTCAAGGAAGCCACCCGTGACGTGCTCTCGGGCCTGACCGCACGCGAAGCCAAGGTGCTGCGCATGCGTTTCGGTATCGACATGAACACCGACCACACCCTCGAAGAGGTGGGCAAGCAGTTCGACGTGACCCGCGAGCGGATCCGTCAGATCGAAGCGAAGGCGTTGCGCAAACTGCGCCACCCGACTCGCAGCGAGCATCTGCGCTCCTTCCTCGACGAGTGATGACAAACCCCGGCCCAGGCCGGGGTTTTCTTTTCCGGCCCTGCGCGATCCCTGTGGGAGCCGGCTTGCCGGCGATGGGCTGCGCAGCAGCCCCATTTCCTCATTACCTCCCCCTTCCGACAGCCAGAACACAAAGCCCGCCCTTCCACCGCACACCTGCAGCAATGCCCGTCTACACTCGACTTCATACCACTTGAATGTGAGGCCGCTATGCCGCTGATGCCGGCCATCCTGTTGCTGCTCCTGATTTTGTGGAACACAGCGGCCGGCGCCCTGACCCTGACAGACGAGGAGAAAGCCTGGTTGGCTGCCCACCCGCAGCTGAGCCTGGGTGTAGACGCCTCTTGGCCACCGTTCGAGTTTCGCGACCAGGAGGGCCGATACCAGGGATTGGCCGCCGATTACATCGCCACGATCCAGCAACGCCTGGGTGTGACGCTCAAACCGGTCGAACCCAGCAGCTGGACCGAGGTACTGGCGCAAGCACGCGAAAGCCGCATCGACCTGCTGCCCGGCATCATGTCCACCCCCGAACGCCAAGGCTACCTGGCCTTCACCCGGCCGTACCTCGACTTCCCGATCGTCATCCTCGCCCACAAAGGCGGCGCACAGCCGCGCAACCTGGACGACCTGTACGGCCTGAAGATTGCCGTGGTCGAAAACTACGCCCCGCACGAACTGCTGCGCACCCACCACCCGGACCTCAACCTGGTGGCCCTGCCCAACGTCAGCTCCACCCTGCAGGCCCTGGCCACCGACGAAGTGGACGCGGTGGTCGGTGACCTCGCGTCAAGCATCTGGAGCCTGCGCCAGCTCAAGCTCGATGGCCTCTACGTCAGCGGTGAAACGCCCTACCGCTACCAGCTGGCCATGGCCGCCCCGCGCGACAAGAAGGTGCTGGTCGGCATTCTCGACAAAGTGATGGCCGACATGAGCAGCGCTGAAGTCAGCCAGATCCAGCAACGCTGGGTAGGCAATGTGGTCGACCAACGGATGTTCTGGTCGGACCTGCTGGTATACGGCCTGCCGGCGGTGCTGGTATTGATGGCCGTGCTGGCAGTGGTCATCCGTATCAACCGCCGGCTCAGTTCGGAAATTTCCCGACGCATCGCCCTGGAACAGGAACTGCGCAGCAGCGAGTACCACTATCGCAGCCTGGTCGAGAGCCTGTCCGCCATCGCCTGGGAGGCCGACGCCAACGACTTCACCTACAGCTACGTCTCACCCCACGCCGAAGGCCTGCTCGGCTACCCATTGGCCGACTGGCTCAAGCCCGGCTTCTGGCGCAGCATCCTGCACCCGGAGGATGCCCTCTGGGCCCAGGCCTACTGCGACAGCGAAACCGCCGCCGGGCGCGACCACAGCCTCGACTACCGGGTAATCCGGGCCGATGGCCAGCCATTGTGGGTACGCAACATCGTCAGCATGATCGAGCATGGCCACCAGCCGGTGATGCGTGGCCTGATGATCGACATCAGCGAGACCAAGCGCACCGAGGACGCCCTGCGCCTGTCCGAGCAGAAGTTCGCCTCGGTGTTCCAGCAGTGCCCCGACATCCTGCTGATCGCCCGCCACAGCGACGGCTGCCTGCTGGAGGTGAACGAAGCCTTCGAAGAGCAGATCGGCCTCACCCCGGGCCAGGTAATCGGCCGCACCGCCACCGAGCTCAACCTGTGGGGCGTCGAAGGCACCGGCCCGCGATTGCTCGAACGCCTGCACCGGGGCGGTATCCGCAACCTGGAAATGAGCTTCCGCCGTAGCAACGGCCAACTGTTCACCGGCCTGACCTCGGCCGAAACCTTCGAGCTCGACGGCAACCTCGCGCTGGTGGTAGCGGTACGCGATATCAGCCAGCTCAAGGAAACCCAGGAGCAGCTGCAAATCTCAGAAGAGAAATTCGCCAAGGCCTTCCATGCCTCGCCCGATGGCCTGCTGCTGTCGCGCCAGAGCGACGGCTTGCTGCTTGAAGTGAACGAGGGCTTCTGCCGCCTCACCGGCTATGACCTCAGCCCGACGCTCGACCAGACCTCGCTGGACCTGGGCATCTGGGTCGACCTCAACGAGCGCAAGCGCCTGGTCGAACAGCTCAACCGCGACGGTTTCGTACGCGACTTCACGTGCCACCTGCGCCGCAGTGATGGGCAGATTCGCCTCTGCGAGCTCTCTGCACGGCCGCTGCCGATTGCTGGCGACGACTGCATGCTGACCATCGCCCGCGACATCACCGAGCGCCACCTGATGCAGGAAAAGCTGCAGCTGGCCGCTACCGTGTTCGAGAACACCGCCGAAGGCGTGCTGATCACCGACATCGACCAGCGCATCAGTGCCGTCAACCGCGCCTTCAGCGAAATCACCGGCTACAGCGAGATCGAAGCCCTCGGCCAGACTCCGCGCCTGCTTGCCTCCGGCCAGCACGACAGCGCGTTCTATGTCGCCATGTGGCACCAGCTGACCGACGAAGGCCACTGGCAAGGCGAGATCTACAACAAGCGCAAGAACGGCGAGCTGTACCCCGGCTGGCTGACCATCAGCGCCGTGCGCAACAGAGAGCGCGAGATCACCCACTTCGTCGCCGTGTTTGCCGACATCTCCAGCCTCAAGCACGCCCAGGCCAAGCTCGACTACCAGGCCCACCACGACCCGCTGACCGGCCTGCCCAATCGTGCCCTGTTCGAGAACCGCCTGCAGGCCGCACTCACCTGCTCGCAAGTGTCCAACCGCAAGGGCGCGGTGCTGTTCCTTGACCTCGACCGTTTCAAGCACATCAACGACAGCCTCGGCCACCCGGTCGGCGACCTGCTGCTCAAGGGCATTGCCCAACGCCTGAAGGAGCAGGTGCGTGATGTCGACACCGTGGCCCGCCTGGGCGGCGACGAGTTCATCATCCTGCTGCCCGGCTTGCACAAACCCAGTGACGCCAGCGCCATCGCCAACAAGCTGCTGGCCTGCTTCAACGCGCCGTTCCAAGCCGGCGAGCACGAGTTCTTCACCAGCGCCAGCATCGGCATCAGCCTTTATCCACAGGACGGCACCGACGTTTCCACACTGATTCGCAACGCCGACGCAGCCATGTACCGCTCCAAGGCCAAGGGCCGCAACCGCGTCGAAGCCTACACCCTCGACCTCACCGCCCAGGCCAGCGAACGCATCGCCCTGGAGCACGAACTGCGCCGCGCCATCGAGCGCAACGAACTGAGCCTGTGCTTCCAGCCCAAGCTCAGCCTCAAGACCCAGAGCCTGGTCGGCGCCGAAGCGCTGATCCGCTGGAGCCACCCGACCTTTGGTGAAGTGCCGCCAGAGCACTTCATCCACCTGGCGGAAGAGAACGGCACCATCCTCCAGATCGGCGACTGGGTACTGGAACAGGCCTGCCGGCAGATGCAGGCCTGGAAGATGCACTACGACCCCTTCGGCCCGCTGTCGATAAACCTCGCCGGCGCCCAGCTGCGCCACCCCCACCTTGCCCGGCGCATCGAACAGTTGCTGAAGCACTACCAGCTCAAGGCCGGCGACCTGCAGCTGGAAATCACCGAAAACTTCATCATGAGCCAGGCAGAGGAAGCCCTGGCCGTGCTGCACCAGCTGAAGAAGCTGGGCGTGCAGCTGGCCATCGACGACTTCGGCACCGGTTATTCATCGCTGAGCTACCTCAAGCGCCTGCCGCTGGACATCCTCAAGATCGACAAATCGTTCATCCGCGGCCTGCCCGACGATCCCCACGACGCCGCCATCGCCCGCGCGATCATCGCCCTGGGCCGCAGCATGCAGCTGACCATCATTGCCGAGGGTGTGGAAAACCAGGCCCAGCAACGCTTCCTGGCGGCTGAAGGCTGTGAGCAGATCCAGGGCTACATCGTCAGCCTGCCCCTGCCCCCGGACGACTTCGCGGCGACGTTTCTTCGCATAGCACTATCGGATCTTTCAGATGGCACAGGTACGAAACCCTCGTTATAATCCGGCCACTTACTGAGGGCCTATAGCTCAGTCGGTTAGAGCAGAGGACTCATAATCCTTTGGTCCACGGTTCGAGTCCGTGTGGGCCCACCAGAAACTCAAAGGCCTACGTTGCAGAACGTAGGCCTTTGTCATTTCAGGGACTGCAGTTGTCATGTTCTCCTGACTAGGGCAACTCCTCTTGCTGGGCAATCCAGCTGTGTATGTACTGAAGAACCCGTGTCGCACCTTCGGCAGTTTCCACCAGCTCTATCGGCCGCTCACCACTGAGGAACTGATTGGGCTGCTCCATCCACTTGAACGCTGCCGCCCTGCTTCCGCGTACAGGAATGGCCAGATCCAGAATTTCCTGCAGCAGTTCAGGTTGCCCATACCAAGACTCCGGCTTGATGGTTGGTTTCCTCCCTGGAATCACTCTTGGTAGCTGACAGGCCGCAAGCTCGCCTGAATTGATGTGCTCTCGCTTCCAGTGCGCAAACTTGATCAGGTCTGTATTCGCCGAGCGGTTTTGCCCCGACGTCGGCACAACCACGCCAATCCGCACATCTGTGTGAGCACGAATCATCTCAAGTGCAGGAGCGATGTCAGTATCGTTGGTAACGATGACGGCATGGTCAATCTGCCCCGTGATCGAATCATGGTAAGCCTGGAGGGCCAGATTCACGTCGCTCTGTTTCTCCTCCACCTTCCAGGCCTGGATTTCCCGGCACTCACGCGGAGCCTTGTCCGGATCTTCAGGGTCGACGATCTTCACCTTCATTTTATTGACGGCGTAATAACCTTCGATGAGCTCTATTCGACTGTCATGCAGCTTGCGCAAAGCGGTGTGGTAGCGAGCTTGTGACGACACCGAATCGCCAGCACGGGCGACCGACTCGATGATCTTTGCCGTGAAATATTTGATCGAGGGGGATTCCAGGAGCCGCCATGCCCTGATCTGGCCATGGCTGTCCGTGACCAGTATGGAAGGCAAGATGTGCTTTTCAAAGAGAGGTAGCAGGTCGAGCCACTTGTACGGTGTGCCGCGCAAGCAGCCGTAGTAGAAGTTGTAGCCGTCGATATAGATACGAGTGCGCAGAGGCTCAGAATCAAGCTTTCTCTGCATTTTTTGCACTCCAGAAACGAAAAAACCGGCTTAAGCCGGCTTTTTCCCCCTCCAACCAGATGGTCATGCCACGCCGGTCGTGAGGGTTAGTTGTTGTCGGCAGTATTGCGCAATGAGGGAGCTGATGCAAGGTGGTAGGCTGGCATCCTCGTCCTCCGAAACACAACGTTCGTGAGAGGGCCATTCTCTGCTCAGGCATGGCTATCTAGACAGCGATAAATCGTTAGATTTTGTGAGCCCTATCCCACCCTGGACCGCACCTCGACCTGCCGCACCAATCGAGCAGTTCTGCCATTGCGCCCGATGCTTACATGCCGGCGCGGCGGCTGTAGGAGCGGCCTTGTGTCGCGAAAGGGCCGCGAAGCGGCCCCGGGATTTCGGCGCTGATGCAAATATTGCTGGGGCTGCTGCGCAGCCCTTTCGCGACGCAAGGCCGCTCCTACAACGGGGGCGCGTCAGCATGGCCAACTGTCTACCCTTGCCCTGTTGACCGCAGGCTGGCTAGGCTAGCGGGTCAACCGTAGAGACTCGCCATGTCGGATTCCCGCTCCATCACGCTGGATGAAATCGATCGCCAGCTGATCGCCCTGCTGCAGATAAACGCCCGCGAAAGCGTCGCCACCCTCGCCCGTCAGTTGGGCATCGCCCGCACCACCGTCAACTCGCGCCTGGAGCGGTTGGAGAAGAACAAGGTCATCTCCGGCTATGGCGTGCGCCTGGGCCAGCGGGTGATGGGTGGTGGGCTGCAGGCGTATGTGGGGATCAAGGTGCAGCCGCGCTCGGGCAAGGAGGTGGTGCGGCGCCTGAGTGCCATGGGCCAGGTGCAGCAGCTGTGCGCAGTGAGCGGGGAGTTCGACTATGTGGCCTGGCTGCGTACGGATTCGCCCGAGCAACTGGACCAGTTGCTCGACCAGATCGGCAGTGTCGACGGGGTGGAGAAGACCACCACGTCGATCATTCTCAGCAGCAAGGTGGACCGCGGGCAGCCGCTCTGAACCTGGCTGGCGGTCAGGCCTCCTGGCCGTCGAGCAGGCCTTCCAGAATCGCCGAAAGGCTTTCGGCGGAATGCTGCATCGACCAGACAATGTCACGGCTGCGCTCGGGGGCGTGATGCTGGGCGTAGTCGGTGGCGATCTGATTGAGGCCACGGGCCAGCAGGCAGGCGTGGACCAAGGCGTCTGCGGCGTCGATGCCGGGGCGTATGGCGAATAATGGCGGGTGGCTGGATTCGCAGTTGCAGAAGGTTTTTTCTGCGGTGGGTTTCAGTTTTTCGGGTTGGTCGGGTAAGCGTTTGGTCATGGTATAGCCTCCAAATCACAAGGGTGATCGGCGGCCAATCGCATCCTTCTCACGGGAATTGGGTGGCAGCCATGCACGAGGTGAGAACCGGCGAACTTGGAGGCGCGTACCCGGCCAGGCAAAGCCTGCCCGCGCACAGCTGCCATAGCAGTGCGCCTCCAGAATGGTCCGCGGGTTCTCACGCCCGATCGCCGAATTTCCGGCGACCCAGTGAAGTTAACGATGAAGCGATTCCCGCGATGCCAGACCGAGGCGGTAGAGGGCGTAGGGTAGTTCCCTATTTCATGGCATGGGTGTAGGCAATTTCTGATCGACCGCATGGCAAGGGCAACACAGCCCCCTGTGGGAGCGGGTTTACCCGCGAATGCGTCGGTAGATTCACTGCAGCATTCGCGGGTAAACCCGCTCCCACATAGACCGGTTCCACTCTTGGATTAGTCAATCGCCTGCTTCGTCGTAATGCTCCTAAATAGTTCTATTTCGACGACACAAGCTACATTCAGACAACAATCTGTACCTTAATAACGAACACCCCACTCCCTAAAATGGCCCCCAGGCATCTCCTATACTCAGGCTCCGCCCGTTGCGCAGCCTCTCTGGCAAGGTCACTTCATGAACAAGAAAAACCGCCACCCCGCCGATGGTAAAAAACCCGTCACCATCTTCGGCCCGGATTTCCCCTTCGCCTTCGACGACTGGCTGGAACACCCCGCAGGCCTGGGCAGCATCCCGGCCGAGCGCCATGGTGAGGAAGTGGCAATCGTGGGCGCCGGCATTGCCGGCCTGGTGGCGGCCTACGAGCTGATGAAGCTGGGCCTCAAGCCGGTGGTGTACGAAGCATCCAAGCTGGGTGGCCGGCTGCGCTCGCAAACCTTCAACGGCACCGACGGGATCATCGCCGAACTGGGTGGCATGCGCTTCCCGGTGTCGTCCACTGCCTTCTACCACTACGTGGACAAGCTGGGCCTGGAGACCAAACCGTTCCCCAACCCGCTGACCCCGGCCTCGGGCAGCACGGTGATCGACCTGGAAGGCCAGACCTACTACGCCGAAAAACCCACCGACCTGCCCAAGCTGTTCCACGAAGTGGCCGATGCCTGGGCCGACGCACTGGAAAGCGGTGCCCGGTTCGCCGACATCCAGCAGGCCATCCGCGACCGTGACGTACCGCGCCTGAAAGAGCTGTGGAACAAGCTGGTACCGCTGTGGGACGACCGCACCTTCTACGACTTCGTCGCCACCTCGCGCTCGTTCGCCCAGCTGAGCTTCCAGCACCGCGAAGTGTTCGGCCAGGTCGGCTTCGGCACCGGCGGCTGGGACTCGGACTTCCCCAACTCGATGCTGGAAATCTTCCGCGTGGTGATGACCAACTGCGACGACCACCAACACCTGGTGGTCGGCGGTGTGGAGCAGGTACCGCAAGGCATCTGGCGCCATGTACCGGAGCGCTGCGTGCATTGGCCGGAAGGCACCAGCCTGAGCGGGCTGCATGGCGGCGCACCGCGTACCGGGGTCAAGCGCATCGCCCGCGCTGCCGATGGCCGCCTGGCGGTCACCGACAACTGGGGCGACACCCGTCACTACAGTGCCGTGCTCGCCACCTGCCAGACCTGGCTGCTGACCACCCAGATCGACTGCGAGGAATCGCTGTTTTCGCAAAAGATGTGGATGGCCCTGGACCGCACCCGCTACATGCAGTCGTCGAAGACCTTCGTCATGGTCGACCGGCCGTTCTGGAAGGACAAGGACCCGGAAACCGGCCGCGACCTGATGAGCATGACCCTCACCGATCGCCTCACCCGTGGCACCTACCTGTTCGACAACGGTGACGACAAGCCTGGGGTGATCTGCCTGTCCTACTCGTGGATGAGCGATGCGCTGAAGATGCTGCCGCACCCGGTGGAAAAACGCGTGCAACTGGCCCTGGATGCACTGAAGAAGATCTACCCGAAGACCGACATTGCCGGGCACATCATCGGCGACCCGATCACCGTTTCCTGGGAAGCCGACCCGCACTTCCTCGGCGCCTTCAAGGGCGCGCTGCCTGGGCACTACCGCTACAACCAACGCATGTACGCGCACTTCATGCAGCAGGACATGCCTGCCGAGCAGCGCGGCATGTTCATCGCCGGTGACGATGTGTCGTGGACGCCGGCCTGGGTGGAAGGCGCGGTACAGACATCGCTGAATGCGGTGTGGGGTATCATGAATCACTTCGGTGGCCGCACCCACCCGGACAACCCCGGCCCAGGCGACGTGTTCGACGAAATCGGCCCGATCGCCCTGCCGGACTGAGACAAGGAGGCAGCATGCGCATCGCTCTGTTCCAGGGCGCCCCCAAGCCACTGGACGTACCCGGCAACCTGCAAAGGTTGCGCCACCAGGCGCAACTGGCGGCCGAACGCGGCGCCCGGTTGCTGGTGTGCCCGGAGATGTTCCTGACCGGCTACAACATCGGCCTGGCCCAGGTCGAGCGCCTGGCCGAGGCCGTCGATGGCCCGGCGGCCATGGCGGTGGTGGAGATCGCCCAGGCGCACCGCATCGCCATCGTCTATGGCTACCCGGAGCGTGGCGATGATGGCGCGATCTACAACAGCGTGCAGTTGATCGATGCGCACGGCCGCAGCCTGAGCAACTATCGCAAGACCCACCTGTTCGGCGAGCTGGACCGCTCGATGTTCAGCGCAGGTTCCGATCAATTCCCGGTGGTGGAGCTGGATGGCTGGAAGGTCGGCCTGCTGATCTGCTACGACATCGAGTTCCCGGAGAATGCCCGGCGCCTGGCGCTGGACGGTGCCGAGCTGATCCTGGTGCCGACGGCGAACATGTCGCCGTACGACTTCATCTGCCAGGTGACCGTGAGGGCGCGGGCGCAGGAGAACCAGTGCTACCTGGTGTATGCCAACTATTGCGGCTCGGAAGGCGAGATCCAGTATTGCGGGCAGAGCAGCATCATCGGCCCGGATGGCAGCCTGCTGGCCATGGCCGGGCGGGATGAGTGCCAGTTGCTGGCGGAACTGGAGCATGAGCGGGTGGTGCAGGGGCGGGCGGCGTTTCCTTACCTGAGCGATCTGCGCCAGGAGCTGTACCTGCGTAAAGGCTGACAGGGGCCGCTGTGCGGCCCATTCGCGGGTAAACCCGCTCCCACAGGGTAAATCACAGGCCTGAAAGCTGTGCAGTGCCTGTGGGAGCGGGTTTACCCGCGAAGAGGCCGGCCCTGCAAACAAATGGGTTAGCATGAACACCTGCCCCGGAGTTTCCATGCCTGACGCCACCCGCCACCTCACCCTCGCCAACGGCCTGCAGCTGACCCTGCGCCACGCCCCGCGCCTGAAGCGCTCGGCCGCGGCCCTGCGGGTGCACGCGGGTAGCCACGACGCGCCGACCAGATGGCCCGGCCTGGCCCACTTTCTGGAGCACCTGTTCTTCCTCGGCACCTCGCGCTTCCCTCTGGACGACGGCTTGATGCGCTACGTGCAGGCCCTCGGCGGCCAGGTCAATGCCAGTACTCGCGAACGCACCACCGACTTCTTCTTCGAGGTCCCGCCCAGCGCCCTGGCCGGGGGGCTGGAGCGCCTGTGCCAGATGTTGGCCGAGCCAGACCTTTGCATCGAGCGCCAACGCCGCGAACGCGAAGTAATCCATGCCGAGTTCATTGCCTGGTCGCGCAGCCCTCAGGCCCAGCAGCAGTTCGCCTTGCTGCAATCGGCAGCGCCCGGCCATCCATTGGGCGCTTTTCATGCCGGTAACCGGCACACCCTGGCCTTGCAGGATCCTGCCTTCCAGCAAGCGCTCGGTGGATTTCACCAGCGCTTCTACCAAGGCGGCCAGGTCACCCTGAGCCTGTGCGGCCCGCAATCGCTGGATGAACTGGAATTGCTGGGCCGGCAGCACGCCAAGCTGTTCGCAACGGGTGAACGGGTGCCACAAGCTCTGCCACCGCCTTTATCGACGACCGACACGCACCTGTTGTTCAGCCACGAAAACCTGCCGGCAGGTGCCGACCAGGCCCTTGAGTTGCTGATCGCCTGCCTCGGCGATAGCCGCCCGGGCACCTGGCTGCATGCGCTTCGCCAGCGTGGCTGGCTGCAAGGCTTCAAGGCCGAGGCGCTGTATGCCTTTGCCGGGCAGTTGCTGTGGCACATTGACCTGAAGCTGAGCGAGGACGCCTGCCCAGAGGAAGTCGATGCCCTGTTGCAGGGCTGGTTCGGCTTCATCCGCCAGGCCGCCCCTGAGCAATTGAGTGCCGAGTTCGAGCTGCTGCAGCAAAGTCGCGAACGCAGTGCCAGTGCGCTTGAGCTGGCCCGCCGGGACAGCGCCGGCCAGCCGTTCGCCGGCCTGGACACACAAGGCTTGCAGGCCCTTCGTGCCCTGCTGGAAGGCCTGCCGGGCCGCGCACATGGGCATTGGCAACCGCCCGCCGTCGACCCCTTGCTCCTGGCCGACTTGCCTGATGCCAGTCCGCACCCGCTGCCAGCGGCACTGAAAGTGAGCGACCAGCTGCCTGGCGCCCGTCAGTACGCGGCGCTGTACCTGCGCTGGCATGTCCCGTCCCCCTTGCGCCAGCGCCTGCATGCGCTGCTCGAACGCGCCTTGCACCCCCTGCAGGAGCGCTGCGAGCGCGTATCGGTGCAGTTGCAGTTCAGTACCGCTGGCGAATATTGGCAACTGCGCTGCGCCGGGCTGCCGGCAGCGGTATTGCGCACTGTGGAGCAGGCCTTGGCACTGATGCTCAAGCCCCCGGCAGGAAGCTGGCTGCCGAGTTCGACGCAGCCTCCGGCACTGATCCCCATCCGGGCCCTACTCAAGCAGCTGCCCGACGCAGTGCTGGGCGCCGCGCCTGCACCTGCTCCGGCCTGCACCCTGGCACAGACGCATCTCGACAGCCTGTGGCAGCAAGCACGCTGGCACGGCCTGGCTGCCGGCTTCGACGATGCCGCCCTGAACGCATTGGGCACCGTGCTGCAGCACTGCCCTGGCCAAGGCTCGGCGCCTGGCCCTCTGCCCGCCTGGGCCAACCACCGTTGGCAACATGCCGAAGTACCTGGCAGTGAGCATGCCCTGCTGCTGTTCTGCCCACTGCCGGCGGCCATGGAAGCCGCTGGCCGCCTGCTCGCCCAATTGCTGCAAGGGCCGGTTTACCAACGGCTGCGGGTAGAATTGCAACTCGGCTATGCGGTATTCAGTACCTTTCGTCAGGTCGAGGGGGTCGGCGGCCTGCTGTTCGGGGTCCAGTCGCCTCATGCCAGCCAGGTACAGATCCTCGACCACCTGCTCACCTTGCTGCGCCAGGGCGTCACCCTGGCCCCTGCCGCTGGTCAGGCCCTGGCCGGGCAATTCGATGAACCGGCGATGGGCAACGCCGAAGTCGCCGAATGGGCGTGGCAGACATTCCTGGCCACACAACCCGGCAAGCTGGATGCGCTGCGCAGGTCTATCCTGAAAACGCGGCAGACGGATCTGGACCATCTGCTGAGCCACTTGCTCGATACAGGCTCCACTTGGCTATGCCTTGCCAACGCTGCCGCACCAGATGCTTCCTGGCTGGGTACAACCCCATGATTGTTACGAAAACCGCAACGGAGTTTTCGAATAATTAACCTTTCGGTACAAATTTTTCTTGTAAGATAGCGCAATCCCAACCATGGGAACCTCCAGCCAATGGCGGTACCCAAGTAGTAGCTGACAAACCCACCCCCTCATCCGGAAGGAGTAATTCCATGTGGACCAAACCTGCATACACTGATCTGCGCATCGGCTTCGAAGTCACCATGTACTTCGCCAACCGCTAAGCCCGGCTTACGGTTCAACGCCTCGGCCTGCCGGGGCGTTTTCGTTTTTTCGCTACGGTTTCTGCAGAGAGAGTGGCCATGTACATCCAGGTTCTCGGTTCCGCCGCCGGCGGCGGGTTCCCACAGTGGAACTGCAACTGCGTCAACTGCAAGGGCTTGCGTGACGGCACCCTGCGTGCCACGCCACGCACCCAGTCGTCCATCGCCCTGTCCGACGACGGCGTGCACTGGGTGCTGTGCAATGCCTCGCCCGACATTCGCGCCCAGCTCCAGGCCTTTGCGCCGATGCAGCCGGCCCGCGCCCTGCGCGACACCGGCATCAACGCCATCATCCTGCTGGACAGCCAGATCGACCACACCACCGGCCTGCTCAGCCTGCGCGAAGGCTGCCCGCACCAGGTGTGGTGCACCGACATGGTCCACCAGGACCTGACCACCGGCTTCCCGCTGTTCAACATGCTCAGCCACTGGAACGGCGGCCTGCAGTGGAACCGCATCGAGCTGGAAGGCAGCTTCGTCATCGACGCCTGCCCCAACCTGCGCTTCACCCCGTTCCCCCTGCGCAGCGCCGCGCCGCCCTACTCGCCGCACCGCTTCGACCCGCACCCGGGAGACAACCTTGGCCTGCTGGTAGAGGACACCCGCACCGGCGGCAAGCTGTTCTACGCCCCGGGCCTGGGCCAGGTGGACGACAAGCTGCTGACGATGATGCACGGCGCCGACTGCCTGCTGGTCGACGGCACCCTGTGGGAAGATGATGAAATGCAGCGCCGTGGCGTGGGCACCCGAACCGGCCGCGAAATGGGCCACCTGGCGCAGAACGGCCCCGGCGGCATGCTGGAGGTGCTGGATGGCTTCCCGCGCCAGCGCAAGGTACTTATCCACATCAACAACACCAACCCGATTCTCGACGAAGACTCGCCCGAGCGTGCCGAAGTGCTGCGCCGGGGTGTGGAAGTGGCCTTTGATGGCATGAGTATCGAGTTGTAACAGCCAGATTGCACAAGCAACACAGGCCCTGTGGGAGCGGGTTCACCCGCGAAGAATCCCACACAGTGTATGGCACCGGCTTCGCCGGTGTTCGCGGGTAAACCCGCTCCCACAGGGATCGCGCCGAGACTCAGCTATACAGGAGCCAGCCGAATGAGCGACGCACTGCCAATGTCCCCTGCCGAATTCGAGCAGGCCCTGCGCGCCAAGGGCGCCTACTATCACATTCATCACCCGTACCACGTGGCGATGTATCAGGGTCGCGCCACCCGCGAACAGATCCAGGGCTGGGTGGCCAACCGCTTCTACTACCAGGTCAACATCCCGATGAAGGATGCCGCGATCCTGGCCAACTGCCCGGACCGCGAAGTACGCCGCGAGTGGATCCAGCGCCTGCTCGACCACGATGGCGCGCCCGGCGAGGACGGTGGTATCGAAGCCTGGCTGCGCCTGGGCCAGGCCGTGGGCCTGGACCCGGACCAGCTGCGCTCCCAGGAGCTGGTACTGCCCGGTGTACGCTTTGCCGTGGACGCCTACGTCAACTTCGCCCGCCGGGCCAGTTGGCAGGAAGCGGCCAGCAGCTCGCTGACCGAGCTGTTCGCCCCGCAGATCCACCAGTCGCGCCTGGACAGCTGGCCGCAGCACTACCCGTGGATCGACCCGGCCGGCTACGAATACTTCCGCACCCGCCTGGGCCAGGCCCGGCGTGACGTGGAGCACGGCCTGGCGATTACCTTGCAGCACTACACCACCCGCGCGGGCCAGGAGCGTATGCTGGAGATACTGCAGTTCAAGCTGGATATTCTCTGGAGCATGCTCGACGCCATGAGCATGGCCTACGAGCTGAACCGCCCGCCCTATCACTCCGTCACCCAGGAACGGGTGTGGCACAAAGGGATCACCCTATGAGTTTCGACCGTAATCAAGTGCCAGCCTGGCGCCCCGGCTACCGCTTCCAGTACGAGCCGGCGCAAAAGGGCCATGTGCTGCTGTACCCCGAGGGCATGATCAAGCTCAACGACAGCGCGGCCCTGATCGGTGGCCTGATCGACGGCCAACGCGACGTTGCCGCGATCATCAGCGAACTCGAACAACAGTTCCCCGGTGTCCCGGAAGTGGCCGATGACATCGAGCAGTTCATGGAGGTGGCCCGTGCCGAACACTGGATCGTCCTCGCCTGAGTTACCGCCCACGCCCGCAGTCGGCCTGCCGCTGTGGCTGCTGGCCGAGCTGACCTACCGCTGCCCGCTGCAATGCCCGTACTGCTCCAACCCGCTGGACTTCGCCGCCCAGGGCCAGGAGCTGAGCACCGCGCAGTGGTTCAAGGTGATGGCCGAAGCCCGGGAAATGGGTGCCGCGCAAATCGGCTTTTCCGGCGGAGAACCGCTGGTACGCCAGGACCTCGCCGAACTGATCGGCGAGGCCCGCCGGCTGGGCTACTACACCAACCTGATCACCTCGGGCATCGGCCTGACCGAGGCGCGCATCGCCGACTTCAAGAAGGCCGGCCTGGACCATATCCAGATCAGCTTCCAGGCCAGCGACGAGCAGGTCAACAACCTGCTGGCCGGCTCGAAGAAGGCCTTTGCGCAAAAGCTGGAAATGGCCCGTGCGGTGAAGGCCCATGGCTACCCGATGGTGCTCAACTTCGTCACCCACCGGCACAACATCGACAAGATCGACCGCATCATCGAGCTGTGCATCGCACTGGAAGCCGACTTCGTCGAGCTTGCCACCTGCCAGTTCTACGGCTGGGCCCACCTCAACCGGCTGGGCCTGCTGCCGACCCGCGCGCAGCTGGAACGGGCCGAACGCATCACCAACGAGTACCGGGACAAGCTCAAGGCCGAGGGCAACCCGTGCAAGCTGATCTTCGTCACCCCGGACTACTACGAGGAGCGCCCCAAGGCCTGCATGAATGGCTGGGGCAGCCTGTTCCTCACCATCACTCCGGACGGCACCGCCCTGCCCTGCCATGGCGCGCGCCAGTTGCCGGTGCAGTTCCCCAACGTGCGCGACCACGACCTGCACCACATCTGGTACGACTCGTTCGGCTTCAACCGCTTCCGCGGCTATGAGTGGATGCCCGAACCCTGCCGTTCCTGCGACGAGAAGGAAAAGGACTTCGGCGGCTGCCGCTGCCAGGCCTTCATGCTCACCGGCGATGCCAGCAACGCCGACCCGGTGTGCGCCAAGTCGGCCGACCACGGCATCATCCTCAAGGCCCGCGAGGAGGCGGAAAGCGCCCAGCTCACCATTGAAGAGATGACCTTCCGCAATGAACGAAACTCCCGTGTCATCGTCCGCGGCTGAGTTCAGCGCGGCCCAGGCAGTTGCTGCCGGCACTGACTTCGCCGAACTCAAGGTCAGCGCCGCGGGGCTGTTCTGGAACGAGTTTCGCCCGGCCGATGGTGCCTGTCGCATCTGGCACTGGCAGCACCAGCAGGCCCGCTGCCTGACCCCCGATGGCTTCAGCGTGCGTAGCCGGGTGTACGAATACGGCGGTGGCAGTTTTTGCCTGGGTGGTGACGGGCTACTGTTCGTCAACGAAAAGGACCAGCAGGTCTATACCCAGGCCCTGGAAGGCGCGGTACCGCGTGCCCTGACCGATGATGCCAGCTGCCGCTATGGCGATGTGCAGTGGCACGACGGCCTGGTGCTGGCGGTCGAGGAGCAGCATGGCGAACGGGTCGAGCATCGCCTGGTCACCCTGGGGGAACAAGCCCGCGAAGTACTCGCCGAGGGTGCCGACTTCTATGCCTCGCCTACGGTGAGTACCGACGGCCAGCGCCTGGCGTGGGTCGAATGGGACCGCCCGGCACAACCCTGGACCGTCACCAGGCTGATGTGCCGCACACGTGATGCAAGTGGCCGCTGGGGGCCCGCGCAATGTGTGGCCGGCGCTGACGAATCGCTGCAGCAGCCGCGCTTCGATAGCGAAGGCCGACTCTACTGCCTGTCTGACCGCAATGGCTTCTGGCAACCCTGGGGCGAGGTCGATGGCTGCTGGCAGGCCCTGCCTGCCGAGCCCGCGGACCACGCTGCGGCACCCTGGCAACTGGGCGCCAGTACCTGGTTGGCGCTGGGGCCACAAAGCTATCTGGCCAGCTGGTTCGAAGACGGCTTCGGGCAACTGGGGCTGCGTACTGCCGATGGCCGCCTGGAGCGTTTCGCCAGCGCCTACACGCGTTTTCGCAGCCTGGCCATGGATGCCGAACACCTGTACGCGATTGCCGCCTCGCCGATCAGCCCGCCGGCGGTCATCGCCATCGCCCGCAGCAACCACGAGGTCAGCGTATTGGCTGGTGGCGCCGAAATACTGCCGGCAAGGCATATCAGCCTGCCACAGTCGATCCACTACGGCAGTGACGGCCACCGCGCCCATGGCTTCTTCTACCCGGCAGCCCGCTCGCAAGGGGCCGCGCCGCTGGTGGTGTTCATCCACGGCGGGCCGACTTCGGCCTGTTATCCCGTGCTCGACCCGCGCATCCAGTACTGGACCCAACGCGGCTTCGCCGTCGCCGACCTGAACTACCGGGGCAGCACCGGCTATGGCCGTGAATACCGCCAGGCCTTGCATCTGCGCTGGGGCGAAAGCGATGTGGCCGATGCTTGCGCGGCGGTGGAATACCTGGCCGGACGTGGGCTGGTCGACAGCCGCAAGGCGTTCATCCGCGGCGGTAGCGCGGGCGGCTACACCACACTGTGCGCCCTGGCGTTCCATGATGTGTTCCGCGCTGGCGCCAGCCTGTACGGGGTCAGCGACCCGGTTGCCCTGGGCCGGGCCACCCACAAGTTCGAAGGGGACTACCTGGACTGGCTGATCGGCGATCCGCTGCAGGATGCCGAGCGCTATCGCCAGCGTACGCCGCTGCTGCATGCGGGGCAGATCAAGGTACCGGTGATTTTCTTCCAGGGTGAGCTGGATGCGGTGGTGGTGCCGGAGCAGACGCGGTCGATGCTGGCGGCGTTGCAGGCTAACGGGATAGAGGCCGAAGGGCATTTCTATGCGGGGGAGCGTCATGGGTTCCGCAAGGCGGAGAACCTGGCGCATGCCTTGGAAGAAGAGTGGAAGTTCTATTGCCGGGTGTTGGAGGGCTGAGATTCTGGGGCCGCTTTGCGGCCCATCGCGACACAAGGCCGCTCCTACAGGGATCGCACAAGCCCGAATGTGGCGCTGTACCTGTAGGAGCGGCCTTGTGTCGCGATGGGCTGCAAAGCAGCCCCAAAAATCTCAGCGCTTGGCGATGATATACACCGCATGCACGATCCCCGGAATATACCCCAGCAAGGTCAGCAAGATATTCAGCCAGAACGCCCCGCCAAACCCCACCTGCAGGAACACGCCCAGCGGTGGCAGGATGATGGCGATGATGATGCGTATAAAGTCCATGCGAGTTTCTCCTGAAGGGGTTACATCAGAGACTAGCCGCCCGCCACAGAGGTTCAACAGGCAAAAAAAACGCCCCGGGCCGAATGAAACAGGCCAAGGGCGATGCGCAGGAACGCCAGACGGTTCGTAGAATTCTCGATGTCACCAGGCCGCTAGGCTGGCATTTCGCGGCGGGCCTGCTGCTGGGCGTGCAGGCGGGCGAAGGCACGGGCCAGGCGCAGCAGCATTTCGTCGATGTTGCCCTTGCTCACGGTCAGCGCTGGCGAAAAACGCACCACATCCGCCTGCGGTGCGTTGAGCAGCAGGCCTTCGTGCAGGGCAGCCGCCACCAGCTCGCGGGCTAGGTTTTCTTTCATCTGCAGGGCCCACAGCAGGCCTTGCCCGCGCACTTCGCCCTGGCCATAGCGCCCGGCCAGCCGGCTCAGGCCTTCACGCAGGTGGCGGCCGTTGTCCTGCACGTGGACGAAGAAGCCAGGCTCCAGCACGGTATCCAGCACGGCCAGGCCGGCGGCGCACATCAGCGCGTTGCCATGGTGGCTGCCTTCCAGTTCGCCAGGCTCGGCGCAGCACGCCGTGCCCCGGGCCAGCAAGGCCGCCAGCGGCACGCCACCGCCCAGGCCCTTGCCCAGGGTGATGATGTCGGCGCGCACGCCGTAGGTTTCCTCTGCCAGCAGCGCACCACAGCGGCCGATGCCGGTCTGCACCTCGTCGAGGATCAGCAGGATGCCCAGTTCGCGGCACAGCGTTTCCACACCCTTGAGGTATTCCTGCGTGGCCGGGATGACACCTGCCTCGCCCTGGATAGGCTCGAGCATGATCGCCACGGTGCGCGAGTCCACCTCGGCGTGCAGCGCCGCCAAGTCATTGAACGGTACCTTGCTGAAGCCCGGCAGGCCCGGCTCGCAGCGGTTGCATGGCAGCGGGTCGGACGCCGACAACGCGCCCAAGCTGCGGCCATGGCAGGCCTGGCTGGCGGTAATGATGTGATAGGCGCCGTTGCGGTGCAGTTGGCCCCACTTGCGCGCCAGCTTGATCGCACCTTCGCAGGCTTCGGCACCGCTGTTGAGCAGGTAGGCCTGGTCGCTGCCGGTGCTCTGGCACAGGCGGTTGACCAGCCCCAGCAGGCCACGGCTGTGGTAGCCCGAGCCCGGGTTGATCAGCGCCTGGGCCTGGTTGCCCAGCGCCTTCACCAGCACACTGGGGCTGTGGCCCAGGCAGTTGACTGCACCACCTTGGGTGAAGTCCAGGTAGGCATGCCCTTCGTTGTCCCACAACCAGGAGCCCTGGCCACGCACGAACACCTGCGCTGCGCGTTCGGTGCTGGGCATCAGGCGCTCACGCGACAGCTGCGGCGCTTCCGGCACGATCACCGGCGCACGCTTGGGCTCGGCGACGGCGGCAGGGGCCGGGCGGCGCAGGTTGAACAGGTTCATCAGGGCTCCAACCAATCACGACAGGGGCGGCCACGGTGCGGTCTGGGTGCCGGCACTCGATATTTTGCCTTTCCTATCAAAAGTGTTTTTCATCCGGGGTAACAATCGATCGATTCATCGCTGTAACCCGTTGGAATACGGCGATAGACTAGGCCTCGCGAGGGTTTTCGACCATTTCGTTTTTCCAGCATTTTCGATAAGTATCACTTATGGATTTCCGCCAACTGCGTTATTTCGTCGCGGTGTATGAAGAAGGCCACGTGGGCCGCGCCGCCGAGCGCCTGTCGCTGTCCCAGCCAGCGCTTTCCCAGCAGATCCGCCAGCTGGAGCACAGCCTCGACCTGAGCCTGTTCGAACGCAGCAACAAGCGGCTGCTGCCGACTCTGGCCGCCCACACCCTGTACAACCACGCCCTGCCGTTGCTCGACGGGCTGCAGCGAGCCCACGAGGCCATGCGCAACTTCAAGGGCCAGTCGCTGCGTACTTTGGCCATCGGCGTGCTGCAGACCGTGCGACCGAGCCTGGTGCCGCAGCTGCTCGAGCGCCTGCGCAGGGCACAGCCGCACCTTGTGGTGCAGATCTACGAATTGTCGGGGCTGGAGATCGAACGGCGCTTGCTCAATGGCAGCCTGGACATCGGTATCAGCTACCTGCCGCCACGCCAGCCGGGGCTGCATGGTCTGTTGCTGTACGAAGATGAGCTGCAACTGGTCATCCCCGCTACCCACCCGCTGAAGGACTTCAAGAAGGTGTCCATTCGCCAGGCCGCCGAGCTGCCCATGCTGATGCTGGGCGAGGAGTTCCAGATCCGCCAGATCTGGCAGGCGCAGCTGGCCAGCCAGGGGCGTCGGCCGCAGGTGCAGGCAGAGATGAACAACATGGCGGGGATTCTCGACAGCCTGGCCCATACCGCGCTGGCCACCATCCTGCCGGGGCGGGCCAAGGAGGCCGCCGAGGATGACCAGGGGCTGCTGTGGAAGCCGTTGAGCGAGCCGCGGGTACCGCTGAAGGTTGGCTTGGTGTTCCGCGATGCCCAGCGCCAGCAGGCCTCTGTGGAGCTGCTGCGCACGCTGCTGGAGGAAGAGACGGACGCCCGCCTGTTGGGCGCATCACCGCTGGATGTGCTGGGCTGAAAAACACGCGCACAAAGAAAACCCCGCCGAAGCGGGGTTTTCCAGACTGTTTCCCTGTGACATCCGTATCGCCCCGCCATCCTGGCAGGTGGTCCTTCGTCGTCATCCTTGATCTGTCCTTTGCGCTTCCTGCGCAACGTCCATGTGGTAAAGAATAGCCGTGGATCCAATCTGAGAACAGTGGTGAAAAGTCACCACGTTGTGTAGGAAAAAGCTTACACGACAGGGGCCGCTTGGCGGCCCATCGCGACACAAGGCCGCTCCTACAGGGGAACGCATAGCCATTCGAGCTTGCGCGGTACCTGTAGGAGCGGCCTTGTGTCGCGATGGGCTGCAAAGCAGCCCCCCAAAATCCCTCAGAACTGCTCGGCATCCAGCAGGTACAACGACTCACTCCCCGCCTTCACCGAAGCCACCAGCGAATCCACCCGCGGCAGCAACCGCGCAAAGTAGAACCGCGCCGTACCCAGCTTGCCCGAATAGAACGCTGCATCCCCCTCACCCGCCTTCGCCGCCCGCGCCATCAATGCCCACATGTAGGCATAGGCGACATAACCAAAGGCATGCAGGTACTCGACAGAAGCCGCGCCAATCTCGTTCGGGTTGCCCTTGGCCTGTTCCAGCACCCACTCGGTCAGCCCGTCGAGTTGATCGAGACCGGCAGCCAACGGCTTGGCAAATTCATCCAGCTCGCTACCCGCGCTGGCAATGAACTGGCGAATCTCGTCGGAGAACAGCCGGTAGTACGCCCCACCACTGGCCACCACCTTGCGCCCCATCAGGTCGAGGGCCTGGATGCCGTTGGTGCCTTCGTAGATCTGCGTGATACGCACATCGCGCACCAGTTGCTCCTGCCCCCATTCGCGAATGTAGCCATGCCCGCCGAACACCTGCTGGCCGTGCACCGCGCACTCCAGGCCCAGGTCGGTTAGGAAAGCCTTGGCCACCGGCGTCAGCAGTGCCACCAGCTCTTCGCTGCGCTTGCGCACGGCGGGGTCTTCGCTGTACTTGGCACTGTCCAGCTGCATGGCCACGTAGCTGGAGAAGGCACGGCCACCCTCGATCAGCGCCTTCATGGTCAGCAGCATGCGGCGCACGTCCGGGTGGACAATGATCGGGTCAGCGGCCTTGTCCTTGGCTTGTGGCCCGGTCGGGGCGCGGCTTTGCAGGCGGTCGCGGGCGTACTCCACGGCATTCTGGTAGGAGCGCTCGGCCGAAGCCAGGCCCTGGATACCAACACCCAGGCGCTCGTAGTTCATCATGGTGAACATGGCCGCCAGGCCCTTGTTCGGCTCACCGACGAGATAGCCGACCGCTTCGTCGAAGTTCATCACGCAAGTGGCCGAGGCCTGGATGCCCATCTTGTGCTCGATCGAGCCACAGGTGGCCGGGTTGCGCGCCCCCAGGCTGCCGTCTTCATTGACCAGGAACTTCGGCACCAGGAACAGCGAAATGCCTTTCGGCCCCGCCGGTGCGTCCGGCAGCTTGGCCAGCACCAGGTGGATGATGTTCTCGGTCAGGTCGTGCTCGCCGCCGGTGATGAAGATCTTGGTGCCGCTGACCTTGTAGCTGCCGTCGGCCTGGGGCTCGGCCTTGGTGCGGATGATGCCCAGGTCGGTACCGGCATGCGGCTCGGTCAGGCACATGGAACCGGCCCACACGCCGGCGTACATGTTCGGCAGGTACTTTTCCTTCAGCGCTTCACTGGCGTGGGCATTGATCGACAGGCAGGCGCCGGCAGTCAGCATCGGGTACAGGCCGAAGGACAGGCTGGAGGCGTTGACCATTTCCTCGACCTGGGCCGAGATGACCTTGGGCATGCCCATGCCGCCGAACAGCGGGTCGCCGCCCACGCCCACCCAACCGCCTTCGGCGTAGGTGTTGTAGGCCTCGATGAAACCGG
Organism: Pseudomonas sp. B5(2017); assembly: GCF_002112825.1. Lineage (NCBI taxonomy): Bacteria > Pseudomonadati > Pseudomonadota > Gammaproteobacteria > Pseudomonadales > Pseudomonadaceae > Pseudomonas > Pseudomonas sp. B5(2017). The sequence goes on from NZ_NEIR01000005.1 coordinate 75,876, forward strand.
CTGGGGTACTTACCGCGCCGTTTTCCCAGTGACAGCCCTCTTCGTCGGCGGCACGGCTGAGCGGTGCGATGGACTTGGCAGTGACCTTGCCGGCTTCTTCCAGCACCGCCATGGCCGTGTCGGCATCGACAACCTCGGCCAGCCCGGGCAACTGCGCCCACTGCTCGGCCACGTTGAAGACTTCATTCAGTACGAAGCGCATGTCGCGCAGGGGCGCTTTATATTCAGCCATGACAACCTCTCGCTAGTCGGTTCGGGGCGGTCTCGGGGAACCGCGACACTGGGTTGCAGGCAGTGTAACCGAACAACTTTTACGAGACATAGGGTCATCACTAGACCGTACAGTCTATTTCGGTCACGCCGTGCGCACTGCCCCTCGCTGCGATTGTTGCCCATGCACCATGACACAATTGCGCCCCGCGCCCTTGGCGCTGTACAGCGCCTGGTCGGCGGATTTCAGCACGGCTTCGGGGTTACGATGATCGGCCTGACGCTCGGCCACGCCGATGCTGATGGTGACCGACACCGTGCCGCCACTGCTGCCCGCCCGCCGTTGGCGCCCGGTGGTATCGTCCTGCGGGCGGTTGTGCTGGTCGCGCAGGTGCATCACGTAATTGGCGATCACTTCGCGCACGGCCTCCACGTGCGGCACGCATTCCTCGGCGGTCTTGCCAGCAAACACCAGGGCGAATTCCTCGCCGCCATAGCGGTAGGCGCGGCCACCCCCGGTGACCTTGGACAGGCGGCTGGCAACCAGGCGCAGCACCTGGTCGCCGACGTCGTGGCCGTGGGTGTCGTTGAATTTCTTGAAGTGGTCGACATCGGTCATGGCGATCACATAGTTGCGCCCCAGGCGCTGCATGCGCTCGTTCAGCGCACGGCGCCCCGGCAGGCCGGTCAGCTCGTCGCGGAAGGCCATCTGGTAGGCCTCGTGCGCCACCGCTGCGGCGATCATCAGCATCACCTGGCTGCACATGATGTTCAGGGTGAACGGCAGGATGAAGGTTTGCGGCAGCATCCAGAAGATGCCCAGCAGGCCCATCACCTGCGCAGCGTGCAGCGGCCGTGGCGCACGCAGGTATTGCACCACCAGCAGGATGAATACGCCGAGGAACAGCGGGTAGACCATCTGGATCAGGCTCATCCACTGGCCATGCAAGGTTGGCCAGCGGATTTCCGCCAACCAGGTCAGCAGCGCTTCGGGGTAGCTTTGCTCCAGGGCCACTGCCACGCTGCCCACGGCAAACAGCACGGCGCCACGGGCGACCAGGTCCTGCAGCAGGTGGGTGCGCTCCTGCCAGGCACCATACAGCCCGAACAGGGTGGGCAGCAGCAGGCACACCAGGTGGAAGATCACCGCCGCGTCCTCGCGCACGCGGCCATGGTCACGGTAGAAGTCGGTCTGGGTGTCGAGCAGGTAGTAGGCGATGTACACCGTGAGCATCAGGAACAGCTCGCGCTGGCGACGGTACACCGCACAGTAGGCTCCGCCCAGCAGCAGGACCAAGGTGGGCAGGACGTTGAACAGCGATGTGAAAAAGACACTGAGGTCTCTCACATAGGCCGCGGCGAGGCCTGCCAGCAAAAGAATCAGCGAAGGCAGGAAGTGGCTCGCGCGAACAGCGTTAAAACGAAACAAGGGTAATCTCCAACCCGGCAGATCAATGGTGGCATTGTGCCCTTACTTCATCGGCAGTGCACATGAACAGTTGAATTTCGAATCAGACTCGATTCCTTGTAGGAGCGGCCTTGTGTCGCGATCGGGGTGCGTAGCGGCCCCAGGATTTCTGCCACAGCAAAGATCGCCGGGGCTGCTTTGCAGCCCATCGCGACACAAGGCCGCTCCTACAAGGGGACCGCGCCGGACCTGAAGAAATAAAAAACCCGCCTGCCGGTGAAGGCAGGCGGGTTTGGTTTACAGCGGCAGGATCAGTACGACAGGCCGAAGTGCTCTTCGTCCATCGCCATCAGGTTGTTGGCACCCGACAGCATGGTCGCCACGTGGGTACGGGTACGCGGCAGGATGCGCTGGAAGTAGAAGCGCGCGGTCTGCAGCTTGGCGGTGTAGAACGCTTCTTCGCTGGTGCCGGCAGCCAGTTTCTCGGCCGCCAGGCGGGCGATGTCGGCCCAGAAGTAGGCCAGGCAGGCGTAGCCGGAATACATCAGGTAATCCACCGAGGCCGCACCCACTTCTTCGCGGTCCTTCATGGCGGCCATACCCACTTTCATGGTCAGCTCGCCCCATTCCTTGTTCAGCGCCGCCAGCGGTTCGACGAACTCCTTGACCGCTTCGTTGCCTTCCTGCGCCTGGCAGAACTTGTGCACGATCTTGGTGAAGCCCTTCAGCGCTTCGCCCTGGGTCATCAGCACCTTGCGGCCGAGCAGGTCCAGGGCCTGGATGCCGGTGGTGCCTTCGTACAGCATGGAAATGCGGCTGTCGCGCACGTTCTGCTCCATGCCCCACTCGGCGATGAAGCCGTGGCCACCGTAGATCTGCACGCCATGGTTGGCGGCTTCGAAGCCGACCTCGGTCATGAACGCCTTGGCGATCGGGGTCAGGAACGCCAGCAGGGCATCGGCCTTCTTGCGCTCTTCTTCATCCTGGCTGTACTTGACGATGTCCACCTGCTTGGCAGTGAAGTACACCATCGCGCGGTTGCCTTCGGCGAAGGCCTTCATGGTCAGCAGCATGCGACGCACGTCCGGGTGGACGATGATCGGGTCAGCAGCCTTGTCCGGTGCTTTCGGGCCGGTCAGGGAACGCATCTGCAGGCGCTCACGGGCGTACTTCAGACCACCCTGGAACGCTACTTCGGCGTGGGCCAGGCCTTGCAGCGCGGTACCCAGGCGAGCGGTGTTCATGAAGGTGAACATGCAGTTCAGGCCTTTGTTGGCCGGGCCGATCAGGTAGCCGGTAGCGCCGTCGAAGTTCATCACGCAGGTGGCGTTGCCGTGGATACCCATCTTGTGTTCGATCGAGCCGCAGCTCACGCCATTGCGCTCGCCCACACCGCCTTCGGCGTTGGGCAGGAACTTCGGCACGATGAACAGCGAGATGCCCTTGGTGCCAGCCGGTGCGTCCGGCAGGCGGGCCAGGACGATATGGACAATGTTGTCGGCCATGTCGTGCTCACCGGCCGAAATGAAGATCTTGGTGCCCGACACCTTGTAGCTGCCATCAGCCTGTGGCTCGGCCTTGGTGCGCAGCATGCCCAGGTCGGTACCGCAGTGCGGCTCGGTCAGGCACATGGTGCCGGTCCACTCGCCGGATACCAGCTTGGTCAGGTAGGTGTGCTGCTGCTCGGCGGTGCCGTGCGCAGAGATGGTGTTCATCGCGCCGTGCGACAGGCCCGGGTACATGCCCCACGACCAGTTCGAACCACCGACCATTTCGCTCAGGGCCAGGCCCAGCGATTCCGGCAGGCCCTGGCCGCCGTGCTCGACGTCATGCGCCAAGCTCGGCCAGCCGCCTTCGACGAACTGTTCGTAGGCCTCTTTGAAGCCGGTAGGGGTTTTCACGCCCGATTCGCTCCAGGTGCAACCTTCCTGGTCACCCACGCGGTTCAGCGGCGACAGCACCTGCTCACAGAACTTCGCGCCTTCTTCGAGGATCGCGTCGACCATGTCGGGCGTGGCGTCCTGGCAACCCGGCAGGCTCTGATAGTGCGCCTCATAGCCGAGCAGCTCGTCGCGAACGAAGCGGATATCACGCAAGGGGGCTTTGTAATCAGGCATTGCGATGAACCTCTAGGTGAGTTCTGTGGGGTGACCCGCACTTGGCGGCCGTCGATCAAACAGTTGTTTGAAACTTACGTTTAGCTCCGCCTTATGTCAAGGATGGACTATGGTGCCATTTACGCCACGAAAAATGGCAAAAGCGCCAAGCCATGATATGTACCCCTGTGGGAGCGGGTTTACCCGCGAATGGGCCAGCCCGGAAAACAGAGGTGTCCGGGCGGACGCATTCGCGGGTAAACCCGCTCCCACAGGGATAGCGTTAGGTTCGGGAAGGGCCGCCGTATCAGGCGTAGGTGTCGATGATCCGGCCGAGCATTTCGTCGGATGCCTTGGCGACCTTTGCGCCAAGCTCGACTTCGAGTTTGCCCACGGCCAGCTGCACGGTGCTGGTGGCCAGGTCCATCTGCTGGCTGCGGTCGACCGCGCGCAGGCGTTCGGCCTGAAAATCGCTGGACTGGCTGGTGGCGCTACGTTCGGCGGTGGTGCTGGCGATCTGGCTGGCGGCCTGATCGACGCGGTTCTGGCCGGTCTGGATTGCGCTCAGGCCCGCGTAGTAGGCGGAGCTACCGGTGATTTCCATGTCAGGACTCCATTGACGCTGGATGACGAACAGGCCCAATTAAAGCAGGCCAGGGGTGAAAAGGCCCGTTTAAATCCCTAATGGCCTGGTGCCATTTGATAGGCCTTGGGTATTCCTGCACTGGCCTCTTCGCGGGTAAACCCGCTCCCACAGGTACTGCACAAGTCTCAAAAACTGTGGAGATCCTGTGGGAGCGGGTTTACCCGCGAAAGGGCCTGGCCTGGAAACGGCTAATCCAGCAGATCCAGCTGAAGGTGTTCAGCCACCATGTCGGCACTGGCCTGCTTCAATTTGGGCACACGCCCCAGGCATGGCGCTGGCAAACGCTCGGCCAGGCTGGCCAGGTTCTCTTCCAGGCGCGAAGTACGCGGCTCGATGATGTTCGCCACCCATCCCGCCAATTGCAGCCCGTCACGGGCAATCGCCTCGGCGCTGAGCAAGGCGTGGCTGATGCACCCCAGTCGCACCCCCACCACCAGGATCACCGGCAACTTCAAGGCAATGGCCAGATCGGACAAGTTGGCCTGCCCCGACAACGGCACGCGCCAGCCACCGGCCCCCTCGATCAGGGTGAAGTCGGCATCTTGTTGCAGCACATTGCGCATCGCCGCCAACAGTTCCGGCACGGCAAGCGTTACTCCCGCCTCGCGCGCTGCCACATGGGGTGCGATAGCCGGTTCGAAGGCAAACGGGTTGACCTGTTCGTAGGGCAGCTTGATCGTGCTTTCATCGATCAGCGCCTGGGCGTCACTGTTGCGCAAGCCTTTCGGTGTCATGGTGCAACCGGAGGCCACCGGCTTGGCCCCCAGCGTGCTCATGCCCTGCAACCGTGCCGCATGCAACAGCCCGGCAGCGATGGTGGTCTTGCCAACATCGGTATCGGTACCGGCAATGAAATAGGCCTGGTTCATCTCGCTCCCCTTACACCTGTGGCTTGCGCAACAAACCATAGACCACCTGATAGGTGGCTGGCAGCCCCTCAGGCTGGCGAAACGCCTCATAAGCCTGCAGCAGGCCCTGAATGCGTGCCCGGCCGGTAAGCCCGGAAGGTCGGCCAGGGTTCAGGTTGTGAGCACCGAGGGCCTTGAGTTCATGGGTCAGGCTGCGTACATCCGGGTAGTGCAGCACGTGCGGGCAGCGCTGCAGCCCGAGCTGTTCGAAGCCGCTGGCTGCGCACAGGCGCTGATAGTCCTCGAAACGGCGGAAGCGGTTCACATGCACCAGGCCATCCACCGCCTGCCAACTGGCGCGCAGTTCATCGAGCGTACCCACACACAGGCTGCTGAAGGCCAGCACGCCGCCCGGGCGCAGCACTCGCAGCGCTTCTGCCAGCACGCTGGCGAACTGGTCGCACCACTGCACGGCCAGGCTGGTGAACACCAGGTCGACGCTGGCATCACGCAGCGGCAAACGCTCGGCGTCACCGGCCACGTGATAGAGCGCCCCGCCCTGTTCGTTGCGGGCATGGCACAACATGCCCTCGGCGATATCCACCGCCACACCGCTGGCCTGGGTGAAACGCTCGGCCAGCGCCCGGCTGAAATGGCCGGTGCCGCTGCCCAGGTCCAGCCAGCGTGACGGCTGCAGGCCTTCCGGCAACTGCTCCAGCAAGCTCGAACCCACCGCGCGCTGCAAGGCTGCCACGCTGTCGTAGCTGGCTGCGGCGCGGGAGAACGAGGCCGCTACCTGGCGCTTGTCGGGCAGCGCGCCGGGCAAGGTTGGACGGGAAAGGTCAGTCATCGCCACTCTCATGCAGGAAACTCTTGATGCCCGCCGCCAGTTCCTGCGGGTACTCCAGCAGAAACGCGTGGGAACTGTCTTCGACCAGGCCCACTTCCACATCGGGCAGCAGCTCGCTCAGCGCTTTTGCCGCCTCTGCCGGCACCAGCGCATCGCTGCCGGCGAACAGGTGCAACTGCGGGCCACCGTAGGCCTGCAGTGCTTCGCGGGTGTCCAGCCTGGCCAGCACCTCAAGGCCGGTGGCCAGGTACAGCGGGTCGGTGTCCGGTACGCCGACACCAAGCTGGCGCAGCAGGGTACGCGGTTGCAGGGCACCGTCGCTGCACAAGGTACGGAAGCGCTTCAGGGTGACCTGGGTATGGCTGCGGCAGCCGTCGAGGAAGGTGCCGAAAGTGTCTTCGGCCATGCCGTGGGGCCAGTCGGGGCGCGCCACGAAACTGGGGTTGCTGGCCAGGGTCAGCAGGCCGCAGCAATGGTCGCCGCGCTTGTGCGCCAGCGCGCTGGCCAGCATGCCGCCTAACGACCAGCCGCCCAGCCAGACATCGCTCGGCAGCTTGCGGTCGAGGTGGTCGACCCAGGCCTGCACATCGCTGTCGGCCAGTTCCGGCAAGGGCATCAGCTCTACCTGCAGGCGGGCGTCCTGGGCACGCAGGCTGGCGGCCAGCGGCTCCAGAGAAGCAGTGCCCAGGCCCCAACCAGGCAACAGAACAAGTCGATTACGCATCGGCGCTCTCCAATTGTGGATAACACTCGGCCAATGCATTCAACAATAGCTGCACCTGCGCCTCGCTGTGCGCGGCGCTCAATGTCACCCGCAGGCGTGCGCTGCCCGCCGGCACGGTGGGCGGGCGGATGGCCGTCACCAGCAAGCCGCGCTCGCGCAGCATGCGTGACAGGCGCAGGGCCTGTGCGCTGTCGCCGATGACGATCGGCTGGATCGGCGTCGGGCTGTCCATCAATGCCAGGCCGATCTGCTGCGCGCCTTCACGGAACTGGCGGATCAGCGCGGCCAGGTGCTCGCGGCGCCAGGCCTCGCGACGCAGCAGTTCCAGGCTCTTGAGGGTGGCGCAGGCCAGCGCCGGTGGCTGGCTGGTGGTGTAGATGTACGGGCGGGCGAACTGCACCAGCGCCTCGATCAGTTCTTCGCTGCCAGCCACAAAGGCGCCAGCGGTACCACAGGCCTTGCCCAGCGTACCGATCAACACCGGCACATCTTCAACGCCCAGGCCGAAGTGCTCGACGATACCGCCACCCTGGGTGCCGAGGGTGCCCAGGCCATGGGCATCGTCGACCATCAGCCAGGCACCGCGGGCGCGGGCGACATCGGCCAGCGCCGGCAGGTCGGCCAGGTCGCCGTCCATGCTGAACACGCCATCGGTCACTACCAGGGTATTGCCGACGGCCTTGTCCAGGCGGCTGGCCAGGCTGGCCGGGTCGTTGTGCAGGTAGCGGTTGAAACGGGCGCCGCTGAGCAAGCCGCCATCCAGCAGCGACGCGTGGTTCAGGCGGTCCTGCAGCACCGTGTCGCCCTGCCCCACCAGCGCGGTGATGGCGCCCAGGTTGGCCATGTAGCCGGTGGAGAACAACAGCGCGCGCGGGCGCCCGGTGAGTTCGGCCAAGGCCTCTTCCACCTGGTGGTGCGGCGTACTGTGGCCGATCACCAGGTGCGAGGCACCGCCACCGACACCCCAACGCTCTGCGCCGGCCTGCCAGGCGGCAATCACCTCGGGGTGGTTGGCCAGGCCCAGGTAGTCATTGCTGCAGAAGGCCAGCATACGCTGGCCATCGACCACCACTTCCGGCCCCTGCGGGCTTTCCAGCAGTGGCCGCTGCCGATACAGGTCTGCGGCGCGCCGTTCGGCCAGGCGCGCCGCCAGGTCGAAGGCCATTTCAGGCTGTCGCGGCGTTGTAGAACATCTCGCTGCTGCGCTGCTCGACCAGCGCCTGCTCGATGGCCGCCTGGTGCACTTCGTCGGCGTGCTCTTCACGCGCTTCGGGCTTGATGCCCAGGCGTGCGAACAGCTGCATGTCCTTGTCGGCCTGCGGGTTGGCGGTGGTCAGCAGTTTTTCGCCGTAGAAGATCGAGTTGGCGCCAGCCATGAAGGCCAGGGCCTGCATCTGCTCGTTCATCTGCTCGCGGCCGGCGGACAGGCGCACGTGCGACTTGGGCATGAGGATACGGGCAACGGCCAGCATGCGGATGAAGTCGAACGGGTCGACGTCTTCTTCCTCGGCCAGCGGCGTGCCGGCCACCTTGACCAGCATGTTGATCGGCACCGACTCCGGGTGCTCGGGCAGGTTGGCCAGCTGGATCAGCAGGCCGGCGCGGTCGTCCAGCGACTCGCCCATGCCGAGGATGCCGCCGGAGCAGATCTTCATCCCGGCATCGCGCACGTAGGCCAGGGTCTGCAGGCGCTCGCTGTAGGTGCGGGTGGTGATGATGCTGCCGTAGAACTCCGGCGAGGTGTCGAGGTTGTGGTTGTAGTAGTCCAGGCCGGCCTGGGCCAGGGCCTTGGTCTGCTCCTGGTCGAGCTTGCCGAGGGTCATGCAGGTTTCCAGGCCCATGGCCTTCACGCCTTTGACCATCTCCAGCACGTAGGGCATGTCTTTGGCCGACGGGTGCTTCCACGCCGCGCCCATGCAGAAGCGGGTAGAACCGATGGCTTTGGCGCGGGCGGCTTCTTCCAGCACCTTCTGCACTTCCATCAGCTTCTGTTTTTCCAGCCCCGTGTTGTAGTGGCCGGACTGTGGACAATATTTGCAATCTTCCGGGCAGGCGCCGGTCTTGATCGACAGCAGGGTCGAAACCTGCACGCGGTTCGGGTCGAAATGCGCGCGGTGCACGGTCTGCGCCTGGAACAGCAGGTCATTGAATGGTTGCTGGAACAGCGCCTTGACCTCGGCCAGGGACCAGTCGTGACGTGTTGTTGCAGTTGTGCTGGCGCTCATTGGCGTTTCCTTGTTTAGGCTGAAGCAGGCGCCGGGACAGGAAAGCCCGCCAGCGCATCACGGATAGCTCGCATAGTCATGGAAGGCCTATGAACTGTCAACCACACTGGAAAAGACTGGTTTACAAGTGCTCACTTATTAACCAATCGTGTTTACTGTGCGATGAACCTGCCGAGCAGGCCTACCCGCTGTGCGTCGCCTGCGAGCAGGAACTGCCCTGGCTGGGCGATCATTGCCTGCGCTGCGCCCTGCCGTTGCCCATGGCCGGCCTGACCTGCGCTCAGTGCCAGCGCCGCGCACCGGCCTTCGAGCAGGTGCTTGCACTGTGGCATTTCGGCTTTCCGGTGGACACGCTGATCAGCCGTTTCAAGCACAACCGCCAGTGGCCCTTGGGGCGCCTGATGGCCGAATTGCTCGGGCATGGGCTGCTGCACCGCTTTACCGAAGGGCTGCCGCGCCCCGACCTGTTGTTGCCTGTACCCTTGGCCAAACGTCGACTACGGGAGCGGGGGTTCAACCAGGCGGGGATGCTCGGGCGCTGGCTGTCGTCGCAGGTGGGGGTACGTTGCGACGAGCGGTTGCTGCTGCGCACACGGGAGACACCTGCGCAGCAACAACTGGACGCCAAGGCCAGGCGACGCAACTTGCGCCAGGCGTTTGCGGTCAAGGGCAAGCTGACGGGCAAGCATGTCGCCATTGTCGATGACGTGTTGACCACCGGTGCGACCGCGCAGGCAGTTGCCGAAGTGCTGCGCAAGGCCGGTGCGCGGCGGGTGGATGTGTATTGCCTGGCGCGCACGCCCAAGCCGGGGTATGTATGAGCAAGCGCGGATCGCCCGGTGTAGGAGCGGCCTTGTGTCGCGATCGGGCTGCGCAGCAGCCCCAGCGATATTTGCCAAGGCATGAATCGTGGGGCCGCTTCGCGCCCCTTTCGCGACACAAGGCCGCTCCTACACACTATCCATCCTCAGGCCCCCACAAGACCGAATGCCCATGCCCCTGCCCCCCCACCTCACCCAGCACATCGCCCGCCGCCCCCAGCGCATCGCGCTGCTGCAGCATATTGCCGAAGAAGGTTCGATCACCCGCGCCGCCAAGGCTGCGGGCATCAGCTACAAGGCCGCCTGGGACGCCATCGACGAACTCAACAACCTGGCCAGCCAGCCCCTCGTCGAGCGCAGTACCGGCGGGCGTGGTGGCGGTGGTGCCCGTCTGTCGCCGGAAGGCCAGCGGGTGCTGCGCCTGTATCAGAGGCTGCAGGCCCTTCAGGCGCAAATCCTCGAAGCGGCCGAGGAGTCCAGCGACCTCGACCTGCTCGGCCGGCTGATGCTGCGTACCAGCGCGCGCAACCAGTTGCAGGGCCAGGTCAGTGGCCTGCGCCGCGAGGGACGGCATGATCGCGTCAGCCTGGCGTTGGGCGGAGGGTTGGAGATCGAGGCGTTGATCACCCAGGACAGCACCGCACGGCTGGAACTGACGCTGGGTACGACGGTAGTGGCGCTGCTCAAGGCAGGGTGGGTGAGGTTGCTGGCCGACGAGGAAGAGGCCGAAGTGGGTAGCAATTGCCTGCGGGCGACGGTGGAGGAGGTGCTGGCGGAGGCTGATGGGCCTGGTGAGGTCCGGTTGGCGTTGGGGAATGGGCAGACGTTGTGTGCGTTTGCCGAGACGGATTGGTTGGCTGGGCAGCGGGTGGCAGCAGGCAGTTCGGTGCGGGTTCAATTTCATCCCTCTTATGTATTGCTTGGGATTCCTGCATAGCCTGGCCGCCAGGGAAACGATGCACCTGTGGGAGCGGGTTTACCCGCGAAGAGGCCGGTACAGGCATAACGCGCTACCATGGCCCCCACGCCGCCTACCCCCGGAGCCACCATGTCCCACCCCTTCGACACCCTCACCCCCGACCTGGTCCTGGACGCCGTGGAAAGCCTGGGCTTTCTCAGCGATGCCCGGGTGCTGGCGCTGAACAGCTACGAAAACCGCGTCTACCAGGTGGGCATCGAGGGCGCGCAACCGCTGATCGCCAAGTTCTACCGCCCAGGCCGCTGGAGCGACGCGGCCATCCTCGAAGAGCACAGCTTCACCGCCGAACTGGCCGACTGCGAAGTGCCGGTGGTCGCCCCGCTGCAGCACAACGACCGCACCCTGTTCGAACACCAGGGCTTCCGCTTCACCCTGTTCCCCCGCCGCGGCGGCCACGCGCCAGAGCCGGGCAACCTCGACCAGCTCTACCGCCTCGGCCAGTTGCTCGGCCGCCTGCACGCCGTGGGCGCCAGCAAACCGTTCGAGCACCGCGAAGCGCTGGCTGTGGACAACTTCGGCCATGCATCGCTGAATACCCTGCTGGAAGGCGACTTCGTCCCCCGCGAACTGCTGCCAGCGTTCGAATCGGTAGCTCGCGACCTGCTCAAGCGGGTGGAGGACATCTATGCCCGCACGCCGCACCAGCTCATCCGCCTGCATGGCGACCTGCACCCCGGCAACCTGATGCACCGCGACGAGGTGTACCACGTGGTCGACCTCGACGACTGCCGCATGGGCCCGGCGATGCAGGACCTGTGGATGATGCTGGCCGGCAGCCGCGAGGAGCGCCTGGGGCAACTGGCCGAACTGATCGACGGCTACAACGAGTTCCACGACTTCGACCCGCGCGAGCTGGCCCTGATCGAGCCCCTGCGCGCCCTGCGCCAGCTGCACTACAGCGCCTGGCTGGCGCGGCGCTGGGACGACCCGGCATTCCCGCCGAGCTTCCCCTGGTTCGGCCAGCCACGCTACTGGGGAGACCAGATTCTCGCCCTGCGCGAGCAAATGGCCGCACTGGATGAAGCGCCGCTGAAATTGTTCTAGAAGCACGCCCGCCTCTGTCTACAATAGGCGTCGCTTTATTTAGCTACCTAAGCAAGGATTCTGCATGCACGCCGCAAACCCGCGTCGCGGGTACCTACTGGGCCTCAGCGCCTACATCATCTGGGGGCTGTTCCCCCTGTACTTCAAGGCAATCCAGAGCGTCCCGGCGGTGGAGATCATTGTCCACCGGGTGCTCTGGTCGGCTTTGTTCGGCTCGTTGCTGCTACTGGTGTGGAAACACCCTGGCTGGTGGCGTGAACTGCGTGACAACCCGCGCCGGCTGGGCATCCTGGCCCTGAGCGGGGCGCTGATCGCCGGCAACTGGCTGACCTACGTATGGTCGGTGAACAACGGGCGCATGCTCGAGGCCAGCCTGGGTTACTACATCAACCCACTGATCAATGTGCTGCTGGGCATGCTGATTCTCGGCGAGCGCCTGCGCCGCCTGCAGTGGCTGGCCGTGGCCATGGCCGCCGTGGGTGTGGCCCAGCAGGTGTGGCAGGTGGGCAGCCTGCCGTGGGTGTCGCTGGTGCTGGCGCTGAGCTTCGGCTTCTATGGGCTGATTCGCAAACAGGCACCGGTGGCGGCGCTGCCGGGCCTGGTGGTGGAAACCTGGATGCTGGTACCGCTGGCCCTTGGCTGGCTGTTGCTGCACCCGGCGGCGACAAGTGCCCAGGGCGCGTTCTACACCAGCAGCGAAGCGTTGTGGCTGATGGCTGCGGGGCCGGTGACACTGGTGCCGCTGGTGTGCTTCAACGCTGCCGCGCGGCACTTGCCGTATACCACGCTGGGCTTCCTGCAGTACCTGGCGCCGACCCTGGTGCTGCTGCAGGCGGTGCTGCTGTTCGATGAGCACTTGTCGTCGAGCAACTTGGTGGCGTTCATGTTCATCTGGGCGGGTTTGGCGATTTACAGCGTCGATGCGTGGGTCAGTTTGCGCAAGCGTAGCTGATCAAAAAATGATCACAACTCTGCAGGCCTTGTGATTCGTGGCCTGCAGAGACATCTCCAAAGGTTATCCACACCCTCGTCCCCGTGCTTTGTGCACAAGCTGCTGATTTTTGGGTGTTTTTTGATCAAAGCCGTGCAAGGCGCGCGTGGCCTGGGCTGGAGAGGGGAACCCCCAGGTTATCCACAGGCCCTTCCCCGTGATATCGGGATAACCGCAGGGGGCTGCTTTGCAGCCCATCGCGACACAAGGCCGCTCCTACAGGGGAACGCGTAACCCTTGTAGGAGCGGCCTTGTGTCGCGATGGCCGCGAAGCGGCCCGGCAATCTCGGATCAATCCTCCGGCCGCAGCTTCAACTCCACCATCAAGTCGTCCGCCAGGCTCTCCAGCTTCTGCTGCAAATCCTCCAGCGACAGGGTCAACGGCAATGCCAGCAAGGCATCGGCATGGAACAGCGGTTCGCTGCTCATGGGCGCCGGCCGCACCTCAGTGGTAAACCGCTCAAGGTTCACCCCCAGGTCCGCCAGCAAGCGGGTGATATCACGCACGATCCCCGGCCGGTCATTACCTACCAGCTCCATTGCTATCGGCTTCCAGGTACACGACGGCTCGATGCCGCTCTCGGCGATCAGCACGCGAATGTCATATCGGACCAACCCCTGCAGCGAAGCCACCAACTCGTCGTAGTTTTCCGCCGGCACCGCCACCCGCAGGATGCCGGCAAACTGCCCGGCCATGCGCGACATGCGGCTTTCCAGCCAGTTGCCACTGTGGTCGGCGATGCACTGGGCAATGCGCTCGACCTGGCCGGCCTTGTCAGGGGCAATCACAGTCAGTACAAGATGATCCACAAGCCCTTCCTCGTGTCGGACCGCGCCGTGCGGCAGAAAATCGGGGGATCGACTCAGTATAGGCAAGGCGCGGCAACCTGCCGCAGGGCAATCCGCATAACGAATCGTGTACTGTTTCAAGATTTATCTGGAACAATCCACCTGTTTTTTGCGAACATACTCACTCCCAGCGTGACCATACGCGACCAACGGGTCGCATAACGGCGCTTTTAGTCTGATTTTGCCCCGCCTACTGCTTCATGTAGTATCCCGTGGCGCGGACTACAAAACGTCGTTTGGATGTCTGCCAAGGCGCCTGTGAAAATACGCACACTGTCTGCCAGCCGGTCTGGCAGGCCGCACCCAGCCGCGCTCGGGGCTTTACTCGGGGGCATGCACTGGTGCCGTGTTTAGAGAAGCGCTACAGGCTTAATACAGAAGAGCGAAATAGCTGAGCAGAGTGAGGCAAGCAATGACTGGATACGTTCAAGTCGGTGGCCTTCAGGTCGCCAAGGTCCTGTACGACTTCGTGAACAACGAAGCCATCCCGGGGACCGGCATCGTCGCCGAGCAGTTCTGGGCGGGTGCAGAGAAGATCATCAATGACCTCGCTCCAAAGAACAAAGCCCTGCTCGCCAAGCGCGACGAGCTGCAAGCCAAGATCGACGCCTGGCACCAGGCACGCAAAGGCCAGGCCCACGACGCCGTAGCCTACAAAGCATTCCTCCAGGAAATCGGCTACCTGCTGCCACAAGCCGACGATTTCCAGGCCACCACCCAGAACGTGGACGAAGAAATCGCCCACATGGCCGGCCCGCAGCTGGTCGTACCGGTGATGAACGCCCGCTTCGCCCTGAACGCCGCCAACGCCCGTTGGGGTTCGCTGTACGACGCGCTGTATGGCACCGATGCCATCAGCGATGAAGGCGGCGCCGAGAAAGGCCAAGGCTACAACAAGGTACGTGGCGACAAGGTCATCGCCTTCGCCCGCGCCTTCCTCGACGAAGCCGCGCCACTGGCGGCCGGCTCGCATGTCGACTCCACCGGCTACCGCATCGAAGGTGGCAAGCTGGTAGTTGCCCTGAAAGGCGGCAGCAACAGCGGCCTGCGTGACGACGCCCAGCTGATCGGCTTCCATGGCGATGCCGCCGCGCCGACTGCCGTGCTGCTCAAGCACAACGGCCTGCACTTCGAAATCCAGGTCGATGCCAGCACCCCGGTCGGCAGCACCGACGCCGCCGGCGTGAAAGACATCCTGATGGAATCGGCGCTGACCACCATCATGGACTGCGAAGACTCGGTTGCCGCCGTCGACGCCGACGACAAGGTGATCGTCTACCGCAACTGGCTGGGCCTGATGAAAGGCGACCTGGCCGAAAGCGTGAGCAAGGGTGGCAAGACCTTCACCCGCACCATGAACCCGGACCGCGAGTACGCCGCGCCCAACGGCGGCAGCGTGACCCTGCACGGTCGTTCGCTGCTGTTCGTGCGCAACGTTGGCCACCTGATGACCAACCCGGCGATCCTCGACGCCCAAGGCAACGAAATCCCCGAAGGCATCCAGGACGGTCTGTTCACCAACCTGATCGCCCTGCACAACCTCAATGGCAACACCAGCCGCAAGAACACCCGCAGCGGCAGCGTGTACATCGTCAAGCCGAAGATGCACGGCCCGGAGGAAGTA
Source organism: Pseudomonas sp. B5(2017) (assembly GCF_002112825.1). Lineage (NCBI taxonomy): Bacteria > Pseudomonadati > Pseudomonadota > Gammaproteobacteria > Pseudomonadales > Pseudomonadaceae > Pseudomonas > Pseudomonas sp. B5(2017). Next base: position 91,191 of record NZ_NEIR01000005.1, read on the forward strand.
GCCTTCGCCGCCGAGATCTTCAGCCAGGTCGAAGACCTGCTGGGCATGAAGCGCAACACCGTCAAGGTCGGCATCATGGACGAGGAGCGCCGTACCACGGTCAACCTCAAGTCGTGCATCAAGGCCGCAGCCGAGCGCGTGGTGTTCATCAACACCGGCTTCCTTGACCGCACCGGCGATGAAATCCACACCTCGATGGAAGCCGGCGCCGTGGTGCGCAAGGGCGCCATGAAGAACGAGAAGTGGATCGGTGCCTACGAGAACAACAACGTCGACGTTGGCCTGGCCACCGGCCTGCAAGGCCGTGCGCAGATCGGCAAAGGCATGTGGGCCATGCCCGACCTGATGGCGGCCATGCTCGAGCAGAAGATCGCCCACCCGCTGGCCGGTGCCAACACCGCCTGGGTGCCGTCGCCGACCGCCGCCACCCTGCATGCGCTGCACTACCACAAGGTGGACGTACAGGCGCGTCAGCGTGAACTGGCTTCGCGTACCCCGGCGTCGGTGGACGACATCCTGTCCATCCCGCTGGCCGCCGACACCAACTGGTCGGCCGAAGAGATCCGCAACGAACTGGACAACAACGCTCAGGGCATCCTCGGCTACGTGGTGCGCTGGATCGACCAGGGTGTGGGTTGCTCGAAGGTGCCGGACATCAACAACGTCGGCCTGATGGAAGACCGCGCCACCCTGCGCATTTCGGCCCAGCTGCTGGCCAACTGGCTGCGCCATGGCGTAGTCAGCCAGGAGCAGGTGCTGGAAAGCCTCAAGCGCATGGCCGTGGTGGTCGACCAGCAGAACGCCGGCGACGCCCTGTATCGCCCGATGGCACCGCACTTCGACGACAACGTCGCGTTCCAGGCTGCGGTAGAGCTGGTGGTGGAAGGTGGCAAGCAGCCGAACGGCTATACCGAGCCGGTACTGCACCGCCGTCGCCGCGAGTTCAAGGCGCGTAACGGGTTGTAAGCGACATCTGCGACAGGGGGCCGCTTTGCGGCCCTTTCGCGACACAAGGCCGCTCCTACAGGTACCGCGCAAGGCTGAGGTCTGGCGCAGTACTTGTAGGAGCGGCCTTGTGTCGCGAAAGGGCTGCAAAGCAGCCCCACTCCTGCACTACTCGATCTTCAGTTCTTTCTTCACCAGCTCCAGCAGCCTGTCCAGATCGACCGGCTTCAGCAGAAAATCCACAACCCCCAGGTGCATCACGTCCACCGCCTCTTTCACATCGGTGTCGCCCGACACCACGATGATCGACAACGCCGCCCGTTCCGACTCGCGAATCTGCCGGATCAGGTCCAGGCCATCCTCGGGCTGCATGCGCAAATCCGTGATCATCAAGCCGATTCGTTGCTGGTAGTGCAGGTATAGCCTGGCTTCCTCGGCCCCATCCGCTCCGACACAGTCGATCCCCCGGCTTTTCAGGTACAGGATCAGCGCCTCACGGTTCACTGCATTGTCATCCACCACCAGCACCAACGGCTTGGCAGCCACGGGCGCACTTACGACTGCCAATGCCTCGCGCTCGGCGTCGCTCAGGATGTCGTGTTGCTCAGGCATGCTCATCTCGTCAAAAAAATTCCGCTTCAGCATTAGGACCGCAGAACTTGCGCAACCCGGCTGGCCTTTCGTCGGGTCTTTGACAGGGGCGCTCATAGACTTACGTCCAATGGGCACCACCCCGCCGCAAGCCGACCATGGAGGCAGAGAACAACATGGCCGGCACCTATATATAGATATATATAGTTCGGCATAGCGATACGGTCAGTTTCATGAGTAAAAAGGACGCCTACAGCCAGGCGGGCAGGACAGCAGTGCTGCAGAACATCCAGGGCACCCTGCAGTTCCTGCAGCGTTTTCCGCCGTTCAACCAGATGGAACACAGCCACCTGGCCTACCTGGTCGAACAGTGCCAGCTGCGCTTCTATGCCAGCGGCGAAAGCATCGTCAAACCTGCCGACGGGCCGGTCGAGCACTTCTACATCGTCAAGCAGGGCCGCGTGGTGGGTGAGCGCCAGCACCTGGTCAAGCCTGGTGTGGAGACCACCTTCGAAATCACCAGCGGCGAATGCTTCCCGCTGGCTGCCCTGCTCGGCGAGCGAGCGACCCGTACCGAGCACCTGGCCGGTGAGGACACCTTCTGCCTGCAGCTGAACAAGGCCGCGTTCATCCGCGTGTTCTCGATGTCGGAAGTGTTTCGGGATTTTGCCCTGCGCGGGGTCAGCAGCCTGCTCGACCAGGTCAATCAGCAGGTACGCCAGCGCGCGGTGGAAACCCTCGGCACCCAATATTCGCTGAACACGCCACTGGGTGAACTGGCCATGCGCCACCCGGTGGTGTGCAGCCCCGACACGCCCCTGCGCGACGCCGTGCGGCTGATGCACGAGCAGCAGGTCGGCAGCATCGTGGTGGTCGACCCGCAGCGCTACCCCACCGGTATCTTCACCCTGCGCGACCTGCGCCAGGTGGTGGCTGCGGCCGATGCCGACCTGGGCGCGCCCATCGCGCGGCACATGACCGCCCAGCCATTCTACCTCAGCCCCCAGGCCAGCGCCTTCGACGCAGCCATGGCCATGACCGAGCGGCATATCGCCCACGTATGCCTGGTGGAAAAACGACGCCTGTGCGGTGTGGTTTCGGAGCGCGACCTGTTCTCCCTGCAACGGGTCGATCTGGTGCACCTGGCGCGCACCATCCGCCATGCGCCACGCCTGGATACCCTGGTCTCGCTGCGCGGCGAAATCAGCCAACTGGTCGAGCGCATGCTGGCCCATGGCGCGTCCTCCACGCAGATCACCCAGATCATCACCCTGCTCAACGACCACACCGTGTGCCGGGTGATCGAACTGGCGCTGGCCGAGCGCGGTGACCCGGGCGTGCCGTTCAGCTGGCTGTGCTTTGGCAGCGAAGGGCGGCGTGAACAAACCCTGCACACCGACCAGGACAACGGCATCCTCTTCGAAGCCGCCGACGGCGCCGAAGCCAACGCCATCCGCGCACGGCTGCTGCCGCTGGCGCAATACATCAACCAGTGCCTGGCCCAGTGTGGCTTCACCCTGTGCAAGGGCAACGTCATGGCCGGCAACCCAGAGCTGTGCCTGTCGCGTAGTGAGTGGGCGCGGCGTTTTTCCGGTTTTGTCCGTGAAGCCAGCCCGGAGAACCTGCTGGGCTCGAGCATCTATTTCGACCTGCGCGTGGTGTGGGGCGACGAGCAAGGTTGCGAGCAGCTGCGCCAGGGCCTGCTCGAGCAGGTGGCCGATAACCGCATCTTCCAGCGCATGATGGCTGACAACGCCCTGCGTCAGCGCCCACCGGTGGGCCGCCTGCGCGAGTTCGTGCTGACCCGCCAGGGCAACGACAAGGCCGCCACCCTCGACCTCAAGGTCCAGGGCCTGACGCCCTTCGTCGATGGTGCCCGGCTGCTGGCCCTGGCCAACGGCATCGGTGCCTGCAATACCCTGGAACGCCTGCGCCAGCTGGTGGCCAAGGGCGTGATCGAGGCACTGGACGGCGCAGCGTATGAAGAGGCCTACCACTTCATCCAGCAAACCCGCATGCAGCAGCACCAGCGCCAGACCCGCGACAACCTGCCCTATTCCAACCGCCTGGACCCGGACAGCCTCAACCACCTGGACCGGCGCATCCTGCGCGAGTCCCTGCGCCAGGCCCAGCGCCTGCAAAGCAGCCTGGCCTTGCGGTACCAGCTATGAGCCTGTTCGCCTGGCTGCGCCCCAGTGCGCCCGAACTGGACCATGCCACGCGCCAGCGCCTGGCCCGGCTGCCCAAGGCCGCGCCCCTGGGGGTGTGTACCCTGCGCGAGCAGCGCTGGGTGGTGCTCGACCTGGAGACCAGCGGCCTGAACCCCAACCGTGACCAGGTGCTGTCGGTTGGCGCCGTGGCCATCGAGGATGGCGCCATCGACTTTGCCCAGCAGTTCGAACGCACCCTGCACCGGCCTTTGCAGAAGACCAACGCCAGCGTGCTGATCCATGGCCTGGGCCCGAGTGCCCTGGCTGCCGGTTGCGACCCGGCCGAGGCCTTGCTCGACCTGCTCGACTTCATTGGCAATAGCCCGGTGCTGGCATTCCACGCGCCGTTCGACCAGCGCATGCTGGCCCGTGCGCTGAAGGAAAGCCTGGGCTATCGCTTGCACTCGCCCTTCCTGGATGTTGCCGAGCTGGCACCGATGCTCAACCCCGACACAGTGCTGCGCGAGGCCGGGCTGGATGACTGGGTGGCGCGGTTTGGCCTGCAGGTAGAGGAGCGCCATCATGCCAGCGCCGATGCCCTGGTTACCGCCGAGCTGGCGCTGATCCTGTTCAGCCAGGCCCGGCGCCAGCAGCTGGACAGCCCGCTGCAGCTGGAGCAGCGGCTGCGCGGCTGGCGGCGGCGGAAAGCGCACAATCACGGCCTGTGAAGATCCTGTAGGAGCGGCCTTGTGTCGCGAAAGGGGCGCGCAGCGGCCCCACATTTTCAGCTTCGCCGCAGATATGGCCGGGGCTGCTATGCAGCCCTTTCGCGACGCAAGGCCGCTCCTACAACGACCGAGTTGCTGAACGGCCACCTGCCTTTTCCATGATGGCCATCCGATAAGCGTCCATTGCACCCACCCCCTCCCCTCTGCAACAATCGCGAATAATTATCGTTAGTTAATGCATTCGTTCCGGGGGGACGCTGCTTGTCTTCTGCACAGAGCCCACACGCCGATCTGGTCGGTGCGCTGTACCGCGACCACCGCGGCTGGCTGCTCGCCTGGCTGCAACGCAGCATGGCCTGCCGCCAACGTGCCGAAGACCTGAGCCAGGACACCTTCGTGCGCCTGCTCGGCCGTGAGCAACTGGATACGCCCCGCGAACCCCGCGCATTCCTGGCCGCCGTGGCCAAGGGCCTGATGTTCGACCACTTCCGCCGCGCCGCGCTGGAACAGGCCTACCTGGCCGAACTGGCCCTGATGCCGGAAGCCGAACAACCTTCCCCGGAAGTGCAGCACCTGATCCTCGAGGACCTCAAGGCCATCGACCGCCTGCTCGGCAAGCTGTCGAGCAAGGCCCGTGCAGCATTCCTGCACAATCGCCTGGACGGTATGAGCCATGCCGAAATCGCCGAGCGCATGGGGGTTTCGGTGTCGCGGGTGCGCCAGTACATCGCCCAGGGCATGCGCCAGTGCTACGTGGCCCTGTACGGGGAGCCGACGTGAGCAGTGCACCGGTTTCGTCCCGGGTGCTGGAAGCCGCCATTGCCTGGAAACTCAGCCTCGACAACGGCAGCGGCACACCCGACGAGCGCAGCGAATTCATGCGCTGGCATGCCGCCAGCGAGGAGCACGCCCGCGCCTGGCGCCAGCTCGGCGCCATGGACCAGCGTGTGAGCGCCGCTGCCGGCCCGGCACGCCAGGCCCTGCTGCAATCGCGCGCCGGCCTGCGCCGACGCATCGGCAAGGTCGGCGGCGGGCTGGCCGGCATGTTTCTTTTGGGCTCGCTGCTGGCCTGGGTCGGCGCACCATCGCTGGCACCGAGCTACTGGCTGGCCGACCAGCGTACCGCCACCGGCGAACTGCGTACCCTGCGCCTGGAAGACGGCACCTTGCTGAGCCTGAACAGCCACACTGCCGTGGATATCGACTACGCCGGCGAGCAGCGGGTAATCGTGCTGCACCAGGGCGAGATTTCGGTCGAAACCGGCCATCAGGACCCGCGCCCGCTGCTGGTGCGCACCGGCGATGGCCGCCTGCGCCCGTTGGGCACGCGCTTCCTGGTGCGCCGTGAGGACGACGGCACGCGCCTGGAGGTGTTGCAGGCCTCGGTCGCCGCCATGCCGCTGAACAGCGGCGACGAACAGGTGCTGCGCGAAGGCCAGCAGGTGCTGATGAACGCCAACGGCCTTGGCCGGATCGGCACGGTGCCAGCCGGTGCCGACGCCTGGACCCGCGGCATGCTGGTGGTGGACAACGTGCGCCTGGCTGACCTGCTGGCCACGCTCGGCCAGTACCGCAGCGGTTACCTCGGGGTGGACGAGCAAGTCGCCGACCTGCGTGTGACCGGCAGCTTCCCGCTGACCGACACCGACCTGGCGCTGTCGTCGCTGGTGCCGGCACTGCCGGTGAAGGTCGAGCGGCATACGCCGTGGTGGGTGACCGTCGTTCCCAAGTAGGCCTGCACCGGCCTCTTCGCGGGTAAACCCGCTCCCACAGGATTGCACCAGCCTCAAAGCCCCCGCGATCCCTGTGGGAGCGGGTTTACCCGCGAAAGGGCCGGTACAGGCAAAAACCAACTTCAAATAATTCTCAATTTATTTCAGATTCGCCCTGTCACTTTTCAAATCTCGCTCGGCAAGGAAGCAGAAAGCACTTATCCGTCGAGGAGCCGCTGCATGTCCCGTGCTGTTGATCGTATCCTGCGCCCCAGCCTGATGGCCTTGGCCATCGCCGTGGCCGCGCCATTGGCCAGCCCTGCCCTGTTCGCCGCCGAGCAATCCGCTCAGCGCGCCTACGACCTGCCCAGCGCCCCGCTGGCCACCACCCTCAACCAGATCGCCAGCCAGGCCGGCATCACTCTGGCCATCGACCCGGCACTGGTCAGCGGCCGCACCTCGGCCCCGGTGAGCGGGCAGTACGATGGCCTTGGTGCCCTGCAGGCCGCCCTGCGCGGCACCGGCCTGCAGCTGCAGCAAAGCAGCGTGGGCAGCTACAGCCTGGTGGCTACGCCGGAAGGGACACTGGCGTTGCCGGAGACTGCGATCAATGCCACTTCCAACTATGAAAGCGCCTGGGGGCCGGTAGAGGGTTACACCGCGACCCGGACAGCAGCTGGCACCAAGACCGACACCGCGATCGCTGAACTCCCCCGCTCGGTAAGCGTGATCACCCGCCAGCAGATGGAAGACCGGCCGGTGCTCAGCCTGAACGATGCCCTTCGCTACACCGCTGGCGTGCAAAGCAGCGGCTATGGCTCCGACTCGCGCAGCGACTGGTTGCTGGTACGTGGTTTTGAGCCTACCCAGTTCCTCGATGGCCTGCCATTGCCCAAGGGCAACTACGCCACCCCCAAGATCGAACCCTGGAACCTGGAGCGCATCGCCGTGCTGCGCGGCCCGGCTTCTTCGGTCTACGGCCAGACTCCACCAGGCGGCCTGCTGGACATGACCAGCCGTCGGCCGCAATTGGAAAGCAGCCACGAAGTCGAAGCCCAGGTTGGCAGCAATAACCACAAGCAGATCAACTTCGACAGCACCGGCAAGCTCGACGATGCAGGCCAGTTCCTGTACCGAGTGAGCGGCACCGTGCGTGACAGCGGTGCGCCGGTAGACCACATCCCGGACAAGCGCTACAACATCGCGCCCAGCCTGACCTGGAACATCAACGACGATACCAAGCTGACGTTCATCAGCCAGTACACCCGCGATGACACCGGCATCACCGGCCAGTTCCTGCCACTGCAAGGCACCAAGCTGGATAGCCCCGCAGGCAAGATTTCGCACCACAAGAACCTGGGCGACCCGGATTGGGAGTCCTACGACCGCACCTACTACCACCTGGGCTATGCGTTCGAGACCCGCCTGAACGATACCTGGCAGTTCCGTCAGAACCTGCGCTACGCGCGTAACGAACTGGACTTCAAGGGCATTACCGCCGGTGGCTCGATCTGGCCAGCCGGCCCGGACGAAGCTGTCAGCGCCGATGGCACCGTGCAACGCACCGCCGGTATCGTCGAGGAGGACATCTCCCAGTTCGCCCTGGACAACAACTTCCAGGCCGACTTCCAGACCGGCCAGGTTGCCCATACCCTGCTGCTGGGTCTCGACCACCAGCGCTCGGACAGCAATGCCCGCTGGCGCTGGGGCTCGGCTGGTGTGCCACCGAGCAATATCCACAACCCAATCTACGGTCAGGATTTCTCGAACGTTCAGTACTTCGACATGTACGACTACGACCAGAAAACCCAGCAGACCGGCCTGTATATCCAGGACCAGATGGCCCTGGACAACTGGCGCCTGACCCTTGGTGGCCGTGAGGACTGGGTGCACACCGGCACCACCTTCCACAACCAAGGCGATGCCACCAACACCCAACGCGACAAGAAATTCAGTGGTAACGCAGCACTCAGCTATGTATTCGATAACGGCCTGACGCCTTACATCTCCTATGCCGAGTCGTTCCAGGCCGCCACCGGCTCCACCGTCAACAGCACCGATGCCTTCAAACCGACCGAAGGCAAGCAATACGAACTGGGCATCAAGTACCAGCCTCCAGGCAGCAATAGCCTGTTCACCGCTGCTGTGTTCGACCTGACGCAGGAGAACATGTCTGTGACCGAGGGTGGTGTAACCCGCCAGGTTGGCGAAGTGCGTGTCAAAGGCCTGGAGCTGGAGGCTACCTCGGATGTGACCGAGAACCTCAAACTGGTGGGCTCGTACACCTACAACGACAGCGAAATCATCAAAGGCACCAGTGACGAGAAAGGCAAGCGCATGGCGCAGGTGCCGCGCAACCAGGCCACTGCCTGGGCTGACTACACCTGGCACAGCGGACCACTGGATGGGTTTGGGGTCGGCGTTGGCGTGCGCTACGTGGGCGACACCTACGGTAATACCACTAACACCGATTGGGGCCATGTGGGGTCCTACACCGTCTACGACGCATCGGTGCACTACGACCTGGGCCGCCTGAACAGCACCCTCAAGGGAGTGACCGTAGCCGTGGATGCGAAGAACCTGTTCAACAAGGACTACTTGTCTACCTGTGACGGGTACTACTGCTACTACGGCGACGAGCGCAACGTGGTGGCCAGTGTCAATTACAAGTTCTGAGTGAACGGGGGCCGCTTTGCGGCCCTTTCGCGACACAAGGCCGCTCCTACAGGAAAACGTGCTCCCCTGTAGGAGCGGCCTTGTGTCGCGAAAGGGCTGCGCAGCAGCCCCAGCTTCCGACAGGCAAAAATCGGTACCGTGATGAAAAGCCCAACCATCCGCCGCTGGTCGGTGATCCACACCTGGAGCAGCCTGGTCTGCACCCTGTTCCTGCTGTTGCTGGCAGTCACCGGCCTGCCGCTGATCTTCCACCACGAACTCGAACACCTGCTCGGCGACGCCCCCGAACTGCGGGAAATGCCGGCCGATACACCACACCTCGACCTGCAGCAGTTGGTGATCAAGGCCGAGCAGCACCTCCCCGGCGAGGTCATGCAGTACTTCGGCTACGACGAGGACGAAGCCAACGGCGTAGTGGCCATAACCGCCGCCACCGCCGGCACCGATCCCAATTCGTCGCACACCTTCATGCTCGACGCCCGCACCGGTGAAGCCGTGGCCATGCCGGCCGCCAACGGCGGCTTCATGATGACCATGCTGCGCCTGCACGTGGACATGTTCGCCGGCCTGCCCGGCAAGCTGCTGCTGGCCTTCATGGGCGTGCTGTTCGTCGTGGCGATCATCTCCGGCACCGTGCTCTATGCACCGTTCATGCGCCGCCTGGACTTCGGCACGGTGCGCCACGGCAAATCCCGTCGCCTGCGCTGGCTCGACCTGCACAACCTGATCGGCGTGGTCACCTTGGCCTGGGCTCTGACGGTAGGCGTGACCGGTGTCATCAGCGCGCTGTCGGACCTGGTCATCGCCGCCTGGCGCAACGACAGCCTGGCCGCCATGGTTGCCCCGTACCGTGATGCCCCACCGCTCACCGAACGCGCCCCGGCCACCCACCTGCTGACCATCGCCGAACAGGCCGCCCCCGGCATGCGCCCGGACTTCATCGCCTTCCCCGGCACACGCTTTTCCAGTGAGCACCACTATGCGGTGTTCATGAAGGGCGCCACGCACCTGACCTCGCACCTGCTCACGCCCGTGCTGATCGATGCGCGAACACTGGCGGTGACCGCCGTCGGCGAACGCCCCTGGTACATGGATGCCATGGGCCTGTCGCAACCACTGCACTTCGGCGACTACGGCGGCCGGCCAATGCAAATCCTGTGGGCGCTACTCGATGTGCTGACCATCATCGTCCTCGGCAGCGGCTTGTACCTGTGGTGGGGCAAACAACGCACGAAGCGGGAGGCGCGGGCATGAGCCACAGGTCACAGCCGACCTGGCGCATCTTCGTCTGGCCGATGGTCGTGGCCTTGCTCACTGCCGTGGGGCTGTTTGCCGCCTTGCTGGGGGACGGGGTCTGGGACAGCCTGGCCTGGCTCGGCCTGGGGGTGTCGGCGGCTCTCGGCCTGCAAGGTTTCTACCCTCGTCCACGGCAGTAACCGGGTAATACCCGCACCCTCTTTTGCCGCGACATGGTTGGCTCCCATTTTCCAAGGAGCCATACCATGACACCCTTGCAGCGCCTCGAAGCGCTCGATCAACAACTCATCGCCCTTGAGCAAGGCAAACCCGAACTGGCGGGCGAAACGGAACCGGCCGCCATGCGTCAGCGTTTTTTTGGTGACCTGGCAGCGTTCTGGAACGACCCTGTCGAAGCAGGCCACAGCCGCGTCCGGCAACTGCGCGAACTGCGTCATGAGCAACTTCTGGCCGAACTGGAACTGCGCCTCGCCGACCAGACCCTGGACTACAGCCACATCAGCCTGCTGCGCACCTCCCTGGAGCTGCCGCTACCCTGGCAGCGCAACCACCTGCCAGACACCCACCGGGCCCAGGTTTATCGGCCGGTATTCAACCGCTCAAGGCCCCATGGCCGGTTGCCGTTACCCGGCGTGCTGGTATTGGTGGCAGACGCACCGGAAGGGGCCGTTGCCGAGCCTGCAACAGCCACAGGCCAGGCACTGCTGTGCAGCGTTTCTCATGGCGTTGAAGGCTTCGCCAACCTGGCCGAACTGCATAGAGAGCTGTGCGAGCGCCTGGACGACCCCATGCAAAGCCGGCCAATGCTGCAACTGCTACCCCGCCTGCAGGATCAGCAACTGATCCGGTGTGCCGACCGGCTGCGCTACGAGTGGTTTACTGGCGACCTGGTCGAACAACAGGCCACTGACGTGATCGACGCGCAGCATCAACGGCTTACCATCGCCTGGCACGCCGCCTGGGCGCTTGACCAGAATCCGAATCTACCGGCACTGAAAAGCACCCTGGCCAAACAGCAGTCACTGACCGATCTCATGGGCAGCCAATATGCGTTGTCCACCCGTTATGCGCTGCTGCTGGAAAAACACCTGCCCGCCTGGCTGCGCCAAAGCTCCACGCAAAGCCTGACGCACATCATGCAAACGATCCAGGAGCTCGCCGGGGCCATCACCCAGGCTGCTGCACCCGGCCTTTTGACCCTGGAGGCATTCGGTAATCGCCACCACCTGCTGGCATGGGTGCGCGAACGCCTTGGCAAGGCGCTGCGGCGCGAATTCTCCATCGACTTGCCTGCCGAAAAAGTCTGCATAACCGTCACGCTTGCACACCGCACCGGCCCGCTGATCAACCCGCTGGCACCTTCGGGTTACGTGGCCGTTGCCAACCGTCGCCATGTCGGTGGCACCATCGAACTGGTAACCACCACCTACCGCCTGGACGAGCTGGCCCTGTTGAACATCGGCTGGTTCGACGTCGATTACTGGCTGACTGCCCGGATACACAACGAGGACGGTTCCACGCTGGAATCAATATCCGCGGAAGGGGTAAAGCGCCTGGTGCGTGAGCTGGACGCCGGCAGTGGCTACATCCGCTACCTGCGAACCCACCTGCTGGAGTCTCCAGGTGCGCGCTGGCGCATGCAATGCCACGGCAACATGAACCGCGCCCGCATGCGCGCCGAGGCGGCCAAGGCCCGCTATGCCAGGCACTTTCTGAACGATACCCACGAGCGGGGCTATCGCTGGGTCAAGGCCGTCACCGACCACCCCGACAACAATTGGCGCCCTACCATCGACGAGCATCGTATCGCGGTGCGCCAACTGATCATCGACGGGCACACGCTGCAAGGGGTACTGCTGCTCAATGCCGAGAGCGACAACCAGCCGTCGCTGGTGCTGTATACGCCGGACGCTCCCGACCGGCGCGCATGGCGTGAATACCCCGATACCCGGGCGCTGCTCAGAACCCTTCGCAGCACGCCTTCCTTGCGAAAGTACCTGATCCAGCGCGCGCCTCTGGCTGATGGCAAGCGGCTCGACAAGTTGGTGCGCAAAGGCCGCCTCGGGCCATATGTGCAAAGACCAATGATCAACGGCAACCTCTTCGATGCCCTTTACAAGGCCCAGGTCCACGCCATGATCGCCGAGGCCGATACCAACAGCCGCAGCAACCGCGAGCTGCTCGGCGAGTACGGGCTGTCGACGCTGCGCCTGGTTCTCGACATGATCAGCCTCGTGCTACCGGCCCCGACAATGTCAGCCCTGGCCTTCGGCCGTATGTCGATTTCGCTGTGGGACGGCTTCGAAGCCCTGGAAAAAGAGGATTACGCAGCAACCTTCCACCACGCCATGGCCGCTTTGAGCCACAGCGCCGACGGGTTGTCCAGTTTCGCTGGCTCGCCCCTCATGCGCAGGGCCATGCGCGGCCTGCCACCGCAACCCCCGCGCCCACTGCCGAAAACCCACGAAGCGGCCGTGGACGTTAGCAAGCTGCGCTACCGGATCGACGGGGTTCATGGCGAGGAAGTGTACGAACAGATCAACAGCGTGCCAGGTCCGGACCGGTACTTCGTCAAGGACAGCCAGGGGCGGTTGTACAACGTCCACTTCGACGGCTATCGCTGGAGGGTGCTCGACCCCAGGCAGCCGGATGCCTACGCGCAACTGCCGATCAAACGGCTGCGCAATGGCAATTGGGTGGTCGATTCCATCGTGCTATGGCATGACGGGCTACCTGACGTAGCCCAGCTGTTGGAAGAGGTACGCCTGCAACCGCCGCTCGAGGGCGAACCGGTGGCAGGGGAAGCCGACCTGCACGACGCCGGGGGGCAACTCTATCTGCAGCTGGGTGACCAGCAGTTGCCGGTTCGTCGGCACCTGCTCGCCGGGCATTACCATCTGCTGCTGCCCGAGAAGGCACTGGGCGCAGTCCACGCCTGGGCAGTACTGCGCCAACAGGGCGGCCAATGGCGTATTCGCGTGCGCCAGCCAGGCCGCAGCAGCGACTGGCTGGCACTGCCGGCGGATTACTCGGCCAGCTTGGGCAGCAGCCGGTCCAGCCGCTGATGCAAGGCACTGCCACTCGGCCAGTTGCGCAGCAGCCGCGCCCGATCACGGGCGTAGGCCGGGGCGAAGCTGAGCTGGGTGGCGTGCTGGCACATGGCGTCGAGGTCGATCAGCGACCACTGGCCGTTGTGCCAGAACAGGTTGTGGCCCTTGAAGTCGCCGTGGCTGATACGCTCGCGAATCAGTTGCTGCATCACATGCACCAGGGCATCCACCTGCTCCTCGGGCGCATCGCCGTTATCCACGTAGGGCGCGAAACATTCGGCCAGGTCCGGGCCATCGACATACTCGGTGACCAGGTAGGCACGGCTTCGCAGCCCCATCACCCGCTGCTCCAGCACCGCGAGTGGACGCGGCGTGGCAATGTCGAGGAACTCCAGGCGGTGGCCTTCGATCCAGGAATGCCAGGCCCGGCTCGGGCGCCAGAAGCGCTTGAACCAGTGCGCGGTGTTCTTGATGTTGTAGCGTTTGAGCACCAGTGTGCGGCCGCCAACCTCGATGCGCGCCACGCTGGCCGCACCACCGGTCTTGTACAGGTGGCCCTGGTCAATCAACGCGTCAGCCTGCTCCAGCACCGGCAACATGGCTTCGGCCTCGTCGCGGCGGACTGCCCGCAAGCCCGAAAGGCTGCGCTCGACACTGAACAGGCTGCATTCACGACCAGCCTTTTCCAGGTAATCCTTCTGGCGCCAGCTGCGCACCTTGTCCACCTGCTTCTGCAAGGCTTCCAGCGGCAGCGCATGCTCGGCGTTGGCCAGCAGGTAGTGCACCAGCAGTTCTTCGATGAACGGCTCCAGGCGCTTGGGTAGCTGGGCGAAGAACACCCCCAGGTTTTCCAGCACACGTGGGCGCGACAGCTGCTGGCCAGGCGTTTCGGCCTTGATGCCGGCGCCGTCGATCAGGTACAGCTTGCCGCCGTGGCGCAGCAGGTTGTCCAGGTGCAGGTCTTCCTGCCACAGGCCCCGGGCGTGCATGTGCGCCACTGCGGTGAGCGCCTCGCCCAGCACCAGGTGCTGCTCGTCGGCCAGTACCGGCAAGCTCTCCACTGCCGCCCAGGCATCGGCCAGGCTTTCGGCACCGTCGAGGAATTCGAACAGCAGCCAGCCGCCCTCGCCTTCCTTGAGGCCGTCGGCCAGCAGCTTCGGCGTGGTCAGGCCCTGCTCGGCCAGCAGCTTCACGCCTTGCAGTTCGCGCTGGAAATGCCGTGCAGCGTTACCACCGACCAGCAGCTTGGCCAGCACCGGGGTACCGCGCCACACGCCGGCGCCCACATAGCGCTGGCCCGGCAGCACGCGCAGCAGGCTGAGCAATTGCAGGTCGGCCATGCCGGCGGCATCGGCCAGGGTGATGCTCAGGGGCAGCGAGGGGCTGCGCCCGGCCTCTTTCAATTCAGACAAACGCATCAGCGGGCCTCTTTTTCACGACGGCGTTGCGTCAGGCGTTGCAGCCAGGTATCGACCAGCGTGCCATCGGCAGGCTGCGCCAGGTAGCTGGCCAGCAAGGTACGTACATCACGCTCGCTCCAGACCGGGGCACGACGCAGCAGCGGCTCCAGGTCCTTGAGACGGTCACGCATGCCGAACAGCAGGGGGCGGGTCTTCTCCAGGTCGATCAGTTGCGCGTCCCAGCCTTCGCGGCGCTGGCGCAGGAAGATGTGCTTGGGGTAGAAGCAGCCATGCACCTGGCCGGCGCTGTGCAGGGTGCGCGCCAGCTGGCCGCAGGCCTGCAGGACGCCATTGCGTTCAGCATCGCTCAGTTGTGGCCACTGGGCCAGCAGGCTGTCGAGGTCGGCCCATTCGTCCAGGGCGCGAGTCATCAGGATCGCCCGGTGCGTGCCACCTTTCTTGCGCTCGCCATAGAACACCGCCTGCAAGGCCGGAATGTGCAGCTTCTGGTAACGGCTGATGTTGCGGAATTCGCGGGCGAAGGTCGGCTCGCCGAATGGCCGGTGCAGGGTACGGGTCAGGTAGTCGCTCTGGCGCTTGAGGTAGTAGCCCTTGCCTTCGAGTTCCAGGCGGAACACGCTGCTCCAGCCTCCGCGGCCGGTGTTCGGTTCGTCCACGGCATCCAGTTGCAGTGCCCACAGCGCCTCGAAGTCATCCAGGCCATGGCGTTTGAGCAGCGCGAGGTCCGCGCTGGCCAGGTAATCGGTCATTCCCTTCCCTCGAAAAAGCTCACCACCTGGCGAATGCGCTTCTTGTCACGCACATTCAGCCGGTCGCGGCCACGGTATTGCAGGTAGAAACGCAGGCGCTGGGTTGCCGACAGGTGGTATTTGGCCACTTTGTCCAGGCACGCCAGGTCCTTGATCATCCGGTGCCGCCACATGAAGCCGCGCCAGAAATCGCCGGTGGGGCAGTCGATGAAGAATAGCGTGCCCTGGTCGTCGACCAGCAGGTTGCGCCATTTCAGGTCGTTGTGGGCGAAGTGGTGCTGGTGCATGACCCGGGTGTGGCGCGCCAGCTGGCTGCTGACATGCCCGACCCAGGCGCGATCGGCCAGGCGTGCATCGTTGCGCTCGGCCAGCGCCGACAGGTCTTCGGTGCGCGGCAGTTCGCGGGTGATCATGGCCCCCCGGCCAAAGGCCAGGCCATTGCGCTCCAGGCCCCAGGCCACCACTTCGGCAGTGGGGATGCCCCACTTGTCGAACTGCTTGAGGTTCTGCCATTCGGCCTTGATCCGCGGCCGGCCCAGGTAACGGCGCATGTGCTTGCCGGCCCCGGTGTAGCGCTTGACGTAGTAATTGACCCCGTCACGCTCGATACGCACCACCTCGCTGATCGGGTCGCGGGTCAGGCGCTCGCCTTGCAGGGCAAATACCGCTTCCAGGCTGCCGAAGTCCGCCGCCAGGTGTTCGTAGCCCGGCGCCAGTGTCCACCCCGCCATCAGAGTGCATCCCCATAACGTTGTTTGCGGTCATAGAGTTTCTGCGCCTTGCGCTCCAGCCAGGCGAGCAGCGAGGCTTCATCCTTCAGGACCTGCCGCAGCGGGCGCTGGAAGTAACCGCGCAGGAAGCGCAGCTTGTCGCGCTGGGTCAGGCCGATGTCCAGCGCCGAGAAGTACAGCGCGGCCAGGTCCTTGTCGCGCCAGCGGCGGCTGATTTTCGCCCGGGTCTGCGCGCGGTGCAGGTCGATCACCGACAGTTTGAAGTCGTCCGCCGTCACCGGGCGGTCGGTGTGCAGCAGGAAGTGGCAGATGTAGCAGTCGCGGTGGTTGACCCCCGCGCGGTGCATGCCGCCGGTCATCTTCGCCACTTCGGCGATCAGCGCGCGCTTCAGGCGCGGCTCGGGCGGCTGCCTGACCCAGTCGATGCTGAAGTCTTCCAGGCTGATGGTCGGCGCCAGTTCTTCGGTGATGATGAACGAATGCTGCGCGGCCGGGTTGCTGCCACGCTCGCCATAGGCGACGGCAGTCATGGTCGGCACGCCAACCTGGTGCAGGCGCTGGATGGCCTGCCATTCCTGGCCGGCGCCAAGCACCGGCAGCTTGGCGGTAAGCAGGTTCTTGAATATCTCGCCCCAGCCAATGCCGCGGTGGATCTTGACGAAGAAGCCCTCGCCAGCGACCTCGGTGCGCAGCGTGCGGCGCCCTTCCAGTTCGCGATAGACCTCGCCTTGCAGCGCCTCCACAGCATCGAAGGCATCACGCCCGGCCCACAGGCGCTTGAACGGTTCGGCCAGTATCAGCTTCATGCGGACTCCTGCCCCAGGATCACGTCGGCGGCATGCTGCGGCATGCTGTACAGATCGGCGGTTTCAGCAAACGCCAGGCCGTTGCGCGACCAGCTGGCGCGGGCCTGTTGGTCTTCAAGCATACGCTGCAGGTAACCATTGAGCTGTTCCTGCTCGAACGGCTCGTCCAGCACCAGGCCGCTGTCGGCCTCGGCAATGTAGTGGGCGTAGCCGCACACCTTGGAGACCAGCACCGGCAGGCCGGCCACCAGCGCCTCGAGCAGCACCGTGCCGGTGTTCTCGTTGTACGCCGGGTGGATCAGCAGGTCGGCGCCCAGCAGGAAACGCGGGATGTCGCTGCGGCCCTTGAGGAACTGCACCTGCTCGCCCAGGCCCAAGGTAGCGCTTTGCAACTGGAACACCTTGGGGTCATCCTGGCCGATCACCATCAGCCTGGTGCGCTTGCGCAGGGCCGACGGCAGCGCGGCCAGGGCCTTGAGGCTGCGGTCAACGCCCTTGGTCTTGAAGCCCGAGCCAATCTGCACCAGCAGCAGGTCGTCATCGCCCAGGTTGAATTCCTTGCGGAACTCGGCGCGGATTTCGCCGGCATTGGCCGGCGCGCGGCGGTCCTGGGAAATGCCCGGCGGCAGCAGGTGGAAACGCTCTACCGGGGTGCCGTAGTGCTTGATGAACAGCGGCTGCTGCACTTCGGAAATCATCAGCACTTCGGTATGGGCGTCCTTGGCGAACACCGCACGTTCGTACTCGGCAAAGTGCCGGTAGCGGCCCCAGCGGCGGTACAGGCCGCCACGCAGGGTCTGCGCCTTGTCCTCGAAGCAGCCGTCGGCGGCGTAGTACACGTCCAGCCCAGGCATCTTGTTGAAGCCGATCAGGCGGTCGACCGGGCGCTTGGCCAGGTCGGCGGCCATCCAGGCGCTGAGCTTCTCGTTGCGGCGGTGATTGAAAATCGCCTTCACCGGCGCCACCAGCACTTCGAAGCCCGGCGGAATGTCACCCTCCCAGATCAACGTGTACACACGGATCTGGTGGCCCCGCTTCTGGCATTCCAGGGCAATGCGCATGAAGTCGCGCTGCAGCCCGCCAAAGGGGAAATATTTGTAAAGCACGAAAGCCAGTTGCATCAACGGACATCCTCAGCCAGCAGCAACGCGCTCAAGCGGCTCGCCACATGCTCGGGATTCAGGCGAGTGAAGCACAATGGCCACTCGCGTTTCAGATCGAACCGGCGCAGGTCATCGGCGCTCGGTTTGTAAGTGCACTTTTTCTGCAGGCAGGGCGCGCAGGGCCAGTCACTGGCCTGGTGAATCTGGGTCCGTCCGTAGGCGCCGGTCAGGCCCGGGTTGGTCGGGCCGAACAGCGAAATGGTGGGCACATCGAGTGCCGCCGCCAGGTGGCCGAGGCCGGTATCGACCGCCACGCAGGCTTTTGCCGCCGCCAACACGCGTGCGACACCGGCAAGGTTCAATTTGGGGAGCACCTGGCAGTTGTTCAAGCCCTGGGCGATACGCTCGGCCCGCGCCTTCTCGGCCGGGTTGCCCCACGGCAGGCGCACTTCCAGCTTGCGCCGGCCCATGCGCTCGGCCAGTTCGCGCCAGTAGGCTTCGGGCCAGTGCTTGGTCGCCCAGGTGGTGCCATGCAGGAACACCACATAGGGGGCGGCCGGCGGCAGTTGCAGGCGCTCGAGGTCGAGGCCGTAGTTGCCGATGCCTTCCGGCAGGTCGTAGGCCAAGGCCATGGCGAACAGCTGGCGCACCCGCTCCACCGCGTGCTGGCCGGTGGCAACCGACAGGCGCCGGTCATAGAAGCGGCTGGCCCAGCCTTCGCGGGCCGAGTAGCGGTCCAGGCCGGCCACCGGCGCCTTCACGTAGCGGGTCAGCCAGGCCGATTTGACCAGGCCCTGGGCGTCGATCACCAGGTCGTACTTGCGCTCGCGTACACGTTGCTTGAATGCCTTCCACTCGCCGCTCTTGATGGTTTGCCAGAGGTTCTTGCGCCAGCGGCGAATGGCCACCGGGATCACCTGGTCGACCGCCGGGTGCCAGCTGGGGATTTCGGCGAAGCCTTCTTCCACCACCCAGTCGAAGCGGATGCCCGGGATGGCGTGGGCGGCATCGGTAAGCGCCGGCAAGGTGTGGATCACATCACCCAGCGACGAAGTCTTGATGATCAGTACCCGCACTTAGTCGACCTCGGCCACGGTATCGATCAGGTCCGGCCCGGTCAGGCTGTGCAAAGCAGCGATGACTTTGCCCGGTTCCAGCAAACGCAGGCAGTTGTAGTGACCGAAGCGGCAGGTGCGGTCGAAGCACGGGCTGCACTCGATGCCGGTGCGCACCACTTCCACGTGCTCGGCCAGCGGCGGGGTGAAGCCTGGCGAGGTCGAGCCGTACACCGCCACCATTGGTCGGTTCAGCGCGGCGGCCACGTGCATCAGGCCCGAGTCGTTGGACACCACGGCATGGGCGCAGGACATCAGGTCGATAGCCTCGGCAAGCGAGGTTTCGCCGGCCAGGTTGGACGACTCTTCACGCAAGCCCGGGATCAGCCGGTCGCGAATCTGCTCACCGACCGGGTGATCGTTCTTCGAGCCGAACAGCCACACCTGCCAGCCCTGGCGGATCATCGCATCGGCCACGGTGGCGTAGTGCTCGGCCGGCCAGCGCTTGGCCTCGCCGAACTCGGCACCGGGGCACAGCGCCAGCACCGGGCGGTCCAGCTCCAGGCCGAACTTGGCCAGGGCGGCGTCGCGGCTTTGCGCTTCGATCTGCAGGCTGGGGCGCGGGTACGGCTGCGGCAGCTCGGTGCCGGGCGCGTAGGCCAGGGCCATGAAGCGCTCGATCATCAGCGGGTAGCGGGCCTTGTCCAGCTTGCGCACGTCGTTGAGCAGGCCGAAGCGCATTTCGCCACGCCAGCCGGTGCGCTTGGGGATACCGGCAAAGAACGGCACCAGCGCCGACTTGAGCGAGTTGGGCAGCAGGATGGCCTGGTCGTACTGGCCGGCCAGGGACTTGCCGATGCGTCGCCGCGTGGCCAGTTCCAGTGCGCCGTGGCCGAGCGGGAAGCTCAGGGCCTGACGGACCTCGGGCATGCGTTCGAGGATCGGCCGGCTCCACTCGGGGGCCAGCACATCGATCACGCAGTCGGGGTGCTGCTGTTTCAGGCACTGGAACAGGGTCTGCGCCATCACCATGTCGCCGACCCAGCTGGGGCCAATGATCAGTATTCTCATGCTTAGTCCAGAAACGCTCGGGGAGGCTACAGGCTGCGGTACAGCCTGGCCTCCCCTCTTTATATTCAGGCTATGTGGCGGACAGTGTACCACCGGTGGTGAGGCATGAGCCTTTGGGGCTGCTTTGCAGCCCATCGCGACACAAGGCCGCTCCTGCAAGGGAATGCGATCTCCTGTAGGAGCGGCCTTGTGTCGCGATGGCCGCAAAGCGGCCCCAGCAATCTCAAGTCAAACCCAATTCACCCCAGATCCGCCGCACCTCACGGCGTTCATCGGCAAACTGCGCCGCATCGATAACCCCGGCCTGCTTCTGCAGGGCCTGGCGGTGCGAGGCCGAGCGGAACGCCTTGTACACTTCACGCAACAGCACCGCGTCACTGGCCGGCATCAAACCCGCCTGCTCCAGCTCTTCCAGAATGCGGATGTTGTCGGTCCATCGGAGTATGGCCGGGTGGTCGTGGGACCAGGCCAAAGCGGCGTATTGCACCATAAATTCGATATCGACGATACCGCCGGCATCCTGCTTGATATCGAACGGCACACCGGCCTCGAAGGCGTTTGCCGCGGTACCGGCTGCGGTGGCCTTGGTGCCGAGGTTGTCGCGCATCTTGGCGCGCATTTCGCTCACTTCGCTGCGCAGTTTTTCCAGGTCGCGGGCCTGGCCCAGCACCTTGGCGCGCACGCCTTCGAACGCCGTGCCCACCTGCTTGCAGCCCACCAGCACCCGGGCCCGCACCAGGGCCTGATGCTCCCAGGTCCAGGCCTCGTTCTGCTGGTAGCGCTCGAACGCTCCCAGCGAACTCACCAGCAGGCCCGAGGCCCCCGACGGGCGCAGGCGCATGTCCACGTCATACAGCTGGCCCGAGTTGGTCTGGGTGGTCAGCAGGTGAATGATGCGCTGGCCCAGGCGGGTGAAGAACTGCGCACTGTCGATCGGCTTGGCGCCGTCGGTTTCCGCCTGCGGGTCGCCGTCATGGATGAATACCAGGTCCAGGTCCGAACCGTGACCCAGCTCCAGGCCACCTACCTTGCCGTAGCCGATGATGATGAAGCCCGGGTCGCACAGGCTGCCGTCGCTGCGCTTGGGCTGGCCGTGGCGAGCCACGGTCTGGCGCCAGGCCAGGGCCAGCACCTGGTCGAGGATGGCCTCGGCCAGCCAGGTCAGGTAGTCGCTGACTTTCATCAGCGGCAGGTTGCCGCTGATTTCCGAGGCGGCCACGCGCAGGCTGTGGGCCAGCTTGAAGTGGCGCAGCGCCTCCATTTGCTGTTCCAGGTCGTCCTCGGGGATGCGCGTCAGGCGCTCGCGCAGTTCGCTGGCCAGCTCCGGCGCCAGTGGCGGGCTGAACAGGCGGCCTTCATTGAGCAGTTCATCGAGCAGCAGCGGGTAGCGGGCAATCTGCTCGGCAATCCACGGGCTGGCGGCGCACAGGGTCAGCAGGCGGCGCAAGGCGCCGGGGTTTTCGGTCAGCAGCACCAGGTAGGCAGAACGGCGTGCCACGGCCTCGACCAGCGGCAGCACGCGCTCGAGCACCAGGTCGGGGTTGTCATGTTCCACAGCCTGAGCCAGCAACCGCGGGATAAAGGCGTCCAGGCGCTCACGGCCAATCCGCTGCATCGAACGCAGCTGCGGGCTGGAGCGCAGCGCGGCCAGGCGCCGCAGGGCTTCGGCGGGCTGCTGGAAACCGGCCTCCTGCAGCTGACGGCCAGCGGCATCTTCATCCTGCGCCTGCTCCCACAGCGGCGACCATTCGCCACCCACCACCAGCTCGCCCTCGCCGTCTTCATCATCCGGGTCGGCGATCACCTGGCGGAAGTGCCAGTCAATCCGGCCACGCCAGTGCGTCAGCTGGTCATGGAAGCTTTGCCAGTCGGCATAACCGAGCATGTAGGCCACCCGCGCCTTATCGGTCTCGCTGTCCGGCAGCATCTGCGTCTGGCGGTCGGCGATGGCCTGGATGGCGTGTTCGGTATAGCGCAGGAACTCATAACCCTCGCGCAACTCGGCGACCACGGCTGGCGGCAGGTAGCCCTGGCCCTCGAGGGTGGCCAGCACTTTCAGCAGCGGCCGCTGTTGCAGGCTGAGGTCGCGCCCGCCGTGGATCAGCTGGAAGGCCTGGGCGATGAATTCCACCTCGCGAATGCCACCGGCACCCAGCTTGATGTTGTCGGCCATGCCCTTGCGCCGCACTTCCTGCTGGATCAGCTGCTTCATGGTGCGCAGCGCTTCGATCGCGGAAAAGTCCAGGTAGCGGCGGTACACGAACGGCCGCAGCATCTCCTGCAGCTGCGCGCCGGCCGCCTGGTCGCCGGCCACCACCCGCGCCTTGATCATCGCATAGCGTTCCCAGTCACGGCCCTGGTCCTGGTAGTACTGCTCCAGGGCATTGAAGCTGAGCACCAGCGCGCCGGCCGAGCCATACGGGCGCAGGCGCATGTCGACGCGGAACACGAAACCGTCGACGGTGACCGGGTCCAGCGCCTTGATCAGGCGCTGGCCCAGGCGGGTGAAGAACTCCTGGTTGTCCAGCGAGCGCTTCACCCCTTCGGTTTCGCCGCCTTCGGGGAAGGCGAAGATCAGGTCGATGTCCGACGACAGGTTCAGCTCCACCGCGCCCAGCTTGCCCATGCCCAGCACCACCATGTGCTGCGGCTGGCCGCTGCGGTTGCCGACAGGCGTGCCGAACTGCTGGCAGTGGCGCGGGTACAGCCATTGGTAGGCTTCATCGATGGCGGCGTCGGCCAGGTCGGACAGGTCGCGGCAGGTTTCGCCCAGCGCGGCCTGGCGGGTGATGTCGCGCCAGATGATGCGCAACTGTTGGCGGTTGCGCTCGCGGCGCAGGTTGCGCGCCAGCTCGTCCTCGCTCTGCGCCGCCTGGGCGGCTGCAGCAATGTGCCCGCGCAGTTCACCCGCGGCGTAACGCCGATCCAGCTCGCCACTGGCCAGCAGGCCGAACAGCATGGCCGGCTCGCGCCGGACCAGGCCGAGCACGAAGTCGCTGGCGGCGGCTACCTGGTCGAACTGTTGCCGGTGCAGCGGGCTCCAGGCCTGGAGATCGAGTTCCGGGTGGGCAGCCACCGCATCGCTGATGAATTGCTGGTTGCGCGCGACCAGCGGCTGCAGGGTGGCGGGCAGATCGGACGGCAAAGGTAGGCGCATGGTCTATCCTTGATCGGCGTGAAATAGAGGGGAAGAAGCGGCCAAGGGGAAGCCGGACCACGGTTGGACTGTCGTACAAAAGTTGGAAATAGCTGAAAGAAACGAAAAATTGGCAACAAACATCAAGAGTTACCCGTTCGCGACACAATGCCAACCAACATGAACGTTTTTCCTCACAAGCCAGCATGCGACGAAACGTCGCACAAATGTAGTTTTACTACTACTCGTGTCGTGTAAAAGCATGAAATGCGAAAGCAAATGTAGTAAAACTACACGGCGCCGGAGGACACCCCGGTAATCCAAGAATTCACGACGTCTGCCCATAAGGCCAGTCGCAATCTCAGGCAATCGATTCTGGTTGCCTTTCCGCCCTGGAGCAAGCCATGCAAGACCTCGATCCAATCGAAACCCAGGAATGGCTGGATGCCCTGGAGTCGGTCCTCGACAAAGAAGGCGAAGACCGCGCTCATTACCTGATGACCCGTATGGGCGAGCTGGCCACCCGTAGTGGCTCCCAGCTGCCGTATGCGATCACCACGCCATACCGCAACACCATCCCTGTCACCCACGAAGCACGCATGCCTGGCGACCTGTTCATGGAACGCCGCATTCGCTCGATGGTGCGTTGGAACGCCCTGGCCATGGTCATGCGTACCAACCTGAAAGACTCGGACCTGGGCGGACACATCTCCAGCTTCGCCTCCAGCGCCACCCTGTACGACATCGGCTTCAACTACTTCTTCCAGGCCCCGACCGAAGAACACGGCGGCGACCTGATCTTCTTCCAGGGCCACGCTTCGCCAGGCGTCTACGCCCGTGCGTTCATGGAAGGCCGCATCAACGAAGACCAGATGAACAACTTCCGTCAGGAAGTGGACGGCAACGGCCTGTCTTCGTACCCGCACCCATGGCTGATGCCTGACTTCTGGCAGTTCCCGACCGTTTCGATGGGTCTGGGCCCGATCCAGGCCATCTACCAGGCACGCTTCATGAAGTACCTGGAAGCCCGTGGCTACATCCCGGCGGGCAAGCAGAAGGTCTGGTGCTTCATGGGCGACGGCGAGTGCGACGAGCCGGAATCCCTGGGTGCAATCGCCCTGGCCGGCCGCGAGAAGCTGGACAACCTGATCTTCGTCATCAACTGCAACCTTCAGCGCCTCGACGGCCCGGTTCGCGGCAACGGCAAGATCATCCAGGAACTCGAAGGCGTGTTCCGTGGCGGTGGCTGGAACGTCAACAAGGTCGTCTGGGGCCGTTTCTGGGACCCACTGTTCGCCAAGGACACCAACGGTGCCCTGCAGCGCCGCATGGACGAAGTCATCGACGGCGAGTACCAGAACTACAAAGCCAAAGACGGCGCGTACGTTCGCGAGAACTTCTTCAACACCCCAGAGCTCAAGGCCATGGTCGAAGACCTGTCCGACGAAGAGATCTGGAAGCTCAACCGTGGCGGCCACGACCCGTACAAGGTCTACGCGGCGTACCACCAGGCGGTCAACCACAAGGACCAGCCTACCGTCATCCTGGCCAAGACCATCAAGGGTTACGGTACCGGTGCCGGCGAAGCCAAGAACACCGCGCACAACACCAAGAAGGTCGACGTCGACAGCCTGCGTCACTTCCGTGACCGCTTCGACATCCCGGTCAAGGATGCCGACCTGGAGAACCTGCCGTTCTTCAAGCCGGAAGAAGGTTCTGCCGAAGCCAAGTACCTGGCCGAGCGCCGTGCTGCCCTGGGCGGTTTCGTGCCACAGCGCCGCGCCAAGAGCTTCAGCGTACCGACCCCGCCACTGGAAACGCTGAAAGCGATCCTGGACGGCTCGGGCGACCGCGAAATCTCCACCACCATGGCCTTCGTGCGTATTCTGGCGCAGCTGGTCAAGGACAAGGAAATCGGCCAGCGCATCGTCCCGATCATCCCGGACGAAGCCCGTACCTTCGGTATGGAAGGCATGTTCCGCCAGCTGGGCATCTACTCGTCGGTCGGCCAGCTCTACGAGCCAGTCGATAAAGACCAGGTGATGTTCTACCGCGAAGACAAGAAGGGCCAGATCCTCGAGGAAGGCATCAACGAAGCCGGCGCCATGTCGTCGTTCATCGCTGCCGGTACCTCGTACAGCTGCCACAACCAGCCGATGCTGCCGTTCTACATCTTCTACTCGATGTTCGGCTTCCAGCGTATTGGCGACCTGGCCTGGGCCGCTGGCGACAGCCGCACCCGTGGCTTCCTGATCGGCGGTACCGCCGGCCGTACCACCCTGAACGGTGAAGGCCTGCAGCACGAAGACGGTCACAGCCACATGATGGCGGGCACCATCCCGAACTGCCGCACCTACGATCCGACCTACGGCTACGAGCTGGCGGTGATCATCCAGGACGGCATGAAGAAGATGACCGAAGAGCAACAGGACATCTTCTACTACATCACCGTGATGAACGAATCCTACCAGCAGCCAGCCATGCCGGCCGGTGTCGAGGAAGGCATCATCAAGGGCATGTACCTGCTGGAAGAAGACACCCGCGAAGCCGCGCACCACGTACAGCTGATGGGCTCCGGCACCATCCTGCGCGAAGTCCGCGAAGCAGCGAAGATCCTGCGTGAAGAGTTCAACGTCGGTGCCGACGTGTGGAGCGTCACCAGCTTCAACGAACTGCGTCGCGACGGCCTGGCCGTGGAACGCGCCAACCGCCTGAAGCCTGGCCAGAAGCCACAGCAGACCTACGTCGAGCAGTGCCTGAACGGTCGCAAGGGCCCGGTCATCGCCTCCACCGACTACATGAAGCTGTTCGCCGAGCAGATTCGCCAGTGGGTACCGAGCAAAGAGTTCAAGGTCCTGGGTACCGACGGTTACGGTCGCAGCGACAGCCGCAAGAAGCTGCGTCACTTCTTCGAAGTCGACCGCCACTTCGTGGTGCTGGCTGCCCTGGAAGCCCTGGCTGACCGCGGCGAGATCGAACCAAAGGTTGTTGCAGACGCTATCGTCAAGTTCGGTATCGACCCGGACAAGCGCAACCCACTGGACTGCTGAGGAGTATTTTTAAGTGAGCGAACTCATTCGCGTACCTGACATCGGCAGCGGTGAAGGTGAAATCATCGAGCTGTTCGTCAAGGTCGGTGATCGTATCGAGGCTGACCAGAGCCTGCTGACCCTGGAGTCCGACAAGGCCTCCATGGAGATCCCGGCCCCGAAAGCCGGCGTCATCAAGGAGCTGAAGGTCAAGCTGGGCGACCGCCTGAAAGAAGGCGACGAGCTGCTGGTCCTGGAAGCCGAGGGCGCCGCTGCTGCGGCCCCTGAGGCCCCGGCCGCAGCCCCGGCCCAGGCTGCTGCGCCGGCTCCGGCCGCCGAAGCCGCCCCTGCCCCTGCAGCAGCCCCGGCTGCCGCCAGCGTGCAGGACATCCACGTGCCGGACATCGGCTCGTCGGGCAAGGCCAAGATCATCGAAGTGCTGGTCAAGGTCGGCGACACCGTCGAAGCCGACCAGTCGCTGATTACCCTGGAGTCCGACAAGGCCTCCATGGAAATCCCTTCGCCGGCTGCCGGCGTGGTCGAAGAAGTACTGTGCAAGCTGGAAGACGAAGTCGGCACTGGCGACCTGATCTTCAAGCTGAAAGTCGCGGGCGCTGCCCCGGCTGCTGCTCCGGCACCTGCCGCTGCTGCTGCCCCGGCCAAGGCTGAGGCGGCTCCGGCCGCCGCACCTGCCGCTGCTGCCCCGGCTGCTACCCCTGCACCGGTTGCTACCGCACCGGCTGCCGGCAGCAACGCCAAGGTTCACGCAGGCCCGGCGGTTCGCCAGCTGGCCCGTGAATTCGGCGTCGACCTGGGCGCGGTTGCCGCGACCGGTCCGCACGGCCGCATCCTGAAAGAAGACGTGCAGGTCTACGTCAAGGCGATGATGCAGAAGGCCAAGGAAGCACCGGCAGCCGCTGGTGCAACCGGTGGCGCCGGCATCCCGCCGATCCCTGCCGTGGACTTCAGCAAGTTCGGTGAAGTGGAAGAAGTGGCCCTGACCCGCCTGATGCAGGTCGGTGCTGCCAACCTGCACCGCAGCTGGCTGAACGTGCCGCACGTGACCCAGTTCGACTCCGCCGACATCACCGAGCTGGAAGCCTTCCGCGTTGCGCAGAAGGCCGTGGCCGAGAAGGCTGGCGTGAAGCTGACCGTGCTGCCACTGCTGCTCAAGGCCTGCGCCTTCCTGCTCAAGGAACTGCCGGACTTCAACAGCTCGCTGGCGCCAAGCGGCAAGGCCATCATCCGCAAGAAGTACGTGCACATCGGCTTTGCCGTGGACACCCCGGACGGCCTGCTGGTCCCTGTGATCAAGAACGTCGACCAGAAGAGCCTGCTGCAACTGGCTGCCGAAGCGGCTGCGCTGGCCGAAAAAGCCCGCACCAAGAAGCTGTCGGCCGACGAGATGCAAGGCGCCTGCTTCACCATCTCCAGCCTCGGCCACATTGGCGGCACCGGCTTCACGCCGATCGTCAACGCGCCGGAAGTGGCTATCCTGGGCGTCTCCAAGGCGACCATGCAGCCGGTCTGGGATGGCAAGGCATTCCAGCCGAAGCTGATGCTGCCGCTGTCGCTGTCCTACGATCACCGTGTGATCAACGGCGCTGCCGCCGCGCGCTTTACCAAGCGCCTGGGCGACGTGCTGGGCGATATCCGCACCATGCTGCTGTAAGGCAGCCCACTGCCCCTCCCCGCGAGGGGCAGTACCCTTTTCGAGCTGCCACGCTCGTACCTCAACCCCGTCGATTGGCGGGGCTTTTTTTTGCCTTGAGAAAGCCGGGAGGGCTTTGCCCTCCTATCGCGACACAAGGCCGCTCCTACAAGGTACCGCGATCGCCTGCGATGGGCTGCAAAGCAGCCCCGGAAATATCAGCCAGACTACAGATTCCCACCCACCAGCCGATAACCCGTCCACAGCATCACGCATGGCTGCTTGCCAGCCCCCGGGACATGATGCAACCTTGCCAGACCTGCCGCCCCCAAGGCCGCGTTTCCTCTTCAAGCGAGTCTTCGATGAAAAGCCAACCCGATGCCGCCAGCCGTGTGGCGGCCGAGGTCGTCACGCAGTTACCCGTGCCCTCGCGGCTCGGCATGCTGCGTTTCGAAAGGCTCAACGAAGCCAGCTGGACCATGCTCTACCTCGACCCGGCCTGCGAGCGCCAGTTCGGCCTGCACGCCGGCGACCTGTGCGCCCTGGTAGACGCACCCTATGCCAGCCTGATGGAACCCGAAGCCCGCTACCGGCTGCACGACGAGATCCAGCTGCAACTGGCCCAGCGCGGCTACTACCGCGTGCGCTACACCTTGCACACGCCAACTGCATCGCTACGCCTGCTGGAGGCTGGGGAAGCCTACAAGCAGCACAACCGCCACCTGTTGCGCGGCTACCTGAGCGTGCTCGACGACCAGGCCGAAGATACTGGCGAAGCCGGTGCCAGCGACCTGGAATCGCGCAACAACCGCCTGCAACTGGCCCTGCAACTGAACCAGCGCGCGCAGCAGGAACAACTCGAGCATCTGGACCGGGTACGCGGCCAGCAGGACCTGATCCTTCGCCTGGCCCGCCAACGCTACAGCGCCGGGAACTCGCTGCGGGAAGCCGCCCAGCTGATTACCCAGAGCGCCTGCGAGATCTACAAGGTGGACTGCGCCAGCATCTGGCACCTGGAAGACCAGCGTCTGGAGCCGATAATCGCCTGGTACCGGGACGCGCAAGAGCACCGCCAGCCCGAAGCAATCGATGCCAGCCACTTCCCCGATTATCTCGACGCGCTGCACGCCAGCCGCGCCATCGACGCCCACAATGCCGGCCACGACCCACGCACCCGCGCCCTGGCGCAAAGTATGTACCCGGAAAACAAGGCCATGCTCGATGCCAGCATCCGTGTCGATGGCCAGGTAGTCGGCGTGCTGTGCCTGGAACAGACCGGCCAGACACGGGCCTGGCAGTCGGACGAAATCGCCTTTGCCGGCGAACTGGCCGACCAGTTCGCCCAGGTCATCACCAACCACAACCGGCGCACCGCCGCCAGCGCCCTGCACCTGTTCCAGCGTGCGGTCGAGCAGAGCGCCAACGCTTTCCTGCTGGTCAACCGCGACGGTGTGGTGGAGTACGTCAACCCCAGCTTTACCGCCATCACCCAGTACAGCACCGAGGAAGTGCAAGGCCGCCACCTGGGCGAGCTGCCGGCGCTGGAAAACCTGAGCGAGCTGCTGTTCGACTCGCCGTCGAGCCTGGCCATGGGCAACAGCTGGCAGGGCGAGTTCAAGAGCCGGCGCAAGAACCTCGAGCCCTACTGGGGCCAGCTGTCGATTTCCAAGGTATACGGCGACAACCGTGAGCTGACCCACTACATCGGCATCTACGAAGACGTCACCCAGACCAAGCTGGCCCAGCAGCGCATCGAGCGCCTGGCCTACACCGACAACCTGACCAACCTGGGCAACCGCCCGGCGTTCATCCGCAGCCTGGACGAGCGCTTTGCCCGCGATGGCGAGTACTCGATGTGCCTGCTGCTGGTGGACATCGACAACTTCAAGCGCATCAACGACAGCCTCGGCCACCAGACCGGCGACAAGCTGCTGATCAGCCTGGCCCGGCGCCTGCGCAACAGCCTGCACACCGGCGGTATCCTGGCGCGCTTTGCCAGTAACGAGTTCGCCGTGCTACTCGACGACACCAGCCTGGAAGATGGCCAGGGCGTCGCCCAGCAACTGCTGCGCACCCTCGACAAGCCGATGTTCGTCGACAACCAGCTGATCAACGTCACCGCCTCGGTGGGCCTGGCCTGCGCGCCACTGCATGGCGCCGACCCGGCCAGCCTGATGAAGAACGCCGGCCTGGCGCTGCACAAGGCCAAGGCCAACGGCAAGCACCAGGTGCAGGTGTTTACCGAAGTGCTCAATGCCGAAGCCAGCTACAAGCTGTTCGTGGAGAACAACCTGCGTCGCGCCCTGACCCAGAACGAGCTGGAGGTGTTCTACCAGCCCAAGCTGTGCCTGCGCAGCGGCCGCCTGCTGGGGCTGGAAGCACTGCTGCGCTGGAACCACCCCGAACGCGGCATGATCCGCCCGGACCAGTTCATCAGCGTGGCGGAAGAAACCGGCCTGATCATCCCCATCGGCAAATGGGTGGTGCGCCAGTCCTGCCGCATGAGCCAGCAACTGCGCGAGGCCGGCATGGGCAACCTGCATGTGGCCATCAACCTGTCGCCCAAGCAGTTCTCCGACCCGGACCTGGTGGCGTCGATCAGCACCATCCTCGAGGAAGAAGCCCTGCCCCCGCACCTGCTGGAGCTGGAGCTGACCGAAGGCCTGCTGCTGGAGGCCACCGAAGACACCCACCGCCAGCTGGATGAGCTGAAGGCACTGGGCCTGACCCTGGCCATGGACGATTTCGGCACCGGTTACTCGTCGCTGAGCTACCTGAAAAAGTTTCCGATCGACATCCTCAAGATCGACCGCAGCTTCATCAACGAGATCCCGGACAACCAGGACGACATGGAAATCACCTCGGCGGTGGTGGCCATGGCTCACAACCTCAAGCTGAAGGTGGTGGCCGAGGGTATCGAGACGCCGGAGCAGCTGGCGTTCCTGCGCCGGCACCGCTGCGACGTGGGCCAGGGCTACCTGTTCGACCGGCCGATTCCGGGGCGCGAGCTGGCTGAACGGCTGAAGCGCTATCCGCGTGGCCCGGTGGCCTGACAGCCGCGCAAACCTCGGGCACTATAGAGCCCATACGGGCCCCTTCGCGGGCACGCCCGCTCCCACAGGTACATCACAATATTCGAAATCTGTGCAGGACCTGTAGGAGCGGGTTTACCCGCGAATGCCCCAGCCCCCATCTCAAAGATCTACAGAGGAACGGCCATGGTCCTGCGTTCGGAAATCCTGGTGAACAAAAACGTCATGCCAACCGCGGAACAGGCCCTGCCTGGCCGCGAAACGCCAATGAGCCTGCCCGAGTTCCACTACGTGTTCAAAGACACGCCGCTGCTCGGCCCTTTCTTCGAAGGCGCCATCGACTTCGCCATCTTCGGCCTGGGTTGCTTCTGGGGCGCCGAGCGTCGCTTCTGGCAGCGTGAAGGCGTGGTCAGCACAGTGGTCGGCTACGCCGGCGGCTTCACTCCCCACCCCACCTACGAAGAAGTGTGCTCGGGCCTGACCGGCCACACCGAAGTGGTGCTGGTGGTGTTCGACAAGGACAAGGTCAGCTACCGCGAGCTGCTGGCGATGTTCTGGGAGCTGCACAACCCGACCCAGGGCATGCGCCAGGGCAACGACATCGGCACCCAGTACCGCTCGGCCATCTACTGCACCAGCCCTGAACAGCTGGAACAGGCCAAGGCCAGCCGCGACGCCTTCCAGGCCGAACTGAACAAGGCCGGCTTCGGCGAGATCACCACCGAAATCGACCAGGCACCGACCGTGTACTTCGCCGAGGCCTACCACCAGCAGTACCTGGCCAAGAACCCGGACGGCTACTGCGGTATCGGCGGTACCGGCGTGTGCCTGCCACCGAGCCTGCAGGGTAACTGAAGCATGAGCACGATGACTCTGTTCCACTCGCCGTTGTCGCCTTTCGTGCGCAAGGTCATGGTGGTGTTGCACGAGACTGGCCAGCTTGAGCGCGTGCAGCTGCAGCCGGTGAACATCAGCCCGGTCAGCGGTGACCCACAGCTCAACCAGGACAACCCGATCGGCAAGATCCCGGCCCTGCGCCTGGAAGACGGCACCGTGCTGCATGACAGCCGGGTGATCTGCGAGTACCTCGACCTGCAGCACGTCGGCCTGCCGCTGCTGCCGCGCGAAGGCTTGGCGCGCTGGCGGCGCATGACGCTGGTGTCACAGGCCGATGCCATCATGGATGCGGCGGTGTCGAGCCGCTATGAGAGCTTCCTGCGCCCTGAAGACAAGCGCTGGGATGGTTGGCTGCAGGCACAGGGCGACAAGATCCGCCGTAGCCTGGCCAATCTGGAGCAGGAGCATTTGCCCGAGTTGATGTCCGGGTTCGACCTGGCAGCGATCGGCGTGGCCTGTGCGCTGGGGTATCTGGATTTGCGCCAGCCCGAGTTTGGCTGGCGTGAACACCAGCCTGGATTGGCGGCGTGGTATGCCGAGGTGGCCAAGCGGCCGTCGATGGTCGCGACCTCTCCGGTGGCCTGAAGGGCCTCTTCGCGGGCGTGCCCGCGAAGGCCTCACCTCGATGTCAAAGGAAACAGCTGCCCGATCCTGAGGGCCAACCACCGCCCGATCTCTCTGTCCTCCCTCATGCCGCCCTCCCCACCCGGGCCCAGTCCAGCCGCCGGGTCAGCACCATGAATACCCCCAGCAGGCCAAAGCACAGCAACGAGCCCATCAACAGCGCATAGTCCTCGGCACTCAGCAGCCCGTAGAGCAGCGCATACAGCGCCGCCAACCCCACCGCAAAGCCCACCCCACGCCCCAGGCTGCGCAACACATGGCTCAGGTAGAAGCCGATCAGCAGCACACACGCCGAAGCTGACAGCCCATACGCCAAACCAAAGCCGATGTGTTCGGACAACGACAGCAACAGCAGGTAGAAGAACGCCAGCGCCACCCCCACCAGGATGTACTGCACCGGGTGCACGCTGAGGTTCTTCAGCACTTCGAACAGGAAGAAGCCGGCGAAGGTCAGGGCGATGAACAGCAAGGCGTACTTGATCGCACGCTCGCTCTTCAGGTACTGGTCCACCGGGTCGACGAAGCTGACACCGAAGCTGCGCTCGCTGAAGTCCGCACACTGCCCGGCGGTGGCGCACTGGCGCAGGGCGTCTTCGAGGTTGGTGGCAAAGAACGAGGTCTGCCAGTGGGCAGTGAAGCCCTGGGCGTCGATGTCGCGACGACTGGGCAGGTAGTTGCCGACGAAGCTCGGGTGCGGCCAGTTGGCGCGCAGGTCCACGGCACTGGTGCGGCCCACCGGCACTACGTGCAACTGGCCGGTGCCCTGCAGTGCGAGATCGAAACCGTAGCTGAATTCACGCGCCTGCAAGCCGTCCAGCCCCGGCAGGCTGGCGTGCACGCCGCCGCGCATCCAGTCGAGCCGGGTACCGGCTTCGAACGGCACCTTCTGCTCGCCCATGCTCAGCTCAAGGCCGTTCTCGATGCCGCGGATATCGCTGATGCCCACCACCAGGAACGGCTTGTCGAAGCGGTAGTCGTCGAAGTCCTTGTCGATGCCCCAGCGTTCCGGGAGCTTGAAGCGGCCACTGATACGGCCCTTGGCGTGGAACAGCCGGGCCTGGTAGATGCCACGGGCGCGCAGTTCGGTGTCCACGCCCAGGTCGGCGTCGAAGGTTTCCGGCAGGAAGTACAGGTGGCCGGCAATGATGCTGGTTTCCTGGGTGCGCTCGCCGTCCTTTTCGATCCAGCGGCGCTGGTACTTGCGGTAGGGCACCACCAGCAGCGGGCCGCTGAGTTGCTGGTCGAAGCTGGCGCTCTGGGCGATATCGCGCAGCACATTGTCGCGCAGTGCCTGGCGTTCACCGATCAGGCCGCTGATCAGCAGTAGCGGGACGAGCAGCAGCAACATCAATACGGCGATCATACCGAGTTTGAAACCGAGGGTCTTGTT
The DNA here is from genome assembly GCF_002112825.1 of Pseudomonas sp. B5(2017). NCBI lineage: Bacteria > Pseudomonadati > Pseudomonadota > Gammaproteobacteria > Pseudomonadales > Pseudomonadaceae > Pseudomonas > Pseudomonas sp. B5(2017). The sequence goes on from NZ_NEIR01000005.1 coordinate 124,995, forward strand.
CATGGGGCCTCCTGTGGCAGTGGGCGCAGTGTCTGCGCCTTGCGTGGAGGCCATAGGGAGGCTGTGTGGAGATTGTGTGTTTTTGGGGCCGCTTTGCGGCCCATCGCGACACAAGGCCGCTCCTACAGGAGGGCGCGCGCTCTTGTAGGAGCGGCCTTGTGTCGCGATGGGCTGCGCAGCAGCCCCGGCAATGTCAGCTGATACGCCGCACCGGCAGCCACAACCTCACCCGCACCCCTCCATCGACGTTATCCACAGCCAACGCCCCGCCATGCAGCTGCATCACCTCGGCCACAAAATTCAGCCCCAACCCGGTGCTCTTGCGCCCACTCCCCGGCCGCGGCAGCGAGTAGAATCGCTCGCTCACCCGCCCAATGGCGTAGGCCGGTATCGCCTGCCCCTGGTTGAACACACTCAGCGCCACCCGCTCGCCATCGCGCTCCAGGTCGAACAACAGCGCGCCTCCCTCCGGGGTGAAGTCCAACGCGTTGTCGAGCAGGTTGGCCAGCGCCTGGCGCATCAGGAACGGGTCACACAACAAGCGCAAGCCAGCCGGCACCCGCTGGCGCACCTGCAAATCGGCACCTTCGATACGCACCGCATGGGCCAACAGCAACTCGTCCACCAACGCCGCCAGCGCCACCTGCTGCTCATCCTCCAGCGCCTGCATCTGCTCGACCCGGGCCAGGTTGAGCAGGCGTTCGATCATCTGCTGCAAACGCTCGCTCTCGCGCTCGATGTTGCCGGCAAAGCGCGCCCGCTGGTCAGCCGGCATATCATCGCCCTGCAACAGCTCGGACGCACCACGAATGGCCGCCAGCGGGCTTTTCAGCTCGTGTGTCAGGGTATGCACATACCGCTCGACATAGGCCTTGCCCTCCAGTTGCGTGCGCATGCGCTCGACCGCCTGGGCCAGGTGCGCCAGTTCGCCACCCTTGTAGTGCGGCAGGGCGGCGCGCTCGCCCTCGCTGACCGCCTGGGCGTAGCGGGCCAGCCGGCGCAGCGAGCGCGCCAGCCACCACGACAACGCGGCACCGATCAGCAGGCCCAGGCCGATCAGCCCCAGGCCCAGGGTCAGCAAGCGCCGTTCGGAGCGGTCGATGTAAGGTTGCAGCGAGCTGTTGGGCTTGGCCACGGTGACCACGCCGATGATCTTGCCATCGTCGATGATCGGTGCACCCACGTGCATCACCGAGGTGCTTTCATCGTCGGGGTCGCTGCGGGTGGAGCGGGCGCCGTACTGGCCACGCAAGGTCAGGTACACGTCATTCCACTTCGAGTAGTCCTTGCCCAGATCCTCGCCGCTGGAGTCCAGCAGCACGGTGCCCTTGGCATCGGTGACATAGATGCGGTGGCTGACCTGATTCTTGGCCAGGCCCCAGATCTGCGCACCCGGGCTGCGCGAGCCATAGGCCTTTAGCACCTCGGGCAAGCGGATCTGGTTCAGGGTGCCGGCCTTGACGTCATCGTGCAGGATCTCGGCCAGCAGGTTGGCGGTGTCTACCAGCGTTTCTTCAGAGGACTGGCGCACCACCGGACGGATCTGTTCGCGCACCGTGTTGAGCAGAAAGTAGCCCGCCAGTCCGACGAACAGGAAGTACACCAGGAAGATCCGGATGCCCAGGCGCATCAGGCATGGTCCGGGCTGTAGCTGTAGCCGAGGCCACGGTGGGTCTGGATCGGTTCGGCATCGCTGGCCACCTGGCGCAGCTTGGCGCGCAGGCTCTTGATATGGCTGTCGATGTTGCGCTCGTAGCCCACGTCAGAGGCCACGCCCACGGCGTCCAGCAGCTGTTCGCGGCTGAATACCCGGTGCGGTTGCTCGAGCAGGCATTGCAGCAGGCGGAATTCGTGGAGGGTAAGGGGGAGTGGCTGGCCGCGGTAGGTAATCTGCATGCGCAAGGTGTCGAGCTGGAACAGCGTGGCCTCGACAGCGGGCTCGACCCTGGGGCCCATGCGCTTGAGGATCGCCCGTACCCGCGCCGCCACTTCACGCGGGCTGAAGGGTTTGACCACATAATCGTCTGCGCCGATTTCCAGGCCCACCACCCGGTCGATTTCGCCATCGCGGGCGCTGAGGAACATTACCGGTACTTCGCTGAAGCGGCGCAGCTGGCGGCAGGTTTCGAAGCCACTGATATCGGGCAAGCCGATGTCGAGGATGACCAAGTCGGCCGGGCGCTGGCGCTGCTGGTCGAGGGCGGCGCCGCCCAGGGTTACCCATTCGGTGCTATGGCCGTCGGCCTGCAGGGCGTAGACCAGGGTATCGGCGATGGCGGCTTCGTCTTCGACGATGAGGATGTGGGGCATGGCGTCCGGGCCTGTGCAGATATCTATGGCGACGCACTATTGTGTAGGAGCGGCCTTGTGTCGCGAAAGGGCCGCAGAGCGGCCCCGGCGATTTCTGCATCAGCGCTGAGATCGTGGGGCCGCTATGCGCCCCATCGCAGGCAAGCCAGCTCCCACAGGTACCGCGCAGCCCACAAGGACACGCGCCATCCCTGTGGGAGCGGGCGTGCCCGCGAAGAGGCCGAGGCTTGCGATCAGCAGTCAGGCTTGCCAGCGGTGAACTTCTTGGCCGGGTTGACCGCCGCCTTGAACTCGCGCAAAGCCTTGGAGCCCACCAGCAACGGGTAGTTGAAGCTGCTGCGGTCCACCAGGTTGACCTCGACGGTGCGTTTCACGTCCCCCAGGCACAGCTCCAGGTCGACCACCGGGCGCTTGGAGATTTCCGGCGCATCGCCTTCCTCCTCTTCATCGGCACGGCCCTTGATCTTGCTGATGCGCGAGACCTTGTGCTCGTACACCTTGCCGTCCGAGTCCTTGGTAGCCAGGCGGAAGCGCACCCACTCGTCGCCATCACGGGTGAACAGCTCGATGTCCTTGGCCGACAGCGACGCGGTGAAGGCACCGGTATCCATCTTGGCTTTCAGGGTTTCGCCCAGTTCGGGCAGGGCTATGTTCTCGTAACGGCCATAGATTGTGGGCTCGGCGGCCATGACCGGCAGCGCCAACAACGACAGCAGGGCAAGCAGAGGTTTCACAGGCAAGCTTCCTTGAGGAGGGTCAGTGCTTAGACTGCACTGGCAGGATAGGTTCGCTGTCACAAGCCTAACCAACATAATGTGAAACATTTGTCCTCGCCGCAGGGCACTGGAAATTTGGCGTAGGCCACTGCCCTGCTTATCATTGCCAACCGTTTATCTCCCACAACAAGAGTCTCTTTATGCGTCGCCTGCTGACCGGCATCCTCACTACCACCCTGCTGCTGCTCAACACCCTGGTGTTGATCTGCCCGCTGCTGGTCTTCGCCCTGCTCAAACTGGTGCTGCCGGGGCGTGGGCGTGACTATGCCTCATGGGCGGTGATGTGGGTGGCCGAGACCTGGTCGGAGATCGACAAGGCTATCTTTGCCCTGTGCATTCCTACCCAGTGGGATATCCGTGGCGTCGAGAACCTGCGCAAGGACACTTCGTACCTGGCCGTCAGCAACCACCAGACCTGGGTCGATATTCCGGCGCTGATCGAGAGCCTCAACCGCCGTACACCGTTCTTCAAGTTCTTCCTGAAGAAGGAGCTGATCTGGGTACCACTGCTGGGCCTGGCCTGGTGGGGGCTGGATTACCCGTTCATGAAGCGCTACAGCAAGGCCTTCCTGGAGAAGCACCCCGAGCTGAGGGGCAAGGACCTGGAAATCACCAAGGCTGCTTGTGAACTGTTCAAGCGCCAGCCGGTGACCGTGGTGAACTACCTGGAAGGCACACGCTTTACCGAGGCCAAGCACCGCGAGCAGCAATCGCCCTATCGCTACCTGCTCAAGCCCAAGGCTGGTGGTGTGGCGTTCGTGCTGGCGGCATTGGGCGAGCAACTGGATGCCTTGCTGGACGTGACCATCGTCTACCCCGGCAACAAGGCGCCGGGGTTCTGGGATTTGCTCAATGGCAGCATCAGCCGGGTGATTATCGACATTCGTGTACGTGAACTGGACCCGATGCTGTGGGCGGGGGATTACGAGAATGATGCTGAGTTCAGGCAGACCGTGCAGGCCTGGGTGAACCAGTTGTGGGTGGAGAAGGACTTGAGGATCGAGCAGCTGCGGGTGGAGATGGGCTGAGATTTCCATTGCCTGACCAGGCCTCTTCGCGGGTGAACCCGCTCCCACAGGTAATGCGCAGAACTCAAGACCTGTGAGCCCCCTGTGGGAGCGGGTTTACCCGCGAAGAGGCCGGAACAGGCATTACAAGAATCCGATTAAAAACCTGGCTAATAATCAGCATTAGGATTACTTCTTTGTCACGCCCCACCTAAGTGGATAAAAATCGACCAAAGCACAACTACAAAAATGCTCTGGATCGAACGATGGCCAACCCACCCAGCTCTACCCCCGTCCAGCTCCGCCGTGTCCTCGGCCTGCCCGCCCTGGTGTTCTTCGGCCTGGTGTACATGGTCCCGCTGACCATCTTTACCACTTACGGCATCGTCACCGAACTTACTGGTGGCCGCACGGCCGGCGCCTATATCGTCACCTTGGTGGCCATGCTGTTCACCGCCACCTCCTACAGCTTCATGGTCAAACGCTTCCCGGTCGCGGGCTCGGCGTACTCCTACACCAACATGGCCTTCGGCCCGAACGTTGGCTTCCTGGCCGGCTGGTCGCTGCTGCTCGACTACCTGTTCCTGCCGATGATCAACTACCTACTGATCGGCCTGTTCCTGAACATCGCCTTTCCGGCCATCCCCGCGTGGTCTATCGCGCTGGCCTCGATTGCCCTGGTCACGCTGCTCAACGTGGTCGGCATTCACTCTGTGGCCAAGACCAGCAACCTGATCGTCGGGGCGCAGATCGTCTTCATCGTGGTGTTCGTCGCCCTGTCCTGCCAGTCCCTGGCCGGCCAGCCGCTCGAGCTGTTGTCGCCACTGCTGGGCAACGGTTCGCAGCCGGGCTTCGGCGCGCTGATGGCTGGTGCGGCGGTGCTGTGCCTGTCGTTCCTCGGCTTTGACGCTGTCTCGACCTTGGCCGAAGAATGCCGCGATGCCCGCCGCGATGTGCCACGGGCAATCATCCTCACCACCCTGTTCGCCGGCGTGCTGTTCACCGTGCTGGCCTATGTCAGCCAACTGGTACTGCCGGGCACCACTTTTGCCAATGCCGATGCGGCGGCCAATGAGGTGATGTTCAAGGCGGGCGGGCAGTTCCTGGCCAACTTCTTCACTGCGGCCTATGTGGCCGGCAGCCTGGGCTCGGCGCTGGCCTCGCAGGCGGCTGTGTCGCGCATTCTGTTCACCATGGGCCGTGACAAGGTGCTGCCGCAGCGAACGTTCGGCTACCTGTCACCGCGCTTCGGCACGCCGGTGTTCGCCATTCTGCTGGTTTCGGCGTTCTCGTTGCTGGCGTTGGTGATCGACCTGGCGACCCTTGCATCGCTGATCAGCTTTGGTGCGCTGGTGGCGTTTTCGGCGGTGAACCTGGCGGTGGTGAAGACCCACCTGGTGGACGATGCCTCGCAGCGCAGCCTCAAAGGGCTGCTGAGCTATGGCCTGGTGCCGCTGGTGGGGTTGGGGCTGACACTGTGGCTGTGGACCAGCCTGTCGGCGCTTACCTTGGTGATTGGCCTGTGCTGGTTTGCGCTGGGTCTTGCGTATCTGGCAGTACTGACCGCCGGCTTCCGCCGCCCGGTGCGGCTGGTGGATTTCACAGAAGCGACCTGACTCGCCTTTGCGGGATACACCAATCTCATGGCCTGCGCTGGCCTTTGTAGGAGCGGCCTTGTGTCGCGAAAGGGCTGCAGAGCAGCCCCGGCTATATCTGCATCGACGCTGAAATAGTGGGGCCGCTTTGCGGCCCTCTCGCGACACAAGGCCGCTCCTACAGGTACGGCGTCAGCCTTCAACGCTGTGATACTGGCGAAATCCTCAGACCGAAGGCCCGGTCAACGGAGCAGGAGTGGTCCACAAACTCCCCAGATTCTGCAACAGCGACCCGGCAATCCCCTGCTGCCCCAGGTACTGCAGCAGCAACGGCGCAAACTGCCCGATCATCCCGGTGTCCATCCCCAGCGCCTTGAACGCATTGTCCAGGTCGCTGCGGTTTTCCACATTGTTGCCCAGCGCATTGCTCAAGGCCGACTGGCTCTCGCTGTTCTTGCCCAGCAACTCACCCAGGCCACTCAAGCCACCCAGTACATTGGCCCCGGCAAGCAGGTCAAGCCCCGGCACGGCCTTGGTCAATTGGCCGTAGTCGTCGCTGCTCAGGTTGTTGCGCGCCAGCCCCAGCATGGCCCCTGCACCGCCCACGGCTTGCTCCGGGGTGATATTCAATTGGCTGCCCAAGGTGTTGAGCAGGTTGGCCTGCGCCTCGGGCGCCTGCACCTGGCCTTGCTGGCTCTGATTCTGGTTCTGCATGGCCGACACGGCGTTGGCGGCGTCGCTGAGGTTGAAGGCGAACACAGGGCTTGCGGCCAGGGTCATCAGGGTTGCCAGGGTGAATGCTTTCATCGGGAGGGACCTCGTCGGCCGGGATGGCCTGGGAAACGAGGTTTGGACTGATGATTTGGGCGATTGTTCCAAGCGGCTTGTCGGGAGGCCAATCCTAAGCCGTAGCGGACGCCTGTTATTTTTGCCAGTAGCGGTGTCAAAAGAGTCATCCGATACTCATGCATGACCTTGAACTCCATAGCCGAGGGTTACCATGAGTACTAAAAATTTAGACCAACAATTTTTTTATATGGATGGGCGTCCCCACAACCTGAAAACACCAACGGGAAGTCGCACATTACTTCGTAATCACCAGAACATACTGGCCGAATGGGAAAGCGACATTGAAAGCCCTGCAAAGCTTTATTTGACTGATGAGTCAGCAAGCGTCTTGAAGAGGTCAGGCTGCACAGAACGACCTGTTGCCTACACTCCGTACGGAAATATTTCAAATGCCCCCGAAACAGGAACCTTTCCGGGATACAACGGAGAACTCCTACTTATTGAGCTAGGGCTGTACCTGCTCGGAATTGGTCACAATCGCCCCCTTAGCGTCCGCCACCTGAGATTCATCTGCCCTGACACTCTAAGCCCGTTCAATCTAGGCGGAATCAATGCTTACAGCTACTGCGGGAATGACCCGATAAATAACATTGATCCTTCAGGCCATATAAAAATCTGGAAAACTTTTAGAAACATTTTTTTTGGCCGAAAAAAATCTCTCACTCGACAAGTCAATACTTATAATACCGAGCTCGAAGCCCGATCCAAGGCAATCATAAACTTTGAAATCCCTAGCCCCCGAAGAAAATTAAGTGATCTAGAAAAGTCAAAACAGGAGATGTTAACCAACCAAAATAACCTCCCCAAAGTACACAGCCTAAGCAACGAAGCCAAAAAATTTAGACACAAACACTATATTCTCAAAGATAAAAATCTTGCAGAACACTATCGCATACTAAATGAACAGACAAAGCAAGCAAAAGATACAATTAAAGCCGCATTCAATGATATCGACAAAGAAATCGACGACATACACCGGGCGAAAAAAAAGAAATGGCTAAAAGATAGGAAAAAAAATCCGCATTATAAAGAGTCGCCTATTGAACGAGTGCAGACAGCCGCACGCGATATAAGAGAACCCAAAGGCCACTTTCAGTGGGAGATGTGATGGATGATGCCTAAGAGATTGAGTGACGGGCCTGGCCCCATCGCCGGCAAACCAACTCCCATAGGTACGGCGTCAGGCTTGAGTTTGCAACCTTCCCTGTGAGATCGGAAGTGCCATGAAAAAGCCCCTCAATATGAGGGGCTTATCTTATTCGCGCTATTACGCCGCACCCCACATCTTGTGCGGGTCGATGACGAATTTCTTCGGCACACCGGCATCGAACTCGCCATAACCTTCCGGCGCCTGATCCAGATTGATCACCTGCACACCCACCACTTCAGCGATGTTGATTCGGTCCCACATGATCGCCTGCATCAGCTGGCGGTTGTACTTCATGGTCGGGGTCTGGCCGGTGTGGAAGCTGTGCGACTTCGCCCAGCCCAAGCCAAAGCGAATGCTCAGCGCGCCGATCTTGGCGGCAGCATCCACCGCACCCGGGTCTTCGGTCACGTACAAACCCGGGATACCGATGTTGCCGGCAACGCGGGTAACCTGCATCAGCGAGTTCAGCACGGTGGCCGGCGCTTCATGCTTGGCACCTTCGTGACCATGGCCGCGGGCTTCGAAGCCGACGGCGTCGACGGCGCAGTCCACTTCCGGCTCGCCGAGGATGTCGACGATCTGCTCGTGCAGCGGGGTGTCCTTGGACAGGTCGACCACTTCGAAGCCTTGGGACTTGGCGTGGGCCAGGCGGGCTGGGTTGAGGTCGCCGACGATGACGCAGGCAGCGCCCAGCAGGCGTGCCGAGGCAGCGGCAGCCAGACCGACCGGGCCGGCACCAGCAACGTAGACGGTGCTGCCTGGGCCTACACCGGCAGTCACGGCACCGTGGTAGCCGGTCGGCAGGATGTCGGACAGGCAGGTCAGGTCACGGATCTTTTCCATGGCCTTGTCGCGCTCGGGCAGTTTCAGCAGGTTGAAGTCGGCGTACGGCACCAGCACGTACTCGGCCTGGCCGCCGGTCCAGTCGCCCATGTCGACGTAACCGTAGGCACCGCCAGCGCGGGCAGGGTTGACGGTGAGGCAGACACCGGTATGCATTTCCTTGCAGGAGCGGCAGCGGCCACAGGCGACGTTGAATGGCACCGAGACCAGGTCGCCAATCTGCATGCGCTCGACGTCACGGCCCTTCTCTACGATCTCGCCGGTGATTTCGTGGCCCAGGACCAGGCCGACCTGGGCAGTGGTGCGACCGCGGACCATGTGCTGGTCGGAGCCGCAGATGTTGGTGGAGACCACCTTCAGGATCACGCCGTGCTCGATCTTCTTGCCGCGTGGGTCCTGCATTTTCGGGTAGTCGATCTTCTGCACCTCGACCTTGCCGGCGCCGAGATATACCACTCCACGATTGCCAGACATGCTCTTACCTCGCTTGATTTATATTTATGCAGCGGTGGTTGAACGCGCCGCCATCCGTGGGCGGCATGTGTTACTGGAATGCAGGGAATTGTGGGCCTGATGGGGACGGACGCGCTGACTGGAAACGACAGGCAAATACCTCTGAACGGCAATCGGCCAGGTGGTGGTCGCGCGCATGCCCGGGGCGATGAATATCTACCGCAATACGTTGGCGACCGAGTGTTTCGATAGGGATGCAGTAACCCATCGTCTATCAAACCGGAGAACCACCATGACGGATATTGAGCGCCCCGAGGACGCCTTCTGGCCATACTGGGTCGAGGCTGCCAGGCAGCAGGGCTTCGACCCAGACATCGAAGCAGCATTGTTCGGCAAACAGCGGTACTTTCTGGACGCCGACAAGATCTTCTATTACGCGGCTTATGGTCCAGGCTACGACTTCGACGAAGAAGCCGAAGGCATGGATCTTCACGAGTTCAAAGCAGGCTGGGTGGACCGCGACGGCGATCCAATCCCAGGTAACAAACTGGGTGCGGACATGCGCCAGAGGTTCGTTACAGCCATCCGCGAAACCCTGAAAGCCCATGCCCGCGATAAAAGCTAGACGCGGTCAGAGCACCACAGTCCTGTTCGCATTGAGGAACACTCGTCGCTCGATGTGATACCCCACCGCTCGCGCCAGGGTCAGGCACTCGATGTCGCGCCCTTTGGCAATCAGGTCTTCGGGGTAATGACTGTGGTCGACCACCTCCACACCCTGGGCGATGATCGGGCCTTCGTCCAGGTCGTTGTTGATGTAGTGCGCGGTAGCGCCAACCATCTTCACGCCCTTGTTGTACGCCTGGTGATAAGGCTTGGCGCCTTTGAACCCTGGCAGCAAGGAGTGGTGAATGTTGATCGCCCAACCATCCAGGCGCCGGCACAGCTCTGGCGACAGCACCTGCATGTAGCGCGCAAGAATCACCAGTTCGGCGCCGGTTTCCTCGATCACCTGAAGTACCTTGCGCTCTTGCCCGGGCTTGTCCTTGGGGTCGAGGGCAAAGTGGTAGTAAGGAATCTTGTGCCAGTGTGCCAGGGGTTCGAGATCAGGGTGGTTGGATACCACCGCGACCACGTCCATGGCCAGCTGACCGATACGCTGGCGATACAGCAGGTCGTTAAGGCAGTGGTCGGCCTTGGACACCATGATCACCACTTTGGGGCGATGGTTAGGTGCGGTCAGCTCGAAGGTCATGCCGAACGCCTCGCTGCGCTCGGCAAGGCCGGCCCGGAAGCCGGCTTCATCGAAATCATCCGGCTGGCGGAACTCCACGCGAATGAAGAAACGCCCCGACAGCCGGTCATCGAAGGAGTGGTGCTCCGTCACGTAGCAGCGCTGCTCGAAGAGGTAACGCGTCACCACGTCGACGGTGCCGAGCATGCTCGGGCAGTCGGCGGTGAGAATCCAGGTATCCGGTGCCCGACTCATGTTCTGTTCTCCTTAAGCCTCGATGCTCAGGCCGTACTCGGCCGAAGCGTCCTGCAGCCACAGCCACCAGTAGTCGGCGAAGCTGCGGCGAATCACCAGCTCCCAGGTATCTTCGGCGGTGCGGCGAATCACCAGTTGCGACTTGGCGAACACGGTGCCGACTGCCTTGCCCACCGGGAAGTTGTTCGGGTGAACATCATAGCTGGTGGATTTCATCAGAACTTCGCGCACATTCGGGCCGCGCAGTTCCAGCAGGCTCTGCCCGCCGCTGACATTGACCACCTGGATGTGCTGGCCTTCGAGGGCTGCGCGCAGCTTTTGCTCAACGGCAAACTCCTGGCCACCCGGGACGATCAGCAACCACTCGTCGGGGCCCATCCATTGCAGCGACATTTCGTTGTTGGCGACCACGGTCAGTGCCACTGGCAGCTCCAGGCCCAGGGCCTTGTGCACGCCGGCGGCGAATTCCGGGTTGTGGCCGTCGCCACGGATGGTCAGGTGGCCGAGGAACTTGCGTTCACGCAGGGTCACGCCTGCGTTCTTGCGGCCTTTGCCAACCAGGCTGGCCAGGTCGGCGTGGTGCAGTGGCGACTGGGCCTTGGCCTCGGCGCCGGGGTTTTGCTGGAAGACGTTGATAGCGCTCATTTCTTACCTGCCTTGAATTCTGTTGATCGCGAAGACCTGAGGTAGAACCTGTAGTCACAGACTGAGGAGACCCAGTGTGGGAGCGGGTTTACCCGCGAAGAGGGCGGTGAATCCACCATCGCATTCGCGGGTGAACCCGCTCCCACAGAGGCCGCATTCCAATCAGAGCTACCGGTGAAGCCTCAAACGTTCTGCCGCTCACCCTTCGGATCGAAGAACACCGAAGACACGATCTCCGCCTCGATCACGCTGCCATCCGCCTGCGGCGAGTAGACGCGCTCGCCCATGCGCTTGAGGCCGCCTTTGACCACCCCCATGGCGAACGAGTAGCCCAGGGAGTTGGACGCATAGCTGGAGGTGACGTGGCCAACCATATCCATCGGGATCGGCTGTTTCGGGTCGAATACCAGCTGGGCGCCTTCCGGCAGCCACTGGTTCGGGTCGACCGGCTTCAGGCCTACCAGTTGCTTGCGGTTCTCGCGCACGCAGTCTTCGCGGTTCATGCCACGCAGGCCGATCCACGAGTACGGCTTGTTGCGGCCTACGCACCAGCTCATGTTCAGGTCGTCCGGGGTCATCGAGCCGTCGGTATCCTGGCCAACAATGATGAAGCCCTTCTCGGCACGCAGTACGTGCATGGTCTCGGTACCGTACGGGGTCAGGTTGTACTTCTTGCCTGCCTCGATGATCTGTTCCAGAACGCCCATGGCGTAGTTGGCCTGCACGTTGACTTCGTACGACAGCTCGCCGGTGAACGAGATACGGAACACCCGGGCCGGTACGCCGCCGACGTTGCCTTCCTTCCAGGTCATGAACGGGAAGGCTTCCTTGTCCATGTCGATGTCGGTCAGCTCGCTCAGCAGCTTGCGGCTGTTGGGGCCGGACAGGGTCATGGTGGCCCAGTGGTCGGTGACCGAGGTGAAGTACACCTTCAGTTCCGGCCACTCGGTCTGGTGGTACAGCTCCATCCACTGCAGCACACGGGCGGCGCCGCCAGTGGTGGTGGTCATGATGAAGTGGTTGTCGCCGACGCAGGCGGTTACGCCGTCGTCGAAGACCATGCCGTCTTCCTTGCACATCAGGCCATAGCGGGCCTTGCCCACGTCGAGCTTGGTCCAGGCGTTGGTGTAGATGCGGTTGAGGAACTCACGCGCATCCGGGCCCTGAATGTCGATCTTGCCCAGGGTCGAGGCGTCCAGCAGGCCCACGCTGTCGCGCACGGCCTTGCACTCACGGGTCACGGCGGCGTGGATGTCTTCACCGGCTTTCGGGAAGTACCACGGGCGTTTCCACTGGCCGACGTCTTCGAACTCGGCGCCGTTCTTCACGTGCCAGGCATGCAGGGCGGTGAAGCGTACGGGCTCGAACAGGTGACCACAGTGACGGCCCGCTACTGCACCGAAGGTAACCGGCGTGTAGTTGGGGCGGAACATGGTGGTGCCCATTTCCGGGATGGTAATGCCGATCGAACGGGCGGCAATGGCCAGGCCGTTGATGTTGCCCAGTTTGCCCTGGTCGGTACCGAAGCCCAACGCGGTGTAGCGTTTTACGTGCTCGACCGACTCGAAGCCTTCGCGGGTGGCCAGTTCGATGGCGGCCGCGGTGACGTCGTTCTGCTGGTCGACGAACTGCTTGGGTGCGCGGGCAGTGCCCTTGTCGTGCGGCACCTGGAACAGTGCCACGGTGGCCTCTTCCTTGCGCGCAACGGTTTTCGGCAGGCTGCCAACGGTGGCCTTGAAGCCCGCTTCGGTGGCTGCGCGAACGCCGCCTTCGAAGCCATCGGCGATCACGTCGCCCAGGGCGTAGACGCCGTTGATGCCACCCACGCATTCGCGTTTTTGCGGGGCATCGCCCGGCACGAAGCCGAGGATGTCTTCACGCCATACCGGGCGACCGCCCAGGTGCGAAGCCAGGTGCACGATCGGGCTGTAGCCGCCGGAGGTGGCGATCAGGTCGCACTCGAGGGTTTCGCCAGGGCTGGTGACCTTGTGTGCCTGCACATCGATGGCGGCCACGCGGGCGCCGGTGACGTGCTTGCTGCCCTTGGCCTCGATCACGGCGCTGGAGGTGAGGATGCGAATGCCTTTGGCACGTGCTTCTTCAACCAGCGAGCCACGCGGGTTGTGGCGGGCGTCGGCAATGGCGACCACTTGCAGGCCGGCGTCGTGCCAGTCCAGCGCGGCGCGGTAGGCGTGGTCGTTGTTGGTCGACAGCACCAGCTTGCGGCCCGGGGCCACGCCGTAGCGGCGTACGTAGGTGGACACGGCACCGGCCAGCATGTTGCCCGGCAGGTCGTTGTTGCCGTACACCAGCGGGCGCTCGTGGGCGCCGGCAGCCAGCACCACGCGCTTGGCGCGGACGCGGTGCACGCGGTGGCGTACCTGGCCGATCGGGGCGCGGTCGCCGAGGTGGTCGGTGAGGCGCTCGTGGATGGTCAGGAAGTTATGGTCGTGGTAGCCGTTGACCGTGGCACGTGGCAGCAAGGTCACTTCCGGCAGGCTTTCCAGCTCCTTCACCACGGCGCTGACCCAATCGGCAGCAGGCTTGCCGTCGAGGGTTTCGCGGGTGTCGAGCAGGCTGCCGCCGAACTCTTCCTGCTCGTCAGCCAGGATCACGCGGGCACCGCTGCGGGCAGCGGCCAGCGCTGCGGCCAGGCCGGCAGGGCCGGCGCCGACGATCAGCACGTCGCAGTGCTGGTTCATGTAGTCGTAGCTGTCCGGGTCGTTCTGCAGCGGCGCGCGGCCAAGGCCCGCGGCTTTGCGGATGTACTTCTCGTAAGTCATCCAGAACGATTTCGGGTACATGAAGGTTTTGTAGTAGAAGCCCGGCGGCATCATGCTGCCGCCCACCTTGCCCAGGATGCCCATGACGTCGTTGTTGACGTTCGGCCAGCCGTTGGTGCTGGTAGCTACAAGACCTGCGTACAGCGCCTGCTGGGTGGCACGCACGTTGGGGATCTGGGTGGCTTCGCTGGAGCCGATCTGCAGGATGGCGTTCGGCTCTTCGGTACCAGCGGCGATGATGCCGCGTGGGCGCGAATACTTGAAGCTGCGGCCGACGATGTCGACGCCGTTGGCCAGCAATGCGGCGGCCAGGCTGTCACCGGCATAACCTTGATAGGTCTTGCCGTTGAAAGTGAAGTTCAGGACCTTGCTGCGGTCGATACGGCCGCCGCTGGCGAGGCGATAGGTCTGGCTCATACTTTTTCCCCTTGGCCTTTGACGGTCGACGCGGCGCTGCTCTGCTTGCCGCTGGCGGTCACTTGCGGCTTCTCGCCAATCTTGTAGGTTTCCAGAATTTCGTAGGTCACGGTGTCGCGGGTGACGTTGAAATACTGGCGGCAGCCGGCAACGTGGTCCCACAGTTCGTGGTGAATACCGCGTGGGTTGTCACGGTAGAACATGTAGGTACCCCACTCCTCGTCGGAGCAGGCGTTAGGGTCCAGCGGGCGGGCGATGTGCGCCTGGCCAGAGGCGTGGAACTCTTCTTCGGAGCGCAGCTCGCCGCAGTGGGGACAGAAAATATGCAACATGACGGTGTCTCCGGTTAGTGGGCGACGGCGGCGGCGCCGTGTTCGTCGATCAGTGCGCCGTTGTAGAAACGGTCCATGGAGAACGGCGCGGCCAGTGGGTGCATTTCGCCCTTGGCCAGGCTCGCGGCGAAGACGTTGCCCGAACCCGGGGTCGCCTTGAAGCCGCCAGTACCCCAACCGCAGTTGAAGAACATGTTCTTGACCGGGGTCTTGGTGATGATCGGGCAAGCGTCCGGCGAGGTATCGACGATGCCGCCCCACTGGCGGTTCATGCGCACGCGCGAGAGGTTGGGGAACATCTCGACGATGGCCTGCAGGGTGTGCTCGATCACCGGGTACGAACCGCGCTGGCCGTAGCCGACCCAGCCGTCGATACCGGCACCGATCACCAGGTCGCCCTTGTCGGACTGGCTGATGTAGCCGTGCACGGCGTTGGACATGATCACGCTGTCGATGATCGGCTTGATCGGCTCGGATACCAGTGCTTGCAGCGGGTGCGATTCCAGCGGCAGGCGGAAGCCGGCCAGCTTGGCCATGTGCCCGGAGTTACCGGCGGTGACCACGCCGACGCGCTTGGCGCCGATGAAGCCTTTGTTGGTTTCCACACCGATGACCGCGCCGTTTTCCTTGCGGAAGCCGATCACTTCGGTCTGCTGGATCAGGTCCACGCCCAGGGCGTCGGCGGCACGGGCGAAGCCCCAGGCCACGGCGTCGTGACGGGCCACGCCGCCACGGCGCTGCACGGTGGCACCAAGGATCGGGTAGCGGGTGTTCTTCGAGCAATCCAGGTACGGGATCTCGGCCGCGACCTGGGCGGTGTTGAGCAGCTCGCCATCCACGCCGTTCAGGCGGTTGGCGCTGACCCGGCGCTCGGAGTCACGCATGTCCTGCAGGGTGTGGCACAGGTTGTACACGCCGCGCTGGGAGAACATCACGTTGTAGTTGAGGTCCTGGGACAGGCCCTCCCACAGCTTCATGGCGTGCTCGTACAGGTGCGCCGACTCGTCCCACAGGTAGTTGGAACGCACGATGGTGGTGTTACGGGCGGTGTTGCCGCCGCCCAGGTAACCCTTCTCGATCACGGCAACGTTGGTGATGCCGTGTTCCTTGGCCAGGTAGTAGGCCGTGGCCAGGCCATGGCCGCCACCGCCGACGATAACCACGTCGTAGACCTTTTTAGGGGTTGGCGTGCGCCACATGCGCTGCCAGTTCTCGTGGTGGCTGAGGGAGTGCTTGAAAAGGCCGAAGCCCGAGTAACGTTGCATGGTGTGTGACTCCACTCAGCGGTAAACAGGGAAATCTGCGCACAGGGCCGCGACGTTCTTCGCCACATCGGCTTCGACGTCTGCGTCACCGAGGTTGTCGAGGATGTCGCAGATCCAGCCGGCCAGGGCCACGCACTGAGCGACCTTGAAGCCGCGGGTGGTGACGGCCGGGGTGCCGATACGCAGGCCCGAGGTGACGAATGGCGACTGCGGGTCATTCGGCACCGCGTTCTTGTTGACGGTGATGTGCGCGCGGCCCAGGGCGGCGTCGGCATCTTTGCCGGTGAGGCCCTGGCGGATCAGGCTGACCAGGAACAGGTGGTTGTCGGTGCCACCAGAAACCACGTCGTAGCCGCGGTCGATGAACACCTGGGCCATGGCCTGGGCGTTTTCGATCACTTGTTGCTGGTAGGCCTTGAATTCAGGCTCCAGTGCTTCCTTGAAGCACACGGCCTTGGCGGCGATAACGTGCATCAGCGGGCCGCCCTGGGCGCCAGGGAACACCGCGGCGTTCAGTTTCTTCTCGATCTCTTCGTTCGACTTGGCCAGGATCAGGCCGCCACGTGGGCCGCGCAGGGTCTTGTGGGTGGTGGTGGTAACCACATCGGCGAACGGGATCGGGTTCGGGTACAGGCCAGCGGCAACCAGGCCGGCTACGTGGGCCATGTCGACGAACAGCAGCGCACCGACCTTGTCGGCGATGGCGCGGAAGCGTGGGAAGTCGAGGGTCTTGGAGTAGGCCGAGAAGCCGGCAACGATCATTTTCGGCTTGTGCTCGACAGCCAGGCGCTCGACTTCGTCGTAGTCGATCAGGCCGGTGTTGGTGTCGATGCCGTATTGCACAGCGTTGTACAGCTTGCCCGAGGACGACACCTTGGCGCCGTGGGTCAGGTGGCCGCCGTGGGCCAGGCTCATGCCGAGGATGGTGTCACCAGCCTGCAGCAGGGCCAGGTAGACGGCACCGTTGGCCGAGGAGCCGGAGTGCGGCTGGACGTTGGCGTAGTCGGCACCGAACAGCTGCTTGGCGCGCTCGATGGCCAGGGCTTCTACCTTGTCCACGTGCTCGCAGCCACCGTAGTAGCGCTTGCCCGGGTAGCCTTCGGCGTACTTGTTGGTCAGGCCGCTGCCTTGGGCCTGCATCACGCGCTTGGAGGTGTAGTTTTCCGAGGCGATCAGCTCGATGTGGTCTTCCTGGCGCTGTTCTTCGGCATTCATCGCCGCCAGCAGTGCATCGTCGTAACCCTGGATCTGGTCTTGCTTGCTGAACATCGTGTATCTCCCGGCAGCGATCATTTTTTGTCGTGGGGCACTGTGGCCCTTTGTGGCGATGTTATGACTGGCCGGGGCGGGTCAGATGCCTGCGCACGCCTTGCAATGGCGCGTTTACGACATTGTCGTGTTCGAGGCTGCTGCACCTGGTTGAGTTGAGCGTTGACCAGGTACAGCCAGGCCTGGCATTTCTACCAGTTGCCGACATTGATCTGGGAGCTTGAAGATCTTGTCAGCGGCGGCGCCAATTTCTGCCGAAGCATGAGGAGCAACGCTATGGAAATTAAAGCCAACTTCGGACTTTTTACATTCCCACTGGAGCCTCAAGCCTATGGCTCGCTGGTGCATTTGCGCGCCGGAGATATTCTTGATATCAAGTCTTTTGATTTGCGGCGATCAACTGCAAAACTCAGTTTATTTGAATCAGATTTATCTGATAAACAGCAACTGGTACGCATCACTGGCGCCGAATTAAAGACGTCCGAACTTTCAGAAAAAATCTACACGCAATGCCAGCAAGCCAGGAAAGCCGAGAGATCAAGCCGCTCACGCCGGAAAAATGTTACTGAAAAAATATATGCTCACGTTCAGCTCTACACAAACGGCGACCTCATCAAAAATTTCTCTGAAGATCAGAGTGATCTCGGCTACGCCGCATTAGCCAACAATGGAAACTTAAAAATTAATGGCAAGAATTACGAAATTGATTTTCGCTATATTGATGCAACTTACTATGAAGTCGCCGGCATCATTGAAGACATCTACTGGGAAATCCACTTGAGTGAGCGTCGAGGTTAGTTGTAGAGAAGTGGGGCGACGCTATGCCACCGCCCCGCTACCTTACTGGCATGCACCACTCTGCTTGGCGCATGCTCAGGCAGCCCATTCGAACCACCGAGCTTGTATAGGCAACCGACCAAATGATGGTTTAGAGTGCTGTTCTGCGTCGTTCACAGGACAGTGTCATGACAGATAAGAGCCAACAATTCGCCAGCGACAACTATTCCGGCATCTGCCCCGAAGCCTGGGCAGCGATGGAAAAGGCCAACCATGGCCACGACCGCGCCTATGGCGACGACCAGTGGACCGAACGCGCCGCGGAATACTTCCGCAAGCTGTTCGAAACCGACTGCGAGGTGTTCTTCGCCTTCAACGGCACCGCCGCCAACTCCCTGGCCCTGGCCTCGCTGTGCCAGAGCTACCACAGCGTGATCTGCTCCGAGACCGCCCACGTCGAAACCGACGAGTGCGGTGCGCCGGAGTTCTTCTCCAACGGCTCCAAGCTGCTGACCGCGCCCAGCGTCAACGGCAAGCTGACACCGCAGTCGATCCGCGAAGTGGCGCTGAAGCGCCAGGACATCCACTACCCCAAGCCACGGGTGGTGACCATTACCCAGGCCACCGAGGTGGGCACCGTCTATCGACCCGACGAGCTGAAAGCGATCAGCGCCACCTGCAAGGAGCTGGGGCTGAACCTGCACATGGACGGCGCCCGCTTCAGCAATGCCTGTTCGTTCCTGGGCTGCAGCCCGGCAGAGCTGACCTGGAAGGCCGGTGTCGATGTGCTGTGCTTCGGCGGCACCAAGAACGGCATGGCGGTGGGCGAGGCGATCCTGTTCTTCAACCGCCAACTGGCCGAGGACTTCGACTACCGCTGCAAGCAGGCCGGGCAGCTGGCATCGAAGATGCGCTTCCTGTCGGCGCCTTGGGTGGGCCTGCTGGAAGATGGCGCCTGGCTGCGCCATGGCGCGCATGCCAACCATTGCGCGCAGTTGCTTGCCTCGCTGGTGAGTGACTTGCCGGGGGTGGAGCTGATGTTCCCGGTTGAAGCCAACGGGGTGTTCCTGCAGGTGCCGGAGCACGCGATCGAAGCACTGCGCGGCAGAGGGTGGCGGTTCTATACCTTCATTGGTAGCGGCGGGGCGCGGTTCATGTGCTCGTGGGATACCGAGGAAGAGCGGGTGCGCGAGCTGGCGGCGGATATCCGCGCCATCATCGGCGCCTGACAGGCCGCATTCGCGGGTAAACCCGCTCCCACAGGGATCGCGCAGGTTTCAAGGCCTGAGGTGAGCCTGTGGGAGCTACAGGTACAGCTCTGCCCTCAAGAGCAATGATGAACCTGTGGGAGCGGGTTTACCCGCGAAGAAGCCAACACGGATCTAAAGCCTGAACCCACCCATCTGCCGCGCCAGGTCATCAGCCAAACCACGCAGCGCCTGGCACTCCTCGCGACAGCCCTGCACCTCCGCCGCGGTCTCCCGCGCCAGGTCGGAAATCCCCTGCACCGTACGGTTGATCTCCTCGGTCACCGCCGACTGCTCTTCGGTCGCAGTAGCCACCTGATGGTTCATGTCGCTGATGTGCTCCACCTGGTCAGTGATCGCCCCCAATGACGCCCCGGTGCGCTGGCTCGACTCCACCCCGCTACCCGTCGCCTGCTGCCCCGCCTGCATCGAACTCACCGCCGAACCCGCGCCCTGCTTCAAGCGCTGGATCATCTGCTGCACTTCGTCGGTGGACAGCTGCGTGCGCCGGGCCAAGGTACGCACCTCATCGGCCACCACGGCAAACCCACGGCCCATCTCCCCTGCCCTGGCCGCTTCAATGGCAGCATTCAGCGCCAGCAGGTTGGTTTGCTCGGAAATGCTACGAATAACCGCTAGAACTTCGTCGATCGAGGCCACTTCATCGGCCAGCTGGCTGACTGCGTCGGCCGCCTTGCCGATATCACCCGACATCCCCTCGATACCACGGATCGAGCGTTGCACCACTTCACGCGCCTGCAGGGCTTCGTCCCTCGCCGACTGCGAGGCCTGGGCCGCATCACCGGCATTGCGGGCAATGTCCTGCACGGTCAAACCCATTTCGTGCACGGCGGTAGCGACCATTTCGGTCATTTCCTGCTGGCGCCCGGAACGCTCGGCGGTGTTGTCCACCACCTGTGTCACCTGCTCGACCGCCAGGTGCAGCCGCTCGGAAGTGTGCAATACCTCGCCGATCAACCGGCGCTGGCTGTCGAGGAAGCGGTTGAAGCCACGCGCCAGGTCGCCCAGTTCGTCCTGGCGTGAATCGTCCAGCCGGTGGCTGAGGTCACCCGCGCCGCTGCCAATCTGTACCAGCGCCGCTGTGACGCGGCGGATCGGCCGCACCAGGCCACGCGCCAGCAGCACCACCAGCAGCAGCGACACCAGGGCCACGGCACCACCGATCAGGCTGGTCAGCCATACCGCCTGGTGCATTGGCGCGTAGATTTCCTCCTCCGGCACCTCGGCCACCAGGGTCCAGTTGAGGTCGCGCAGGGGCAGGCCGAGCGCCAGGTAGCTTTCGCCGTCACGGCTGAAGCGGCTGCTGCGCAGGCCTTCGCCGCCGGTCATCAGCGCCTTGGCGGCATCCGCGCCGAGCTGTTCGGGGAGCTGGCGTTTGCCGCTGAAGGCAGCGTCCGGATGAACCTGGATCAGGCCATCGTTACGCACCAGGAACACCTTGCCGTGCTCGCCAAATTTGAAGTCATGGATCAGCTTCGACAGTTCGGTCATGCGCAGGCCCATGCCAGCCACACCGACCAGTTGGCCATTCTTTTCCACTCGATAGTCGATGAACAGCGCGAGCTCGCCGGTGGCACCGTCGATGTCGATGTTGATCAGGCGTTCGGCACCGCTGTCGATGTAGCCGTAGAACCATTTGTCCTTGGGGTTGCTGCGGCTGAGGGTACGGTCCAGTCCATTCTCGTTGTAGTAGTGGCCGGTTTCGGTCGAGACGAACAAGGTGGTGAAGGCCTGGTTGCGCTGCTTGGCGGCGGTCAGGTATTCGATGAATGGAGCGGCCTGGGCAGGGTCTTCACCGGCGGCAAGCCAGTCGCGCAGCAGGGTGTTGCCGGCAATATCCGCCGCCGCCACCAGCGGCTGGCCGAGCATGCGCTCGATGTCGTTGCGGATGGCCTCGATGCTGGCGGGCAGCGCGGTATCGACCAGGTAGCGTTCGGTGAGGCGGTTTAGCGCCACCGTGAAAATGATGACCACCACCAGGATGCTCGCCAGCAGGGCGGCGCCCATGCTGGTGATCAACTGCCACTGGATGCTCTTGCGCCAGATACGCATGCCCTACTCCCCGCATAATTATTGTTCTGCGGAAAGTGTATACACTTGCGTATCCAGTTAATCCAGTGATCTGAAGCAATCATATGCCCTGCGGGTGCGGGTTTACCCGCGAATGCGATGCTGAATGCACTGACGCATTCGCGGGTGAACCCGCTCCCACAGAGGTCGATGCAAGGCCTTATTGTTCGGCTATGGTTCGCACGATGGCGTCCACCGTGGCGTCGATCTGCGCCTGGGTACGCTCCAGCGTCTTGCGGTGCTCATCCTGCAGTTCGATCTGCCGCGAACACAGGTTCAGCGCGGCCAGCACCAGCAGCTTGTCGCCGATCAGGGTCGGGTACTGACGCTTGGTCTGGGCCAGGGCGGTGTTGAGCATCTGCACGGCCTGGGCCAGGGTCGCTTCCTGGCCTTCAGGCGCCTTGATCGAATAGTCGTTGCCGAGGATCGACACGACATTGATCGGCTGCGCTCGCAGTGTCATGCGCCTACGACGCCAGCGTTGGCGCGCTCGAGCAGGGCCTGCAGACGTGCGGCGGTGCTGCCGTTCTTCTCTTCCTGCTCCATCAGCGACAGCTGCAGGGTTTCGTTCTCTTCCTTGGCCTGGGCCAGTTCCTGGCCGAGGACGGTGTTCTGCTCGGTGAGTTGAGCGTTCTTCTGCATCAGGTCGCTGACCAGTTGCTCGATTTGGTTCAGGGAAGCTTCCAGCATGGGTCTATCTCAGGTTGTTGCGAGGGGCGCACACGATAAAGAAAAGTGCGGCCCATCGCCATTAAATATCGGATTCACAAGGTGTCTAACCCGCAGATTGACAGAGGAACCACCCCCTTGTTCCGACATGGGTCAACCGCCGGTCAGGAAAAGGTTAGCAACCTCACAATTTTCGCCAACAGCACTCAAGACTGAGCAGTCACAACCGATAGCCCGGCAAGTCATGTTCTGTCGCACTTTGCGCACCCTTTTCCCTTTGCCTGGATCGTCCCTTCATGTCTCTACGTAATATGAACATCGCCCCGCGCGCGCTGCTCGGCTTCGCGCTCATCGGCCTGCTGATGCTTGGCCTCGGCATCTTCTCCCTCATCCAGATGGGCAACATCCGCCAGGCCGGCGTCGTCATCGAACAGGTCAGCGTGCCCAGCATCAAGATCCTCGACGAACTCACCGCCCTGAACCTGCGCATGCGCACCCTCTCCTACCGCCTGCTGCTCAACCGCGAGCCGGCGACCCAGCGCGAGACCCTGAGCCTGCTGGACGAACGCAACAGCCAGATCGACCGTGCACGCCAGGCCTACCTGCCGATGATCGGCGCCGCCGACGAACAGGCTGCATTCGACCAGTACGGCCAGTTGCTCAACCAGTACCGTCAACTTGAGTCGCGCATGCGCAGCCTGAGCCAGGCCGACCGCGTCGACGAACTGCGCGACCTGCTCAACCGCGACCTGCTGGCCAACTCCGAACAGATCAACAAAGTCATGGACACCCTGGTGCGCATCAACACCGACCAGACCCGCGCCACCAACGAGAAGGCCGCCAACCAGTACGCCGCTGCCTTCGCCCTGGTGATCGGCCTGCTGGTCGCCGCCACCGTGCTGACTTTCGTCTGCGCCTTCCTGCTGACCCGCAGCATCGTCAAGCCGATCGAAGAAGCACTCAAAAGCGCCGAACAGGTCGCCGACGGTGACCTGACCCACGTCATCCGCGCCGAAGGCACCGACGAAGCCGCCCGCCTGCTGCGTGCCATGGCCCGCATGCAGGACAAGCTGCGCGATACCCTGCAACAGATCGCCGGCTCCGCCACCCAGCTGGCCTCGGCGGCCGAAGAGTTGAATGCCGTCACCGACGAAAGTGCCCGTGGCCTGCAGCAGCAGAACAACGAGATTGAGCAGGCTGCCACTGCGGTAACTGAAATGACCAGCGCTGTGGAAGAAGTGGCGCGCAATGCCGTGAGCACCTCGGAAGCTTCCAGTGAAGCCAGCCGCTCCACCGGTGATGGACGTGACCTGGTGATGGAGACCGTGGGTGCCATCGAGCGTATGAGTGGCGATGTGCAGGCCACTGCCAAACTGATCACTCACCTGGCCGAACAGTCGCGCGATATCGGCAAGGTGCTGGACGTGATCCGTGGCCTGGCCGACCAGACCAACCTGCTGGCGCTGAACGCCGCGATCGAGGCGGCACGTGCCGGTGAGGCGGGCCGTGGCTTTGCCGTGGTGGCTGATGAGGTGCGGGCGCTGGCTCATCGTACCCAGCAGTCGACCAGCGAGATCGAGCGGATGATCGGCAGTATCCAGGGCGGTACGGAAGAAGCGGTGGAATCGATGCGCACCAGCACCGAGCGTGCCGAATCAACCCTGAACATTGCCCGTGGCGCAGGCATGGCGCTGGACACCATCGCCGGGGCGGTGGCGCAGATCAACGAGCGTAACCTGGTGATTGCCAGCGCGGCGGAAGAGCAGGCGCAGGTGGCGCGGGAAGTGGATCGCAACCTGGTGAACATCAATGACCTGTCGGTGCAGAGTGCTACCGGGGCGCATCAGACCAGTGCGGCGAGTGCGGAGTTGTCGCGGTTGGCTGTGGACCTGAATGGGTTGGTGGCCCGCTTCCGTACTTGAGCCTAAATGGTACGCCGTCTTGATAAGCGCCCTTCCCGAACCTGTGAGGCCTGGATCGCGGGAGGGGCTTTAACACCGAGCGAGAGCCCCTTGGGAGGTAGAATCTCCACGATGATGGGCATCACTTTCTGCTTGATGAAATACTCACTAACCATACGCCCGAAGAAGCCGCCAACATCAATTGCCGAGACCCCCAGTTTCACAGAAAAGCTCGCAGCATTGACCCAGTTGGCCCCCGGCAATCCCATCGTAGCCATCGCAACGCTGGCCTTTTTCAGGTATTTGTTCGCATTATCCAGCCTTTTCAATCCTTTCAACTTGGACATGGACGCTTTAGCACGTTTACCAACCCATACGGTGTTTGCAAGCACCTTGGCATAGCTGACTTCGCCACTCGGATCAACTCGGTTGACCGGATCCCCAAGGCAGTACGCATATCCATTGATACCTCCCTGTGAGAATGGGCTCTGCCGATCCGCGCTGTGAAATCGCCTTAATGCTGGGCTGTACATTCGCCTGCCATTACCGAGCAGGTAACTGGCGCTGAGTCTGTTACGCAGCTCACCATTGAATGCCACGACAAAATCATCAATACGATGATCTACACCGTAAGGATCATAGGTGTGGTTTAGTAGTCCAATACTGCGCAAGGCTGGACTAGATGAATCGGCATGTAACAACTCTTCGTGCAATTCGGCCACTCCATATTTCCATGTAGAGCAGATTCTTTAGCCGACGAGCGTTGTCGGGTACTCACAGATATGCTGGTAAGCATAGTGAAACGCGGGTACCTTGTCGTGGCCCCGCTCTCTCAAATCAGTAATCGATCCGCACATCCCCTTTGGGCACGCTGCAGCACGACAGGATGTAGCCCTCGGCTTCGTCCTCTTCGGTAATGCCGCCGTTGTGCTCCATCTCCACTTCGCCGCCCAGCTTGAGCACCTTGCAGGTGCCGCAAATGCCCATGCCGCAGGCTTTCGGGATCATCAGGCCAACCTTGGCCGCCGCCGCGTGCACGGTCTCGCCCGGGGCGATGCGGATGCTCTTCTCGCTGCCGATGAACTCCACCAGGTTGAGATCGGCCGCATCCAGTTCCGGCGCGTCGGCAGCCTGCTCGGCATGCTCCACCGCATCGGCCTTGGCCTCGGGCGGCGTCGCGCCGAACGATTCCTCGTGATAGTTCTTCATGTCGAAGCCGACCGCTTCGAGCATGCGCTTGACCGCAGTCATGTATGGCGTCGGGCCGC
Organism: Pseudomonas sp. B5(2017); assembly: GCF_002112825.1. NCBI lineage: Bacteria > Pseudomonadati > Pseudomonadota > Gammaproteobacteria > Pseudomonadales > Pseudomonadaceae > Pseudomonas > Pseudomonas sp. B5(2017). The sequence continues at coordinate 150,131 of NZ_NEIR01000005.1, forward strand.
AGCAGAACACCACGCGGTCCATGTAGTCCGGCGCGATCAACTCCATCAGGCGCTGGTTGAGGTAACCGCGATAACCCGCCCACGGCTCACCCAGGCCATGCTTTTCACAAATGATGTGCAGGCTGAAATTGGGGATGCGCGAGGCCATCTGCTCCAGCTCGCGGTGGTAGATGATGTCCTTCGGCGAACGGGCGCTGTGCACGAACACCATGTCGACATTGCCGTTGGTGTCGTAGAACCAGCGCGCCATCGACATGACCGGGGTGATCCCGACACCGCCCGAGAGGTAAAGCACCTTCTGCGCCGGGAAATCGATAGCGTTGAACAGCCCCACCGGACCGTGCACCGGCAGCTCGGCGCCTTCGTGCATGGTGTCGTGGAGGAAGTTGGACACCAGGCCGCCCGGTACACGCTTGACGGTGATCGAGAAGCTGTAGGGCACCGACGGTGAACTGGAGATGGTGTAGGAACGCATCACCGGCTTGCCTTCGATCTCCAGCTCCAGGGTGACGAACTGCCCCGGCTTGAAGAAGAACATGATCGGCTGATCGGCCATGAAGCAGAACGTGCGCACGTCCCAGGTCTCCTGGATGACCTTGACGCAGCGCACGATGTGGCGGCCGTTGGCCCAGGTCTGGGTAGTGACCGGATTGAGGAAGGTATCGGACATGTTCATCTCCAGCAGCCGACTATTGGCCTTTTTATGGCTTGGATAATGCGCAAGCTGAAGACGACGTACATTCCTGCCAGCGACATCGGCGTGCTTATCGCGACCAGCCCCGCGCTGCAAGGGCTGGCGCGTCGTAATTCAAATCGGCCATGTCGCCCATGGATACGGTTCATGACGCCTTCGGACGCACACTCCACGGCAAAACAACCAGCTGTTTCTTGATAAGCAGCCTTGCGGCACCACAACAACGATTAGCCACCTTTTGCCGGCCGCACACGGCCCCGAGGAATACACGATGGACGTCACCGCAACCCTGAGCCTGGGCGATCCACTGGAACCTGCACGCAAGGCCACCGCCGAGATGTTGCAGACCCGCGAGCGCACCTACTCGCTGCCCCAGCCTTTCTACACCGACGAGCGTCTGTTCCAGATCGACATGCAGGAGATCTTCCACAAGGAGTGGCTGATCGCCGGCATGACCTGCGAGATCCCGGCCAAGGGCAACTACATCACCCTGCAGATCGGCAAGAACCCGATCATCGTGGTGCGTGGCGCCGAAGGTAAGGTGCACGCCTTCCACAACGTCTGCCGCCACCGCGGTTCGCGCCTGTGCGTCAGCGACAAGGGCAAGGTGGCCAAGCTGGTCTGCCCGTACCACCAGTGGACCTACGAGCTGGACGGCCGCCTGCTGTTCGCCGGTACCGAAATGGGTGCCGACTTCGACATGAACCAGTATGGCCTGAAGCCTGTGAACGTGAAGGTCGCCGGCGGCTACATCTTCATCAGCCTGGCGGAAAACCCGCCTGCCATCGACGAGTTCCTGGCCACCCTGGACCACTACATGGAACCGTACGACATGGAAAACACCAAGGTGGCGGTGCAGACCACCTTGATGGAAAAGGCCAACTGGAAGCTGGTGCTGGAAAACAACCGCGAGTGCTACCACTGCAACGGTTCGCACCCGGAGCTGCTGCAAACCCTGCTGGAATGGGACGACACCAACGACCCACGCGCCAGCCAGGAATTCAAGGACCACGTGGCCGCCTCCGCCGCCGCCTGGGAAGCCGAGAAGATCCCGTACCTGCACAAGAGCCATGGCCTGCGTAACCGTATCGTGCGCATGCCACTGCTCAAGGGCACCGTGTCGATGACCATGGACGGCAAGCAGGCCTGCCAGAAGCTGATGGGTCGTATCCAGAACCCGGACCTGGGCTCGATGCGCATCCTGCACCTGCCGCACTCCTGGAACCACTGCATGGGCGACCACATGATCGTGTTCACCGTGTGGCCGATCAGCGCCCAGGAAACCATGGTCACCACCAAGTGGCTGGTGCACAAGGATGCCGTGGAGGGTGTGGACTACAACCCCGAGAACATGCGCAAGGTGTGGGACGCCACCAACGACCAGGACCGTCGCCTGGCCGAGGAAAACCAGCGTGGTATCAACTCCACTGCGTACCAGCCTGGGCCATACTCGAAGACCTACGAGTTTGGCGTGGTCAACTTCATTGACTGGTACAGCCAGCGCTTGCTGAACAACCTGGGGGCGGAGCCGGCGGCGTATCTGAAGGAAGTTCAGGCGCAGTGATACACGCCAACCAAGCCTGTGGATAATTCACAGGCTTGGTTTTCTGACTAGACTTCCCGGATATCCTGTAGGGATGGTGCGAGATCTGGAACAGTCGATGAGGAACTCTTCCCGCTGATCTCTTCGAGTTCGTGCTCGATCGTATAAACCGATCCTACCGCTTTCCTTGGTGAGCCGCTTGGCGGCGCCACCCTGCGCTTCTTTTTCTTAACTTGCACCTTGAAAATCGTTCTCAAATTCGATCTGAAGTTTTTCTTGGTACCGTGCCAAAGCGCTGATCGCTTATCCCATAATGATTTAGCCAGACGGATACCTGCACCAGTCATCAGCAGTCCGGTTCCTGCGGCAGAGACATAGGGAGCTGCACCAACTCCGGCGAGCCCAAGACCAGCACCTACGACGCTAGTACCAGACCCCGCTAGTGCCATGCGCGAGGCATTTGTCGCAAGGCCGCCTTTTGGGGGTGGGCCGAGCATGATTGCCAACGGCGAAACCACATGCAAAATTGCTGTCAGAGCGCGCTGCGCCTGCGGCAACCATAAAGGAATGGAGCCACTGGGATCGTGGCGGTTTACAGGGTCGCCTTTACAATACATGTACACATTGAGCCCGCCTTCACCGAACGGGCTGTATTCATCTGGCGACTGTAAACGCATGAGCTTCGGATTGTACTGGCGATGACCATTACCCAAAGGGTAGCAACCTGTCAGGGGATCTATCGGCTCGCCACAGAACGCACTTATCGGTCCGCCCTGGATAGCGAAATACCCGTAGGCCGTGTACACCCTACCGATGCTATCCAACCCGCTGAGAACAGAACGCTGCCTGTCGACTGCCAGCAAAAGCACCAAACTCATAGCGAAACCTCTAAAAGGCCTGCCTTGATCCTAAGAGCATTGAAATCGATACGAAACTGGCAAAAATGACGGGTAGCTATTAGTTATCCCGAGGCTTACACACAGCCAACGTGGAAAATGCTCGCCGACGGTGTTTCGCTATCTGGTATCGCAAATTGAACATTTTTTGATCAAACCTTTGAAAGCCTTGCTAATAAAGGCTTGGAGGCCTCCGCGAACACTTTGTCCACAGAGACACCAACAGAGTTTGTGGGCAACCAATGGATGTTCTTCGATCGAGCTGTGGATAAGCGACTCAAGAGCATGATTTCCGAAGAAAGAGAAGACCTCACCCGGACTTGATCATTTTTTGAGCAAGTGTACCGAGGCCCTTAAATATAAGGCCTACAGGCGCTATCAAACAGATTATCCACAGACCGGCTAACAGCGATTGTGGGCAAAATCAGGAGGGTACTGCCGCGCGTTGCATGCGAAGGCAGGGATAATACTGGTTGTTTTTTGACCATAATCTTGGAGGCCCCGTCATACAAGGGCTGCGGCCATGCGCCAACACTTTATCCACACCTTGGCGAACAGATTCGGTGGGCAAAAGCGCCCGATCGAGGCTGTGTATGGAATGTAGGAGCGGCCTTGTGTCGCGATGGGCCGCAGCGCGGCCCCAGGATCTCGACTACGAGTCAAGATTGCCGGGGGCTGCTGCGCAGCCCATCGCGACACAAGGCCGCTCCTACACCGGGACCGCGTGAGGCTCTAGCGCAGCACGCCCTCTTCCACCAGCAGCTTGAGGATGGCCTCGGCGCCTTCCTGTGGAGAAACGTCCTTCAACACCTTGCCACCGCCGCCACTGGCCTTGGCCGTCGCCGCCTTCATCCGGTCGGCACCGCTCTTGGCCTTGATCACCTTCAGCCGCTTGGGCCGTGGGCGGGCTGGCTGCAGTTCGGATTCGGCCAGCAGTTCGTCCTCGACGATAGCCACGTTGCGTGCCGCCAACACACCCCGACGCGCCGGCCCGAAAGCACTCTGGCGCGGCTTGGGCGCAGCGTTATCCACAGTCGCCAGCAACGGCAGGCGCACCTTCAGCCGACGCCGCTGACCGCGCGGCAGCGCCTGCAATACCTGGGCGGTGCCGTTGTCGATCGACTCCACTTCAGCCAACCCCACAATCAGCGGCCAGCCGAGCTTTTCGGCCAGCAGAAACGGCAACATGCCCGACCCTTCGCCGGTCTCGGCCTGGCTACCGGTCAGCACCAGCTGTGCCCCGGCATCGCGCAGGTAATCCCCGAGCACGCCCAGCACGTCGGCACCAGCCGGCTGCTCCAGCACATCCAGATGGTCCAGACCCATCCCCAGGTAGGCGCGCAGCGCCTCTTCCCGTGGGTCGCCGGCATGCACCACCTGCAAGTTATCCCCAGCCAGCTGCAAACCCAGCTCCACGGCGCGCGCATCCTGCTCGGCGCGGCGAGCGCGGCCGGAGCTGGGGTGGGCACCGATGGAAACCAGGCTGATCACTTTCGTACTCATGCTCGTGCCCTTATGCCGCGTCGCGCTGGCCGCCGCTGCGGTAGTTGTCCACAGCCTCGATCAGTGCCTGGAGAATCGCCGAACTGTCGCCAATTACCGACAGGTCGGCCCGTTTGATCATGTCGCAGCCCGGGTCCATGTTGATCGCCACCACCTTGTCGCAGGCGCCGATGCCCTGCAGGTGCTGGATCGCGCCCGAGATACCCACAGCCACGTAGACCCGCGCGGTAACCCAGGTACCAGTGGCACCCACCTGGCGGTTGCGCGGCATGAAGCCGTCATCCACCGCCACCCGCGAGGCGCCTTCGGTGGCGCCAAGGGCCGCGGTGGCCTTGTGATACAGGTCCCAGTCCTTGACCCCGTTGCCGCCCGAGACGATGAACTCGGCTTCGGCCATGGCAATGGTGGCCGGGTCCACGGCCACCGAACCGAGGTCTTCGATGCGCGACAGGCTGCGCGCCACGCTTGTGGACAACTCCACGGGCAGCGCTTCGTGCCGGGTTTCGCTGACTGGCTCGGCGCACTCGGCCGCCGCCAGGATCAAGCGTGGTACGGCGCGCTGCAGGTCTTGCTGGCCGGCACCGGCACGGCCGATGCACTGGCCGTCCTTGACCTGCCATACCCGCGTCGCCGGGCGCTCACCCAGTGCCGCGCCCAGGCGCCGGCCCAGTTCGCCACCACCGGTGCGGCTGTCGGGCAGCAGCCAGTGGCGCGGGGTGAACTGGTTATCCACAGCCCGAAGGCCTTGTACCAGTTGCTCCGGTGCATAACCTTCGAAAGCCTCGCCTTCGATGACCAGCAGGCGGTCGACCCCGGCTGTGGAAAAGTTGCTTTCCTTGTGCTCGCCAAACACCACTGCCAGCACTGCACCGTCGCTGCCGGCCAGGCTGTGGGCCAGGCCGAGCAGGTCGCGGTCGTGGCTGCTCAGGCGGCCACCGACCATGTCCGGCACCACGGCGATGTAGAACGCCGGCGCCGGCACCTGGTGCAGCGGCAGCTTGACCTCGGCCGCCGCCGTGCGTCGTCCGCCCACGGCGGTGCCCTGCTGGGCGCCGCTGCGGTCGATGCGCTTGATGCCGGCCGGGCCGATGAAGCCTGCGGCAATCGCATGGGGGTTCTTGCGGATGAGGCCGTTGGGCCCCATCCAGCTGGTCTGCTGCGTCTGCATCGCTGCATGCAGCGGGTGCAGACGGTTACGGGCGATCCACTCGGCGCGTGGGTCGCGGCGGATAATGTCGCTCATCAGTGCACCTCCGCGGGTTCACGTTTGGCCGTTTGCGGCTTTGGGGCAGAGGGCGCGTCCTCTTCGATCAGCACGTCGGCCACCAGTTCGGCCAGGTCCTTGATCTGCGGGCGCGGTTCGACCACACCTTCGAGCATGGCGGTGCACTGTGGGCAACCCACAGCTACCAGCTCGGCCTCGGTCTCGCGGATGTCGTCCATGCGCATGTCCGGGATACGCTGCTTGCCAGGGATGTCGGTGATCGGCGCACCGCCACCACCGCCGCAGCAACGGGAACGGAAGCCCGAGCGCTGCATCTCGCGCACTTCGATACCCAGGGCCTTGAGCACGGCACGCGGAGCTTCGTACTCACCGTTGTAACGGCCCAGGTAGCACGGGTCGTGGTAGGTGACGCTGCCGCCCTTGTGCTGGCCGAGGTTGAGCTTGTTGGCCGCGATCAGTTCGGCGATGTAGGTGCTGTGGTGCTGCACCTGATAGTCCCCGCCCAGGGCGCCGTACTCGTTCTTCAGCACATGGAAGCTGTGCGGGTCGCAGGTGACGATGCGCTGGAACTTGTACTTGGCCAGGGTCTGGATATTGCGTTTGGCCAGTTGCTGGAAGGTCGCCTCATCGCCCAGACGGCGCGCCACGTCGCCGCTGTCGCGCTCTTCCAGGCCGAGCACGGCAAAGTCCACGCCCGACGCCTTGAGCACCTTGACGAACGAGCGCAGGGTGCGCTGGTTGCGCATGTCGAAGGCGCCGTCACCGACCCAGAACAGCACCTCGGTGGTTTTCACCTCCGACAGCAGTTGCAGGTTGAGGTCGGCGGCCCAGTTCATGCGCCCACCAGGGGCGAAGCCGCCCGGGTTGTCGGTAGCGATCAGGTTGTCCAGCACTTCGGCGCCCTTGTTCGGGGTGGCGCCTTTTTCCAGGGTGAGATGACGGCGCATGTCGACGATGGCATCGACGTGCTCGATCATCATCGGGCATTCCTCGACGCAGGCACGGCAGGTGGTGCACGACCACAGCGTTTCGGCGTCGACCAGGCCATTGACGATCGGCTGGTGCGGGTGGCCGCCATGCTCACCGATCGGTTTGCCCGGGTATGGGCTGCCGGCGAACTGCGCGTCGGTGCCACCGGCCAGGCCGATGACCATGTCCTGGATGAGCTTTTTCGGGTTCAGCGGCTGGCCGGCGGCAAAGGCCGGGCACATGGCTTCGCATTTACCGCACTGCACGCAGGCGTCGAAGCCCAGCAGCTGGTTCCAGGTGAAGTCCACCGGCTTTTCCACGCCCAGCGGCGCGTTCGGGTCTTCCAGGTCCAGCGGCTTGAGGCCGGTGGAACGGCCGCCGCCGAAGCGTTCGGCGCGACGGTGCCAGGCCAGGTGCAGGGCACCGGCGAAGGCGTGTTTCATCGGGCCGCCCCAGGTCATGCCGAAGAACAGCTCCGACACGCCCCACAGCACGCCCAGGCCGAGAATACCCACCATCACCCAGCCACCGGTGTTGGCCGGCAGGATGCCGGCGACCGGCAAGGTGGCGATGAAGAAACTCACGGCAAACGCCAGCAGGCTCTTCGGCAGGCGCATCCACGGGCCCTTGGACAGGCGCGAAGGCGGGTTGAGGCGGCGCTTGAAGACGAAGATGGCGCCGCTGAACATGATCACCGTGGCCACCAGCAACGCGTAGCCGAGGATCTTGCTCTGCAGGCCGAAGCCGTGCACCAGGATCGCCAGTACGGCCGACAGCACGAAGCCGCCAGCGGTGGCCACGTGGGTCTTGGACATGTACTTGTCGCGCTCGACCACATGGTGCAGGTCCACCAGGTAGCGGCGCGGCATGGCCAGCAGGCCGCCGATCAGGTTGACCTTGGACGGCCGGCCACGCCGCCACATGCGCACCCGGCGCAGGGCGCCGAGCACTGCCAGGCCAAGGGCAGCGAACAGCAGGATAGGTAGAAGGGTGTTCAACATGGGAGGCTCCCACAACAGCTGGATTCTTGCGCCACTCTGAAGGTGGGATTGGCCCCTTGTGGGAGCGGGTTTACCCGCGAATGCGTCAGATCAGACAACTCTGTTGCTTGTGCTGACGCTTTCGCGGGTGAACCCGCTCCCACAGGGACCGCGCCCGGTGGCGACGATTTTTCTCGATCAGAAGTCCTTGCACAGGCGCAAGGCGTCGTAGATCGCCGCATGCACGTTGCGCTGGGCCACGCAGTCGCCGATGCGGTACAGCAGGTAGCCTTCGCCCGGCTGGCTGAGGATCGGCTGTGGCTTGATGGCGAACAGCGCCTCCACGTCGATCTGGCCTTTGTTGCGCGAACCTTCCTTCAGTGCGTAGTACAGCTGCTCGTCAGGACGCACGCCGTTCTCCACCACCACCTGGTCGACCACGCGCTCTTCCTTGGCACCGGTGTATTCGTTTTCCAGCACCGCCACCAGCTTGTCGCCTTCGCGGTAGACCTTTTCCAGCATCATGTCGCCGGTCATGATCACTTCTTTCGGGTACATGCTGCGGTAGTAGGTCGGGAAGGTAGTACCGCCCATGGCCACACCCGGCTTGATGTCGTCGGTGACGATCTCGACCTGGCTGCCCTTGTCGGCGATGAAGTCAGCCACCGACATGCCGGTGAACTCGCAGATGGTGTCGTACACCAGCACGTTCTTGCCCGGCGCAACCTTGCCGTCGAGCACGTCCCAGCTGCTGACCACCAGCCCTTCGGCGGCGCCCCAGTGCTCGTTCTGCTCCAGGAAGGAATGCCCACCCACCGCCAGCACGATGATGTCCGGGCGCAGGTCCTGGATGGCAGCCACGTCGGCGGCGGTGCCCAGGCGCAGGTCGACCTTCAGGCGCGCCAGCTCCAGCTGGTACCAGCGGGTGATACCGGCGATCTGGTCGCGCTGCGGGGCCTTGGCGGCGATGGTGATCTGCCCGCCGATCTGCTCCTTCTTCTCGAACAGGGTCACGTCGTGGCCACGTTCGGCAGCCACGCGGGCCGCTTCCATGCCGGCCGGGCCGGCGCCAACCACCACCACCTTGCGCTTGGCGCCGGTGGTCTTCTCGATGATGTGCGGCACGCCCATGTATTCACGGGAGGTCGCGGCGTTCTGGATGCACAGTACATCCAGGCCCTGGTACTGGCGGTCGATGCAGTAGTTGGCACCGACGCACTGCTTGATCTGGTCGATCTGGCCCATCTTGATCTTGGCGATCAGGTGCGGGTCAGCCATGTGCGCACGGGTCATGCCGACCATGTCCACGTAGCCGCCTTCGAGGATACGCGTGGCCTGGTTCGGGTCCTTGATGTTCTGCGCGTGCAGCACCGGGACCTTGACCACTTCCTTGATACCGGCCGCCAGGTGCAGGAACGGCTCCGGCGGGTAGCTCATGTTCGGGATGACGTTGGCCAGGGTGTTGTGGGTGTCGCAACCCGAACCGACCACGCCGATGAAGTCGAGCATGCCAGTGGCGTCGTAGTAGGCAGCGATCTGCTTCATGTCCTCGTGGCTGAGGCCATCGGGGTGGAACTCGTCGCCACAGATACGCATGCCCACGCAGAAGTCGTCACCGACCTCGGCGCGCACAGCCTTCAGTACTTCGAGGCCGAACTTCATGCGGCCTTCGAAGGTACCGCCCCATTCGTCGGTACGCTTGTTGACCCGCGGGCTCCAGAACTGGTCGATCATGTGCTGGTGCACGGCCGACAGTTCCACGCCGTCCAGGCCACCTTCCTTGGCGCGGCGGGCAGCTTGCGCGTAGTTGCCGATCACGCGCCAGATCTCTTCCACCTCGATGGTCTTGCAGGTGGCGCGGTGCACGGGTTCACGGATACCCGACGGCGACATCAGGGTCGGCCAGTTGAAGCCGTCCCAGCGCGAGCGACGGCCCATGTGGGTAATCTGGATCATGATCTTGGCGCCATGCTTGTGCATGGCGTCGGCCAGGTTCTGGAAGTGCGGGATGATGCGGTCGGTCGACAGGTTGACCGACGCCCACCACTCCTGCGGGCTGTCGATGGCCACCACCGACGAGCCGCCGCAGATCGCCAGGCCGATACCGCCCTTGGCCTTTTCTTCGTAGTACTTCACGTAGCGGTCGGTCGTCATGCCGCCGTCAGTGGCGTAGACCTCGGCGTGCGCGGTGCTGAGCACACGGTTGCGGATGGTCAGTTTGCCGATCTGGATCGGCTGGAACATTGCTTCGAATGCCATGACGCTATCTCCGGCTTACAACGGCTTTGTAACGAACAGGCCATCTTCGTGGCCTTCTTCCGACCCGCCATAGACCTGTTCGGCCACGGTGCGGATCGAGCTGCCGCGGGCAGCGAGAATCTGGTCCATGGCACCGGCGAACCAGCCGGTGAACATGTAGTCGACCTTGCGGCCGCACTTGCCATAGACGTACACGAACGCGGAGTGCTTGAGCTTGACGCTGCAGGTGCCCTTGTCGAGGTCGATGTCCTGGATTTCGAACAGGCCCCAGCCGCGCTGGCTCAGGCGCTTCATGTAGTGCTCGAACACCGCAACGCCTTCCAGGCCGTGGCACTCGGCTTCTTTTTCACACCAGTGCCAGGCGGACTTGTAGCCGGCCTTGTAGAGGATCTCGGCGTACTTGTCGGCGCCCAGGACTTCTTCGATGCCCATGTGGTTGTTGACGAAGAAATGGCGCGGCACGTACAGCATCGGCAAGGCGTCGCTGGTCCAGACACCGGTCTCGCTGTCTACTTCGATTGGCAATTGCGGGGCGATCTTGGCCATGGAAACTCAACTCCATAAAATTTTTTATTGGGATGCCCCGGCGTTGCTGGCAGGGGCTTTCAGGCTTGGAGAGCGGCTTACTCGCCCCACACGTCCTTGAGGACGTTGACCCAGTTCTCACCCATGATCTTGCGCACCACGCGCTCGGAGTGGCCGCGCTTGAGCAAGGTTTCGGTAAGGTTGGGGAATTCGCCCACAGTGCGGATGCCCAGCGGGTTGATGATCTTGCCGAAGTTGGTCAGGCGACGGGCGTAGCCCTTGTCGTGGGTCAGGTACTCGAAGAAGTCCTGGCCATGGCCCTGGGTGAAGTCGGTGCCGATACCGATGGCGTCTTCACCGACGATGTTCATGGTGTACTCGATGGCTTCGGCGTAGTCGTCGATGGTGGAGTCGATGCCCTTGGCCAGGAACGGCGCGAACATGGTCACGCCGACGAAACCGCCGTGGTCGGCGATGAACTTCAGCTCTTCGTCCGACTTGTTGCGCGGGTGTTCCTTCAGGCCCGAAGGCAGACAGTGCGAGTAGCAGACCGGCTTTTTCGATTCGAGGATGACTTCTTCGGAGGTCTTGGAGCCGACGTGGGACAGGTCGCACATGATGCCGACGCGGTTCATTTCGGCAACGATCTCGCGGCCGAAGCCCGACAGGCCGCCATCACGCTCGTAGCAGCCGGTACCGACCAGGTTCTGGGTGTTGTAACACATCTGCACGATGCCCACGCCCAGCTGCTTGAACACATCGACGTAGGCGATCTGGTCTTCGAAGGCGTGGGCGTTCTGGAAGCCGAAGAGGATGCCGGTCTTGCCCAGCTCCTTGGCCTTGCGGATGTCGGCGGTGGTGCGTACCGGCATCACCAGGTCGCTGTTATCGCGGATCAGCTTCTGGCTGGCGGCGATGTTGTCGACGGTAGCCTTGAAGCCTTCCCAGACCGACACCGTGCAGTTGGCCGCAGTCAGCCCGCCTTTGCGCATGTCCTCGAACAGCTCGCGGTTCCATTTGGCAATGATCAGGCCGTCGATGACGATGCTGTCGGCGTGAAGTTCGGCTGGGCTCATCAGGCTGTCCCCTTTTATTGAATGGGTTTGCGCCAAACCTTATTGCCGGCGCTTTGGGGCCAGCATATGCCTGTGCCCAAAGGCGCCCCGATGCAAAAACGACAGGGGGTTTGCCGAAAGCGTCAATGCGCGACATCGCGCCCTCTGGCGCGCCGTCTGGCGATGAGAGACAGTCTCGATAACGACATTTCCGGCCGTTTCATGAACATTTCTTCAGGGAGCTATCGTCTTGTCGGCGGCTGAGCGAGAATCCAGCCGATTCGTCAGCCTTGTTGAGGAGAAAACGGATGAAATCAATGGCATGGCTGGTATTGCTGGCTGTCGTATCGGGCGCCCAGGCCGGCGAGGAAGAAAGCACCCCGTGCGACAACGTCGAGACCGACCAGCAGACATTCGCTTGCGCGGCGTTCAACAAGCAGACGGCCGAGCGTGAACTGAAGTCGGCGTATGACGACCTGATACAGCGCATTCGCGACCAGTACGCCGACGAAGGCGACAAGGCAGATGCGCTGGCCGGGCGCATGGAGGCGGCCGAAAAACTGTGGGCGCAACTGCGCGATGCCGACTGCAAGGTCGAAACCTACGCCGAGAAGCCGGGCAGCAAGGCGTTCGAAGCGGCGTGGAACACTTGCGTGGCACAGCGCAGCGATGACCGCTCTGAGTACCTGCAGTCCATCGGCCAGCAGTAAGGGAGTTCCTCGGCAGGAAAGGCTTTCGGCTTATCTGTCTTGACGATCCGAACCAAAGTGCGTCCCCGGCGCCTCACCCGAGGTGCCGATGATGAACTCGATCGGAAACCAAGACATGACCTCCACTATCAGCAAGACCGACATGAACAGCGCCATTGCCGCCCTGAAGAAAGAAGGCGAAGAACGCGCCGTCATGGTAGCCAACACCGTCTGCATCTTTGCCCCGGATGTACCCGCCAGCGTTGCCGAAGACGTGCTCGATGGCATGCGCCTGATGAACCTGTCGGCGAACAAGAAGTTCGACAAGGAAACCCAGCAGCGCGAGTGGTACAACTTCTACAACGACGGCCTGGGCAAGTTCGGCTGGACGCTGACCGGCGCCGCCCATGTCGAAGAAGCAATCGACAAGGACACCCACACGCTGGCCACCCTGGTGCCTCAGATCGTCACCGTCCAGATCGGCGCCAGCCACCGCCTGAGCCGCTGCGTAAAACGCTCCTTCGAAGTGATCGTGCAAACGCCGAAGGCACAGCAACTGCTCGAAGAAAGCAGCGTGAGCGTTTCGGGCAAATCCAGCACCATTCAGATTTCGGCCTGCGAGATGACACCTCAAGGCCTGCCGATCATGCACATGACCAGCGTTCAGCTGAGCTATGACAAGGCTGAAAAAACCGCAGGCTCCGCTGGCCGCATCATCGACAAGTCCAACACCCGCGTATACCGGGCCTCGCAGCAGGGCTCGTTCAGTGTTCGCCACTTCGACGCCATGCGCGAAGCCGTCAGGATGAAGCTGGCCAGCCAGGCGTTCGACATCCTGGCGCTGGACATCTGACCTGCACCTGGCGCCGCATAGCGGCGCCAGGTTCCCCTTCCTACGCCTGCAGCGAGGGCCACAAGCATGCCCACCAAACCTGCCAACCAACCCTGGGAAGACCTTCATGCCTGCCTGCGCCTGGCGCAACTGGAGGCCAACCAGGTTCACGATCGCCAACAGGATGGCCAGCGCTGGTTCAACCGTTTTCTGCAGGGCCTGGAAAACAGCGGTGTCGAACTGATCGAACGGACAACGAAAAGCATCAACTGCGTACCCACGGATGCTGTGTTTCAAGACGTCTTCAACGGCTGGATTCCAGCGCCCCAGCGTCGCAACCTCAAGTTCGAGCGGGTTGCCAACGACATACTTAATGGCTTGAAACAGCCAGACCTCGCCCTGCTGCGCAGCACCTCGGCCAGCTCGCACCTGCGCATCGAATTTGACCTGGATGACAGCGGCAGCCCGCTGGCGATCGTCTTCAACCTGTGCTGTTCGACCGACCCGGGTGCCCCACGTACACGCCTTGCCCTGCAACTGGACCACATGGGCGCGAAACTCGACGTCCGGGCTTTCGAAGCACGGCGAGTACAGGTCGAAAACCGCCTCCAGGCGCTTTCCGACCTCGATCAGTTCTGATCCGGCAGCTGTGGCTTGAGCGCCTGACGTTCTTCACGCGGACAGCGCCCAAAGCGTCTTTTGTACCGGCGGGTGAAGTACGACGGCAGCTCGAAACCACATGCCACGCTGACCTGCGTGATGCTCATCTGCGTCTGACACAGCAGCTGACGTGCCTTGTCCAGACGCAGGTCAAGATAGAAGCCACTGGGCGTATCATTCAGGTACAAACGAAACAAGCGCTCCAGCTGACGCCTGGTGATCATGGCACGGGCGGCCAGCTCCAATGTGCTCAACGGTGGCTCGGTATGCTTTTCCATCTCGCCGATCACCTGCACCAGCTTGCGGTTGCTGATGCCATAGCGAGAGGCGATCTGCATCCGCTGATGATCCTGCCGCGGCCGAATACGGCCCAACACGAATTGCTCCGAAACCTGCACCGCCAGCTCGCTGCCATGGGATTGTGCAATCAGGTCGAGCATCAGGTCGATTGAGGCAGTGCCGCCCGCACAGGTGATGCGCCGTCGGTCGATTTCGAACAGTTCCTGTGTGGCCTGCAGGCTCGGGTAATTCTCCTTGAACGCCTCCAGCGCCTCCCAGTGCACGGTGGCGCGGTGGCCGTCGAGCAGGCCGGCCTCGGCCAGCACCACCGCGCCGGTATCGATGCCACCCAGAACCACCCCCTCATGATCCAGGCGGCGTAGCGCCTGCTGCAGCGCCGGCCCGTAACAGGCCAATGGCTCGAAACCGGCGACGATCAGCAGGATGCCACCAGGTTCGCCCGCCCCCAGCGCCGCATCGGCGTTCACCGACATGCCATTGCTGGCCTGCACCGCCCCGCCGTCCAGGCTCAACACCTGCCAGCGATACAGTGGGCCCTTGAAACGATTGGCCACCCGCAGTGGCTCCAGGGCACTGATGAAACCCATGGCCGAGAACCCGGGCAACAACAGGAAGTGAATGATTTGCGGCATTGCATGCTCCACGGCAAAGGTGGTCGCCTCCGTGCAAATGTTGGTCGCCAGGGTGCGATTTTCCACCCTGACAGCAGCGTAGCTTCTTCATACGACCCAGAGAGGTCGAACCCCAATAACAATATGCACTGCCGATGGAGAGCCACCATGCACAGCTTGATCCGCCGCAGCCTGTTGACCCTTGCCCTGAGCAGCATCGCCACTTCCCCACTATTCGCCGCCGAGCCTGCGGCCTGCAAGAACGTCCGTCTGGGCGTGGTCAACTGGACCGACGTCATCGCCACCAGCGCCATGGCCCAGGTGCTGCTCGATGGCCTTGGCTACCAGACCAAACAGACCAGCGCCTCGCAGCAGATCATCTTCGCCGGCATCCGCGACAAACGCCTGGACATGTTCCTGGGTTACTGGAACCCGATCATGACCCAGACCATCACCCCGTTCGTCGACGCCAAGCAGGTCAAGGTGCTCGACAAACCCAGCCTGGAAGACGCCCGCGCCACCCTGGCGGTGCCCAAGTACCTGGCCGACAAGGGCCTGAAGACCTTCGCCGACATCCACAAGTTCGAAAAGGAACTGGGCGGGAAAATCTACGGCATCGAACCGGGTTCCGGCGCCAACACCCAGATCAAGGCGATGATCGCCAAGAACCAGTTCGGCCTGGGCAAGTTCCAGCTGGTCGAGTCCAGCGAGGCCGGCATGCTCGCCGCCGTCGATCGCGCGGTGCGGCGCAACGAAGCCGTGGTGTTCTTTGGCTGGGCGCCGCACCCGATGAACGTGAATATCGACATGGTCTACCTGGGCGACAGCCAGGACGCCCTGGGCCCTGACGAAGGCCGCGCGACAGTGTGGACGGTGACCGCGCCGGACTACGCCGAACGCTGCCCCAATGCCCACCGCCTGCTGGCCAACCTGAACTTCAGCGCCGAGGACGAGAGCCGCATGATGCAGCCGCTGCTCGACCACAAGGATGCACTGGAGTCGGCCCGCCAGTGGCTCAAGGACCACCCCGAGGACAAGGCCCGCTGGCTGGAGGGTGTGACCACCTTCGATGGCAAGCCGGCTGCCGACAACCTCAACCTCACTGCCAACTGATCCGGCCCATTCGCGGGTAAACCCGCTCCCACAAGTCATGCACATGCCAGGGGCAACATCGTCCCCTGTGGGAGCGGGTTTACCCGCGAAAAGGCCACCAGACACCACAAGGAACCCCGCCATGAACCACGACGTCATCATCACCTGCGCCCTCACCGGCGCCGGCGACACCGCCTCGAAAAGCCACCTTGTTCCAGTCACCCCCAAGCAGATCGCCGATTCTGCCGTAGAGGCCGCCAAAGCCGGCGCCACCGTGGTCCACTGCCACGTGCGCGACCCACAAACCGGCCGCTTCAGCCGTGACGTGGCGCTGTATCGCGAAGTCATGGAACGCATCCGCGAAGCCGACGTGGACATCATCGTCAACCTTACCGCGGGCATGGGTGGCGACTTGGAAATCGGCCCAGGTGAAACACCGCTGGAATTCGGCGCGGGTACCGACCTGATCGGCCCACTGGAGCGCCTGGCCCACGTCGAAGCGCTGCTGCCGGAAATCTGCACCCTCGACTGCGGCACCCTCAACTTCGGCGACGGTAACTCGATCTATGTCTCCACCCCGGCACAACTGCGCGCCGGCGCCAAGCGCATTACCGAGCTGGGGGTAAAAGCCGAGCTGGAAATCTTCGACACCGGCCACCTGTGGTTCGCCAAGCAGATGATGAAGGAAGGCCTGCTCGACGACCCACTGTTCCAGCTTTGCCTGGGCATCCCGTGGGGCGCGCCGGCCGATACCACCACCATGAAGGCGATGGTCGACAACCTGCCGGCCAACGTCACCTGGGCCGGGTTCGGCATCGGCCGCATGCAGATGCCGATGGCCGCCCAGGCCGTGCTACTGGGCGGCAACGTGCGGGTGGGCCTGGAGGACAACCTGTACCTGGACCGTGGCGTGCTGGCCAGCAACGGCCAGTTGGTCGAGCGCGCGGTAGAGATCATTTCGCGCCTTGGCGCCCGTGTACTGACCCCGGCCGAAGGCCGGGAAAAGATGAACCTCAAACGCCGCTGACACTTTCAGGAGCCCAACATGACCTTCATCACCGAGATCAAGACCTTCGCCGCCCTGGGTAGTGGCGTGATCGGCAGCGGCTGGGTCGCGCGCGCCCTGGCCCACGGGCTGGACGTGGTCGCCTGGGACCCGGCGCCAGGCGCCGAGCAGGCGTTGCGCAAACGCATCGCCAACGCTTGGCCGGCATTGGAAAAGCAAGGCCTGGCACCAGGCGCCTCACAAGACCGCCTGAAGTTCGTCGCCACCATCGAGGAATGCGTCCGCGATGCCGATTTCATCCAGGAAAGCGCCCCTGAACGCCTGGACCTGAAACTCGACCTGCACGCAAAGATCAGCGCTGCCGCCAAACCCGACGCGATCATCGGTTCAAGCACCTCGGGCCTGCTGCCCAGCGAGTTCTACGAATCGGCCACCCACCCCGAGCGCTGCGTGGTAGGCCACCCGTTCAACCCGGTGTACCTGCTGCCGCTGGTAGAAATCGTCGGCGGCAAGCGCACCACCCCCGAGGCCATTGAAGCTGCCAGGACCATCTACACCGCCCTGGGCATGCGCCCGCTGCATGTTCGCAAGGAAGTGCCCGGGTTCATCGCCGACCGCCTGCTCGAAGCCCTGTGGCGCGAGGCCCTGCACCTGGTCAACGACGGCGTGGCCAGCACCGGCGAAATCGACGATGCCATCCGCTTCGGCGCCGGCCTGCGCTGGTCGTTCATGGGCACGTTCCTCACCTACACCCTGGCCGGTGGTGACGCAGGCATGCGTCACTTCATGGCCCAGTTCGGCCCGGCGCTGCAGCTGCCGTGGACTTACCTGCCGGCACCAGAGCTGACCGACAAGCTGATCGACGATGTGGTCGAAGGCACTTCCGAGCAACTGGGCGACCGCAGCATCGCCGCGCTGGAGCGCTATCGTGATGACACCCTGTTGGCAGTGCTGGAAGCGGTGAAGACCAGCAAGGCCAAGCACGGTATGGCTTTCGGCGACTGAGGAGACCGCGATGCCCGCACTGATCACCTACCGCACCCCAGTCCAGGAGGACTGGGTCGACTACAACGGGCACCTGCGCGATGCCTTCTACCTACTGATCTTCAGCTACGCCACCGACGCGCTGATGGAGCGCATCGGCCTGGATGCCGACAGTCGCGGCCAGAGCGGTAACTCGCTGTTCACCCTGGAGGCGCACATCAACTACCTGCACGAAGTGAAGCTGGGTAGCGAGGTGTGGGTGCAGACACAGATCATCGGCTTCGATCGCAAGCGCCTGCATGTCTACCACAGCCTGCACCGGGCAGGGTTCGACGAAGCGCTGGCGGCCAGTGAGCAGATGCTGCTGCATGTGGACCTGACAGGGCCGAAGTCGGCGCCGTTCAGTGAGCGTAGTGTCGGGTTGCTGCAAGGGTTGGTGGATGAGCAGCAGGATGTGCCCTCGGCTGAGTTCGTCGGCCGGGTGATAGCCCTGCCTACGCCAAACTGAGCAGTAACACATAACCTGTGGGAGCGGGCACGCCCGCTCCCACAGGTCATGTATTCAGGCAAAAAATAACCCCGGAAAGCCGTGAGCATCCGGGGCCAAGAGCGAGCAACATCCACTGTGCACGAACGAGGGTGACCAAACCCTCCGTTGCGGTAGATGGCTTGAGTTTGCTCACTTCCCGGCAGGTGGATTTAGCCGGGAACGACCTGTTCTTAGCCAAAGCAGCCATGGCGCCATTCTGTTGTTGCGGGCATGTCGCCGGCGTCACAGAATCGGTCGTAAATCACAGCAGCACTCTCTTAGCGATAAAAGGGACAACAGCCATGATGCATGCGGATTTGATTGACCAGGACGATCTGGCAGGCCACCTGCGCGCGCGCGGGTTCGAGATTCCGGCCGGCGCTACTGCCGAGCAGGCGTGCGAAGCGGTGGTGCGTGGGCTGACCGAGCCCAATGCACGGGCGCTGAAGGGGATGGTGGAGCAGATGTATACCGGTAGCGCGACGATCCTGCCGGCGGTGCGCCAGGCCATCGACAAACAGCTGTTGCCGGCGTTGGCGCAGTTCAACAAGCGCGGCTGACAGAGTTTTCCTGCACCGGCCTCTTCGCGGGCTTGCCCGCTCCCACAGGGATTGCACAGATTTCAAACACTGTGCATCTCCTGTGGGAGCGGGCAAGCCCGCGAAGAGGCCGGCTCCGTTTCAGAGCCTTACACTGGCAAAGGTCGACTCGTTGCGCGCCTGGCTCAGGGCCGCCATCGGCCCGCTGTGCGGCGACAGGGTCATGGCCTGCGGGATCGGCATCATCGCCACCTGCTGTGCGGTGTTGGAGCCCACGCGCTCGTCACGCGGTGGAATGCCGAAGTATTCGCGGTAGCACTTGGAGAAGTGCGGGGTAGACACGAAGCCGCACACCGACGCCACTTCGATGATCGACATCGGCGTCTGCTTCAGCAGCTGCCGGGCGCGGATCAGGCGCAGCTTCAGGTAGTAACGCGACGGCGAACAGTGCAGGTACTTCTGGAACAGGCGCTCGAGCTGCCGGCGCGATACCGACACGTATACCGCCAGTTCATCCAGGTCGATCGGCTCTTCGAGGTTGGCCTCCATCAGCGCGACGATTTCCTGCAGCTTCGGCTGGTTGGTGCCAAGCATGTGCTTGAGCGGCACGCGCTGGTGATCCTGCTCGTTGCGGATGCGCTCGTAGACGAACATTTCGGAAATCGCAGCCGACAGTTCACGGCCGTGGTCGCGGCTGATCAGGTGCAGCATCATGTCCAGCGGCGCAGTGCCGCCGGAGCTGGTGAAGCGGTTACGGTCGAGGGTGAACAGGCGGGTGCTCATGTTGACCCGCGGGTAGGCCTCCTGCATGGCCGCCAGGCATTCCCAGTGCACGCTGCAATCGAAACCATCCAGCAGCCCGGCACAGGCCAAGGCCCAGCTACCGGTACATACCGCGCCCAGACGGCGCGACTGACGGGCCTGGGTTTGCAACCAGGTGACATGCTCGCGGGTAACGCTGCGCTGGATGCCCACGCCGCCACAGACAATCACGGTATCGATGGGGGGCGCACTGTGCATGGCGGCGTCAGGGGTTATCTGCAAGCCATCGCTGGCCCACACCTGTCCACCATCGGCGGTGAGGGTGTGCCAGCGGTACAGCTCGCGGCCGGACAGCTGGTTGGCCATGCGCAGCGGCTCGACGGCCGATGCCAGGGAAATGAGGGTGAAATTGTCCAGTAGGAGAAACCCGATGGACTGGGGGGCTGTGCGGTTCTGGGTTGGGTTCCCGGAGGTGTACGACGTCATCGCGATTTCTCCTCACACAAATGCAGGGTGTGCCTCAGGCGAGCACTGATTTCTTGTTATGTATGGCCCCGGTTCATGTGCAGGGGCCTTGGTGCCAATCTCAACGCAAACGCCGTGCCTGAAATTGAACGGCTATCCAAAAAAACCTGAAAACGACGCCTTTGTCAGGCAAATCAGGTGCTTTGATCGAGTTGGCCAATCTTCGTGGAACTGGCGTGCTAGGCGCTGTGCGTGTAACGGCTGAGCAATTTGGTGACATGCGCAGTGTAGGATGCCCAGAAACGACACTCATGAGTGTCACCGACAACGCCCACACTGATAACGACACCCGACGATCGGTATGCGTCGTACTGCACCATAAAGGGGCATTGGCTTGCGTACTGCACCTGTTTCAATCTCAAGGGCCCCTTCGCGGGCACGCCCGCTCCCACAGGGATTGCACAGTTCCTGTGGGAGCGGGCGTGCCCGCGAAGGGGCCCTTGAGGTCAGATCAAGCTATCAGCACTCGATCGCGCTGACTGCCAAACCACCGCGCGAGGTCTCTTTGTACTTGTCGTGCATGTCGGCCCCGGTATCGCGCATGGTGCGGATCACCTGGTCGAGGGAAATGAAGTGCTCGCCATCACCCCGCAGGGCCATCTGCACCGCGTTGATGGCCTTTACCGCGGCAATCGCGTTGCGCTCGATGCACGGCACCTGCACCAATCCGCCGACCGGGTCGCAGGTCAGGCCCAGGTTGTGCTCCAGGGCGATCTCGGCAGCATTCTCCACCTGTGGCGGGGTCGCACCCAGCACTTCGGCAAGGCCCGCCGCAGCCATGGCGCAAGCCGAACCGACTTCACCCTGGCAACCCACTTCGGCACCGGAGATCGACGCGTTCTTCTTGCACAGGATGCCCACCGCGGCAGCACCGAGGAAGAAATCGACCACGCTGGACTCGTCCACCGCATCGCTGAAGCGCATGTAATAGTGCAACACTGCCGGGATGATGCCCGCCGCACCGTTGGTCGGCGCCGTAACCATGCGCCCGCCGGCGGCGTTCTCTTCGTTGACCGCCAGGGCGAACAGGTTGACCCACTCCATGGCGCTCATGGTCGAGCCGATCACGTTGGGCTTGCCGATTTCCTGCAGGCTGCGGTGCAGCTTTGCGGCGCGGCGGCGCACGTTCAACCCGCCGGGCAGCGTGCCTTCGTACTTCAGGCCGTTGTTGACGCATTCCTGCATGGCTTCCCAGAGCTTGTGCAGGCCGGCGCGGATCTCTTCCTCGCTGCGCCAGACCTTCTCGTTGGCCATCATCAATTGCGACACGCTGAGGTCGTTTTGCTTGCACAGGCGCAGCAGTTCGGCGGCGCTGTTGAAGTCGTACGGCAGCACCGTCTGGTCAGCATCCAGCACACCGCTGGCGGCCTGGGCGGCATCGACCACGAAGCCGCCACCGACCGAGTAGTAGGTGTCGCGGTGCAGCTCGCCCTGCTCGCCTTCGGCAATCAGGGTCATCGCGTTGGGGTGGTACGGCAGGTTCTCGTCCAGCAGCAGCATGTCTCGGGCCCAGACGAATTCGATGGGCAGGCGGCTGTCCAGCTGCAAGGTGTTGGTTTCGCGCAAGTCGGCGATACGCGGTGCGATCTGGGTCGGGTCGATGGCGTCAGGCCATTCACCCATCAGGCCCATGATGGTGGCATTGTCGGTGCCATGCCCCACACCCGTGGCCGACAGCGAGCCATACAGGCGCACTTCGATCCGCTTCACACGTTCCAGCTCGCCGCGTTCGCGCAGGCCCTGAACGAACAGGGCGCCAGCACGCATGGGGCCGACGGTGTGGGAGCTGGAGGGCCCGACACCGATCTTGAACAGGTCGAACACGCTGATGGCCATTGTCGAATCACCTCTTGCTGGGCTTGTCTCTGCGCGCCATGCGCAGGGCGGGGCAGCTGCTAGGCTGAAGCAGCGGGCCGCCTTGAATGCAAGCATCATCGGGCTTTTACCAACCCCCTCGCCGTCTGCAACCGACGTACTTTTGTCCAGCAGCGCCGCGCTGTTTTTTACCGGGGAGCTGCCCTCGCCACGCCGCTTTCCGGCGGCCTGGTGACGTAAAAATGCGGCTGAGGGGGTGGAAAAATCCATAAGCGACATCGCCCATACTGGATACGACCCGTTCCGTACTGGTTACGACCCCACCAGTAGGCGATTGCCCAGCGCTGGAGGATTATCGAAAGCGACTCGTAAAGCACGGCCACGCATCCTGCCCTCTGCAGGCCTGGTCGACCGGACCCTGAGAAAGCCCGGCGACCCACGCGAACCCGAAGACAAAATCACAGGAGTCCATCCATGAAAGGTTCACCCTCGCTGTTGCTGGTTGCGTTGCTGTCCGCGCCTTTGCTGGCCCAGGCCGCCGAACCCGAGCAATGTCAGACGGTACGGTTCTCGGATGTCGGCTGGACCGACATCACGGTAACCACCGCGACCGCCAGCGTTGTGCTCGAAGCACTGGGTTACAAGACCCACACCACCATGATCTCGGTACCGGTGACCTACAAGTCGCTGGCCACCGGCAAGGACCTGGACGTGTTTCTCGGCAACTGGATGCCGACCATGGAGAACGACATCAAGCAGTACCGCGACGCCGGTACTGTAGAAACAGTGCGCGCCAACCTGGAAAACGCCAAGTACACCCTGGCCGTGCCCCAGGCGCTGTATGACAAGGGCCTGAAGGATTTCAGCGACATTCCCAAGTTCAAGAAAGAACTCGACAGCAAGATCTACGGCATCGAGCCCGGCAACGATGGCAACCGCACCATCCAGAGCATGATCGACAAGAACGCCTTCGGCCTGAAGGACGCCGGCTTCAAGATCGTCCAGTCCAGCGAGGCCGGCATGCTGTCGCAGGTCGACCGCGCGCAGAAACGCGGCGATGCGCTGGTGTTCCTCGGCTGGGAACCGCACCCGATGAACACCCGCTTCAAGATGCAGTACCTGACCGGCGGGGACGAGTTCTTCGGCCCCGACTTCGGCAAGGCGACCGTATTGACCAACACCCGCAAGGGCTATGTGCAGGAATGCAGCAACGTTGGCCAGCTGTTGAAGAACCTGTCGTTCGAGCTCAAGGATGAAAGCACCATGATGGGCTATGTCCTGGACGACAAGATGAAACCCGAGGCGGCGGCCAAGAAGTGGCTCAAGGACAACCCTGGCAAACTGGATGCCTGGCTGGCCGGCGTAACCACCGTGGATGGCAAACCCGGCCTTGAGGCGGCCAAGGCCAAGCTGACGCAGTAACGAAATACGCAATAGCGCTACCTCGGGGCAGGCCCGTGCCTGCCCCGGGTTGATTTCAATCTATGCAGGTGGAAGCTCGCTATCATGCTTATCGATCAGAAAATACCCCTGGGCCAGTACATCGCGTCGTTCGTCGAGTGGCTGACCCAGAACGGCGCGAATTACTTCGACGCCATCGCGCAAGGCCTGGAGTTCATGATCCATGGCGTCACCAGTGCCCTGACTTTCTTCAATCCGTTCGTGCTCATCGCTCTGTTCGCCGCCCTGGCGCATTTCATCCAGCGCAAGTGGGCGCTGACCGCATTCGTTGCCCTGTCGTTCCTGCTGATCCTCAACCTGGGTTACTGGCAGGAAACCATGGAAACCCTGGCGCAGGTCACCTTCGCCACAGTGGTTTGCGTGGCCATCGGCGTGCCACTGGGCATCGTCGCCGCGCACAAACCGATGTTCTATACCGCCATGCGCCCGGTACTCGACCTGATGCAGACGGTACCTACCTTCGTCTACCTGATCCCCACCCTGACCCTGTTCGGCCTGGGTGTGGTGCCGGGGCTGATCTCGACGGTGGTGTTCGCCATCGCCGCGCCGATCCGTCTCACCTATCTGGGCATCTGCGACGTCCCGCAGGAGCTGATGGACGCCGGCAAGGCCTTTGGCTGCTCGCGGCGCCAGCTGCTCACCCGTATCGAACTGCCGCACGCGATGCCAAGCATCGCCGCCGGCGTTACCCAGTGCATCATGCTGTCGCTGTCGATGGTGGTGATTGCCGCCCTGGTCGGCGCTGACGGCCTGGGCAAACCTGTGGTCAACGCACTGAACACCGCCGATATTTCCCTGGGCTTCGAAGCGGGCCTGGCGATCGTGCTGCTGGCGATCATGCTCGACCGTATCTGCAAGCAACCGGACCTGCCGGTAAGGGGTGAAGCATGAGCATCATTCGTTTCGAAGACGTCGACGTCATCTTCTCCAACAAGCCGCGCGAAGCGCTGGCCCTGCTCGACCAGGGCCAGACCCGCGAGCAGATCCTCAAGCAGACCGGCCTGGTGGTGGGTGTCGAAAAAGCCAACCTGGATATCCAGAAGGGCGAGATCTGCGTGCTGATGGGCCTGTCCGGTTCTGGCAAGTCGAGCTTGCTGCGCTGCATCAACGGCCTGAACACCGTCAGCCGCGGCAAGCTGTTCGTCGAGCACGAAGGCAAGCACATCGACATTGCCCACTGCACCCCCGCCGAGCTGAAGATGATGCGCACCAAGCGCATTGCCATGGTGTTCCAGAAATTCGCCCTGATGCCCTGGCTGACGGTGCGCGAGAACATCAGCTTTGGCCTGGAAATGCAGGGCCGCCCCGAGAAGGAACGGCGCAAGCTGGTCGACGAGAAGCTCGAGCTGGTGGGCCTGACCCAGTGGCGCAACAAGAAGCCGGACGAACTGTCTGGCGGCATGCAGCAGCGCGTGGGCCTGGCCCGGGCGCTGGCGATGGATGCCGACATCCTGCTGATGGACGAACCGTTCTCGGCACTGGACCCGCTGATCCGCCAGGGCCTGCAGGACGAGTTGCTTGGCCTGCAGGCCAAGCTGAGCAAGACCATCGTGTTCGTCAGCCACGACCTGGACGAAGCGCTGAAGCTGGGTAGCCGCATCGCCATCATGAAGGACGGGCGGATCATCCAGTACAGCAAGCCGGAAGAGATCGTGCTCAACCCGGCCGACGAGTATGTGCGTACCTTCGTCGCCCACACCAACCCGCTGAACGTGCTGTGCGGGCGCAGCCTGATGCGCAGCCTGGACAACTGCAAGCGGGTGAATGGTTCGGTGTGCCTGGACCCGGGTGGCGATTCGTGGCTGGACCTGGGCGAAGGCAACTCGATCAAGCGCGCACGCCAGGGGCAGAACGGGCTGGAGATGCAGAACTGGGCGCCGGGGCAGTCGGTGGAAGGGCTGGGCCGCAGGCCGACCCTGGTGCATGCGGATATCGGCATGCGTGATGCGCTGCAGATTCGTTACCAGACCGGGAACAAGCTGGTGCTGCAGGAAAATGACAAGGTGGTGGGGATTCTGGGCGACAGCGAGCTGTATCACGCGCTGCTCGGCAAGAACCACGGTTGATGCCATTGGGGCCGCGTTGCGGCCCTTTCGCGACACAAGGCCGCTCCTACAGGGGAACGCGTATCCCTGTAGGAGCGGCCTTGTGTCGCGAAAGGAGGGCAAAGCCCTCCCGACAATGGATCAGCGAACGACGATCCCGCGCGAAGCCATGTAGGCCTTGGCTTCCGGCACCGTGTACTCACCAAAGTGGAAGATACTGGCCGCCAGCACAGCACTGGCATGCCCTTCCAGAATGCCGTCAGCCAGGTGCTGCAGGTTACCCACCCCGCCCGAGGCAATCACCGGAATACCCAGCGCATCACTGATCGCACGGGTAACACCCAGGTCGAAGCCGTTCTTCATGCCGTCCTGGTCCATGCTGGTCAGCAGGATCTCGCCGGCCCCCAGGCCTTCCATCTTCTTCGCCCATTCAACGGCATCCAGCCCGGTCGGCTTGCGCCCGCCGTGGGTGAAAATCTCCCAACGCGGCTGCTCACCCGGCCCGGACACCTTCTTGGCGTCGATGGCGACTACGATGCACTGCGAACCGAAACGGTCCGCTGCCTCGCCGACAAACTCCGGGTTGAACACCGCGGCCGTGTTGATCGAGACCTTGTCGGCACCGGCATTGAGCAGATTGCGGATGTCCTGCACGGTGCGCACGCCACCGCCCACGGTCAGTGGGATGAACACCTGGCTGGCCATGCGCTCGACGGTATGCAGGGTGGTGTCGCGGCCGTCGACGCTGGCGGTGATGTCGAGGAAGGTGATTTCGTCGGCACCTTGCTCGTCGTAGCGACGGGCGATTTCCACCGGGTCGCCGGCATCACGGATGTTCTCGAACTTGACGCCCTTGACCACCCGGCCGTTGTCCACGTCCAGGCAAGGGATGATGCGCTTGGCCAGTGCCATGGTTCAGTCCTCAGCCTTGGTAGTTGTCGCAGAAGGCCTGGGCCTCGGCGACATCGAGGGTGCCTTCGTAGATGGCACGGCCGGTGATGGCGCCGATGATGCCCGGGGCCTTGGCGTCCAGCAGGGCCTTGATGTCGCCCAGGTTGTGGATGCCGCCCGAGGCGATCACCGGGATCGAGGTAGCTTCTGCCAGCGCCTTGGTGAACGGCACGTTGCAGCCTTGCATCATGCCGTCCTTGGCGATGTCGGTGTAGACGATCGCCGAGACGCCATCGGCCTCGAAACGCTTGGCCAGGTCGATGACCTGCACCGAGCTCACTTCAGCCCAGCCGTCGGTGGCGACGAAGCCGTCCTTGGCGTCCAGGCCAACGATGACCTTGCCCGGGAAGGCCTTGCACGCTTCGGCGACGAACTCCGGCTGCTTGACCGCCTTGGTGCCGATGATCACGTAGCTGACGCCAGCCTTGACGTAGTGCTCGATGGTTTCCAGCGAGCGGATGCCACCGCCGATCTGGATCGGCAGGGTCGGGTAGCGCTTGGCAATGGCGGTGACCACTTCACCGTTGACCGGCTGGCCTTCGAAGGCGCCGTTGAGGTCAACCAGGTGCAGGCGGCGGCAGCCACCCTCGACCCACTTGGCGGCCATGCTCACCGGGTCGTCGGAAAATACCGTGGAGTCTTCCATGCGGCCCTGGCGCAGGCGCACGCAAGCACCGTCCTTCAGATCGATAGCGGGGATAATCAGCATCTTGGGAACCTGTCTGTTCTTGGGTTTTCAGGGCTTCTCGAGCGCCCACAGATCGCTTTCGATGCTCTCGAACCGCTCCTTGAGGTGCAGCTGAACATCGGCAATCGCCCTGTTGTAGTAAAGGGGTGCAATTTCTTTGCTGAACAGCTCGAGGACTTCGGCCACTTCGAACGACCCCAGCTCCAGCTCGAAACGGTCTTCGAGGAAGCGCTTGAGCGTGTGCAGCGCTTCGCGCTCCTGCTCGGGGGCCAGGGTGATGACCGGGGCCTTGGTCTTCGACCTGCTCATTTACCAGCGCCCGTCCCAGGCGACGAAGTTCTGCAGCAGCTGCAGGCCATGGGTATGGCTCTTCTCCGGGTGGAACTGCACGGCAAAGCGCGAGCCATCGGCCAGCGCAGCGGCGAAATCGACACCGTAATGGCCGCGGCCGACCACCTGGGCCGGCTTGCCGGCATTGATGTAGTAGCTGTGCACGAAGTAGAACCGCGCACGGTCGGGGATGTCGTGCCACAGCGGGTGGTCGTTGGTCTGGCCGACTTCGTTCCAGCCCATGTGCGGCACCTTCAGGTGCTCGCCGTCTTCCTGCAGGTCTTTGCCGAAGAAGCGCACCTGGCCGGGGAACATGCCGATGCAGTCGACACCGTCGTTTTCTTCGCTGTGGTCGAGCAGTGCCTGCATACCCACGCAAATGCCGAGGAACGGGCGGTCCTGGCTGACTTCGCGCACCAGGCTGTCGAAGCCCAGGCGGCGGATCTCGGCCATGCAGTCGCGAATCGCGCCCACACCCGGGAATACCACGCGGTCGGCTTCGCGGATGACCGTGGCATCGCTGGTGACCAGCACCTTACCGGCCCCTACATGCTCGAGCGCCTTGGCCACCGAGTGCAGGTTGCCCATGCCATAGTCGATTACGGCTACCGTCTGCATTTACAGGCACCCTTTGGTGGATGGCATCTGCCCGGCCATGCGCTCGTCGAGGGTAATGGCCATGCGCAGGGCGCGGCCGAAAGCCTTGAACACGGTCTCGATCTGGTGGTGGGTGTTGTGGCCACGCAGGTTGTCGATGTGCAGCGTCACCAGGGCGTGGTTGACGAAGCCCTGGAAGAACTCCTGAAACAGGTCGACATCGAAGCCACCGACGCTGGCGCGGGTGTACGGCACGTGCATCTGCAGGCCCGGGCGACCGGAGAAGTCGATGACCACTCGCGACAGCGCTTCGTCCAGCGGCACATAGGCGTGGCCGTAGCGGAAGATGCCCTTCTTGTCACCGATGGCCTGGGCGAATGCCATGCCCAGGGTGATGCCGACGTCTTCGACGGTATGGTGATCGTCGATATGCGTGTCACCCTTGCACTCGATATCCAGATCGATCAGCCCATGGCGGGCAATCTGGTCCAGCATGTGTTCAAGGAAAGGCACACCGATATCGAATCGGGCCTTGCCACTGCCATCGAGGTTGATCGAGCACTTGACCTGGGTTTCCAGGGTATTGCGCTCGACGGAAGCCTTACGTTCGACCATCACCAGCTCCGCAAAATCATTAGGCGAAAAGGGCTTCATTATAGGCCTAGAACGCGCCGGCTTGAAACGCGGATGACATATGGCAGAACGAGGAATTACGCAGGTTGGATACCGTTACAGGTCTATACAACCGCATGGCTTGGGGCTGCTTTGCAGCCCATCGCGACACAAGGCCGCTCCTACAGGGGACCGCGTTCGCAGAGAAAACGGGGACAGATGTAGGAGCGGCCTTGTGTCGCGATGGGGCGCAAAGCGCCCCCAATCAATGGAACAGCACAGCCGTCTTCTGCAGGGTAATCCAAACGCCCCAGGCCAACGGCACGACCACCACCGCCCAGGCCAGCAGCACCAGCGGCAGGCTACCCGGCGCCGCCTTCCACTCCAGCGAGCGCGCCCCGTCGGAGCCCTTGTCATGGCTCAACGCCCGCTCGGCAGCCAGTTCGGCATCGCTCATGAAATGCTTGTCGGCCACTGGTCGCACCAGCATGTTGCAGACAAAGCCCAGCACCAGCAGGCCGGCGAGGATGTAAAGGGTCATGTCATAAGCAGCCGCACGCTCCACCCCGGCCGCCAACTGGTACTCGCGCAGGTAGGTGATAAGCACCGGCCCCAGCACCCCGGCCGCCGCCCAGGCGGTCAGCAGGCGGCCATGAATGGCGCCGACCATCTGCGTGCCGAACAGGTCGGCCAGGTAGGCCGGTACCGTGGCAAAACCACCACCGTACATCGACAGAATGATGCAGAACGCCGCCACGAACAGCGCCACGTTACCCAGGTGCCCCATGTTCGGCACCAGGCTGTACAAGCCCACGCCCAAGGCAAAGAAGGCGAAATAGGTGTTCTTGCGGCCAATGTAGTCCGAGAACGACGCCCAGAAGAACCGCCCGCCGATGTTGAACAGGCTCAGCAGGCCGGTGAAGCCGGCGGCGATCGCGGCAATCTGCGCCAGCTGGGCGCTGTTCAGCTCGCTGAAGCTCAGCCCGTTGCCCAGCAGCTTGCCGGCGAACACTTCCTGCAGCAACGGCGAAGCCATGCCGAGGATGCCGATACCCGCCGACACGTTCAGGCACAGCACCAACCAGATCAAGGCGAACTGCGGGGTCTTCCAGGCCACGCTGACGTGCACGTGGCGGTCGGTGACCATGGCGTTGCCAGCTTTCTTCACCGGGGCGCTCCAGCCTTCTGGCTTCCAGCCGGTCGGCGGCACGCGATACGCCAGGGCACCGGCGGTCATGAACACGAAGTAGATCGCCGCCATGACGACGAAACTTTGCCACACGCCCACTTCCTGCGCATTGCCGAAATGGCCCATCAGCGCGGTGGCCAGCGGTGCACCGACCATGGCCCCACCACCGAAGCCCATGATCGCCATGCCGGTGGCCATGCCGCGCTTGTCCGGGAACCACTTGATCAGGGTCGACACCGGCGAGATGTAGCCCAGGCCCAGGCCGATACCACCGATTACGCCGGAACCCAGCCACATCAGCCACAGCTGATGGGTTTTCACGCCAATCGCCGAAATCAGCATGCCGCCGCACCAGCACAGCGCCGACACCAGGCCGGCCTTGCGGGGGCCGGCGTGTTCCAGCCAGCCACCCAGCACAGCCGCCGAGCAACCGAGGAAGACGAAGAACAGGGTGTAGATCCAGCTCAGCATGGAAATCGGCCAATCGCATTCGGCGCTGAACATACGGGCCATGAAGCCCATGTCCGCAGCGCAGGCAACCGGGGCGGTGATGCCGAGGGCTTGCGACAGCGGCAGCCAGAACACCGAGAAGCCATAGGCCATGCCGATGCACAGGTGGATGGCCAGGGCGGCCGGGGGGACCAGCCAGCGGTTGAAGCCCGGACGGGCGATGATGCGCTCCTTCGACAGGAAGCCTGGCGCACTGGCCAAGGTCCCCGCCGCGACGGTACTGCTCATGAATCAGATCCTTCTTATAGGGAGGGTGCAGGCAAAGCGGCGCAAGGGTAGCAGCATCAAGTAGCGTGAAAGCAATCTGATATCGTTAATTTTTGCTCGGCTGAAACGGTCCTCTTTCCGAAAACCTGCTCTCCCCTGTAGGAGCGCATTTGATCGCGGGCTGAAAAATCAAGGTCGAAAGCCGTACCATCTGCTGTACGCGTAGGAAATGCCCTGTATCTCTAGTCGAATACGCAGGGGCAACCACTGCGGCGCTATACTCTGGCGCTTGAATTTCAAAAACGGACTACAAGGACTCGCCCATGAAAGCGTTCGGCAAAATCCTGGGACTTGGGCTTCTCGGGTTGCTGCTGATCATCGTGGCGCTGGGCTTCGCCCTGACCCACCTCTTCGATCCCAACGACTACAAAGACGAGATTCGCCAGCTGGCACGTGACAAGGCTCACGTCGAGCTGACCCTCAACGGTGACATTGGCTGGAGCCTGTTCCCGTGGCTGGGCCTGGAGTTGCACGAAGCGAGCATTGCCACCTTGAACAAACCCAAGGAACCGTTCGCCGACCTGCAGATGCTCGGGCTTTCTGTACGTGTGCTGCCACTGCTGCGCCGCGAAGTGCAGATGAGCGACGTGCGCGTCGAGGGCCTGAACCTGACCCTGGCCCGTGACGAACAGGGCCATGGCAACTGGGAAGACATCGGCAAGCCGCTGCCCGCACAGAACGGCGCCAGCGCCGATGCGCAGGCCAGTGCTCCGGCCCAGGCACCGGCCGAACAGGCGTCGGCACCGGTCGCCAGCAACGAACGCGCCGTGAAGCTGGACATCGACAGCCTGACCGTGAACAACGCCCGCGTGCAGTACACCGATGCCAAGACCGGCCAGAGCTACAGCGCCGAAAGCATTCAGCTGAGCACCGGCCCGGTCCACGAAGGGGCGAACATTCCGCTCAAGGCCAGCGCCTTCCTCAGTGCCAGCCAGCCGAACATCAAGGCCCGCACCGAACTGGCCGGCGAGCTGCGCTTCGACCGCAAGCTCAAGCGCTACAACTTCGAAGACATGCGCCTGTCGGGCGAAACCTCGGGTGAGCCCACCGGCGGCAAGACCGTGACCTTCGCCGCCCAAGGCCAGTTGCTGGTCGACCTGGCCGCCAATGTCGCCTCGTGGAACGGCCTGAAAGTCTCGGCCAACCAGCTGCGCGCCCTGGGCGAGCTGAACCTGCGCGACCTGGACAAGGCGCCACAGCTGAGCGGCGGCCTGTCCATCGCCCAGTTCGACCTGCGCACCTTCCTCGACAGCATCGGCCGCCCGCTGCCGGCCACCAACGACCCGGCGGCCTTCGCCAAGCTGGAACTGGTCACCCGCCTGCAGGGCACGCCGAACAGCCTGGCCCTGGAAGACCTGGCGGTGAAGCTGGACGACAGCACCTTCAGTGGCCGCGTGGCCGTCGAAGACTTCGCCAAACAGGCCCTGCGCCTGCAGCTCAAGGGCGACACCTTCAACGCCGACCGCTACCTGCCGGCCAAGAGTGAAGAGGCCAAGGGCGCCACCGCCGCGCGCCAGGCCGAGGTCAAGCAACAGGAAGCCAGCGCGGTCGCCGGCCCTGGCACCACGCCGCTTCCCAACGCCCCGACCCAGGTCGCCTGGAGCGACGACAAGCTGCTGCCGGTCGACCGCCTGCGCGCCCTCGACTTGCAGGCCGACCTGGCCTTCGGCTCGCTGACCCTGGACAAACTGCCGATCGAAGACGCCCAGCTCAAGGCTATCGGCCAGGGCGGCCTGCTGACCCTGCAAACCCTGCGCGGTGAACTGTACAACGGCACCTTCGAGGCCAAGGGCACCGTCGACGTGCGCCCTGCCGTGCCGCAACTGGGCGTCAACACCAGCATCCAGCGGGTGCCGGTGGAACACTTCATCAAGACCGAGGGCAAGGAACAGACGCCACCGGTCAAAGGCCTGCTGACCCTGACCAGCGACCTGACCGCCACCGGCAACAGCCAGAAGGCCCTGGTCGACACCCTCAACGGCAACGCCAACTTCGTCATCAACGACGGCGTGCTGGTCAATGCCAACCTGGAACAGCAGCTGTGCAAGGCCATCGCCACGCTGAACCGCAAATCGCTCACCGGCGAGCCTCGCGGCAAGGACACCCCGTTCCAGGAACTGCGTGGCAGCCTGGTAGTACGCAATGGCGTCGCCAACAACCCGGACCTCAAGGCACGCATTCCGGGCCTGACCGTCAATGGCCATGGTGACCTCGACCTGCGTGTACTGGGCATGGACTACAACGTTGGCGTGGTCGTCGAAGGCGACCAGCGCGCCATGCCGGACCCGGCCTGCCAGGTCAACGAACGCTATGTGGGTGTCGAAATACCGCTGCGCTGCCGCGGCCCGCTGGAGCTGGGCGCCAAAGCCTGCCGCCTGGACCAGGACGGCCTGGGCAAGGTTGCCGCCAAGGTGGCCGGCAACCGCCTGCAAGACAAGATCGATGAAAAACTCGGAGACAAAGTGAGCCCGGAACTGAAAGACGCGCTCAAGGGGCTGTTCAAGCGATGAGCCCCGAGCAGTTCTCCAGCGCAGTGCTGGATTGGTATGACGAACACGGCCGGCACGACCTGCCCTGGCAACAGGGCATCAACCCGTACCGGGTGTGGGTGTCGGAAATCATGTTGCAGCAGACCCAGGTCAGCACCGTGCTCAACTACTTCGACCGCTTCATGCAGGCCCTGCCGACCGTGCAGGCCCTGGCCGAGGCGCCGGAGGACGAAGTGCTGCACCTGTGGACGGGCCTGGGCTACTACACCCGGGCACGCAACCTGCAAAAGGCCGCGAAGATCGTGGTCGAACAGCATGGCGGCGAATTCCCGCGCAGTGTCGAGCAGCTCACCGAGCTGCCCGGCATCGGCCGCTCCACCGCCGGCGCCATCGCCAGCATCAGCATGGGCATCCGCGCACCGATCCTCGACGGCAACGTCAAGCGCGTGCTGGCCCGCTACACCGCCCAGGCCGGCTACCCCGGCGAACCCAAGGTGGCCAACCAGCTGTGGGCCACGGCCGAACGCTTTACCCCGCAGCAGCGAGCCAACCACTACACCCAGGCGATGATGGACATGGGCGCCACGCTGTGCACCCGCAGCAAGCCCAGCTGCCTGATCTGCCCGCTGCAGCGCGGCTGCGAAGCGCACCTGCACGGTGAAGAAACCCGCTACCCCGAGCCCAAGCCGCGCAAGGCACTGCCGCAACGCCGCACACTGATGCCACTGCTGGCCAACCACGAAGGCGCCATCCTGCTTTACCGCCGCCCGTCCAGCGGCCTGTGGGGTGGTTTGTGGAGCCTGCCGGAGCTGGACGACATCGCCCAGCTCGACGATCTGGCCTACCAGCACGGCCTGCGCCTGGCTGACAGCCGCGCCATGGACGGCCTGACCCATACCTTCAGCCACTTCCAGCTGGCGATCGAGCCCTGGCTGGTGCGCGTCGACCCGGTCGGCCAGCACGTGGCCGAGGCCGACTGGCTCTGGTATAACCTCGCCACCCCGCCGCGCCTGGGCCTCGCCGCCCCGGTGAAAAAGCTGCTCAAACGCGCGGCCGACGAACTGATTGCAGGAGACGCCCGATGACCCGCACCGTGATGTGCCGCAAGTACAAAGAAGAACTGCCAGGCCTGGAGCGCCCGCCCTACCCCGGCGCCAAGGGCCAGGACATCTTCGAACACATCTCGCAGAAAGCCTGGGCCGACTGGCAGAAGCACCAGACCATGCTGATCAACGAAAAGCGCCTGAACATGATGAACGCCGAGGACCGCAAATTCCTCCAGGGCGAGATGGACAAGTTTTTCGCCGGCGAAGAATACGCCCAGGCGGAAGGCTACGTTCCACCCTCGGAATGACCCCACGGAACGTAAGCGACGGAATTAATTTAAAATTTTTTCAAAAAGTCGTTGACGAGCGGTCTGAAAGTCTATTTAATTCACCTCGTCGCCCAGATAGCTCAGTCGGTAGAGCAGAGGATTGAAAATCCTCGTGTCGGCGGTTCGACTCCGTCTCTGGGCACCACCTTCAAGCTTCTGGTGGTTGCAAAGTTACCCGAAGCGACAACAAAAAACCCGCCTAGTGCGGGTTTTTTGTTGTCTGTGGTTTTTGTTCTCCAGGAAAGCCCCCGCCTCATCGAGGGGGGGCCGCACTACAAAAACGCTTAACCCTCAAACTCACTCTGCGTCATCTGCCCCAAGTAGGAGACGCTCAACAAATGCAGCGTCTGGCCCGGGACCGAATCGGCGATTTTCTTGATGTCCGCCGCGGTCACCCGATAGTTGTCAGCAGGCAGAGTTCCCGAGCGGTAACCCACCTCCTCGCCGTCTTCGTCATAGCTGATGAAGTTGAGATAAAAGTAGTGCTTCATGTGTAACCTCCAATTCAAGTGCCCCACACCGTGCGAGGCCTACGCAGCCTATTTGGCACTTGCAGCCGACAGCAGATGGAACCGATGACAAGGTGGCGCCAGGCCATTAGCCATTGACCCGCATCAACGAGGCAGCCGCCCACTCTCGATAGCATGGAGCATGGACATCCGAATCGACCCGCAAGGACCTCCATGAGCGAAGAATCCCCCCTCCTGCTCCCCGCCCCCAGCGCGCCCGCCACCACCCAAGCCCGCACGCGCCGCCCACGCCAGCGCAAGCCGGAACCGACGATTACCAGCATCAGCCAGCAGCCTGCAGCGCTGGAAGTCGCCACCGCCCCCAAGGGCAGCAACGAAGACAGCACCTCGGCCCGCTTGCCGACCAGCTACCCATACCGCACCCGTCTGCGTCGCCAGGACTACGAGAAGGCCAAGCACGCGCTGCAGATCGAGTTGCTCAAGGTGCAGAGTTGGGTAAAGGAAACCGGCCAGCGCGTGGTGATTCTGTTCGAAGGGCGCGATGCGGCGGGCAAGGGCGGTACCATCAAGCGTTTCATGGAGCACCTCAACCCACGCGGCGCCCGCATCGTGGCCCTGGAGAAGCCTTCCGAGCAGGAAAAAGGTCAGTGGTACTTCCAGCGCTATATCCAGCATCTGCCCACGGCGGGAGAAATGGTGTTCTTCGACCGCTCCTGGTACAACCGCGCCGGGGTCGAGAAGGTGATGGATTTCTGCTCGCCACTGCAGTACCTGGAGTTCATGCGCCAGGCGCCGGAGCTGGAGCGCATGCTGTGCAACAGCGGCATCCTGCTGTTCAAGTACTGGTTCTCGGTGAACCGCGAAGAGCAGCTGCGCCGCTTCATCTCGCGCCGGGACGACCCGCTCAAGCACTGGAAGCTGTCGCCCATCGACATCAAGTCGCTGGACAAGTGGGAGGACTACACCGCAGCCAAGGAGGCGATGTTCTTCCATACCGACACGGCCGATGCACCGTGGACGGTGATCAAGTCCGATGACAAGAAGCGTGCGCGGATCAACTGCATCCGGCACTTCCTGCATTCGCTGGATTACCCGGGCAAGGACCACAGCGTGGCGCATGCCCCGGATGCGCTGCTGGTCGGGCGCGCATCGCGAGGTTTCGAGGAAGATGAGGCAGAGCCGCAGGCCAGTTGAATCGGCGTGCCTGCTGCGCTTCAATACGCGCAATTTCCGCCCCACCAAGGATTCACCCCATGGCCACCCCCACCAAGCAACAGAAACGCGCCAAGCGCGCCGCCAGCAAGGCCAAGCAGAACCGCATGGTACGCAGCGGCCAGGCAGTCAAGGCCAGCGCTGGCGACAGCGCCAGCATCGAGCAGGTGTACAACAAGGCCATGGAATCGGGCAGCTACGACCCGCTGTTCAAGAAAATGAAGGAAGCCCAGGAAGGCGGCCTGGTGCCGATGATTTCGGTGTTCCTGGTAGACCCGCTGCTGGCCCTGGTGCTCAAGGGGCACAAGGAAGAACACGCCACCGACTACATCGTGCTGGTGTTCAATGCCTACCGCAAATGGCTGGACGGGGCCGACGAAGAGGCCACCATGGCCTGGCTGGAGAGCGATGAGTTCCAGGCAGCCTATGTGGCGGCTTCGGAGCTGGTTGCCAAGCAGCAACAGCAGCAGTTTGGCTGACAGGGCTGGATAACCTGCCCGGGCCCTATCGCCGGCAAGCCGGCTCCCACATGAACACCACAGGCCCGAAGGCAATGCCGTCCCTGTGGGAGCGGGCAAGCCCGCGAAAGGGCCGGAACAGGCAACAAAAAAGGCCGCGCCCTTCACAGGACGCGGCCTTTTCATTTCAGCCAGCGCGGATCAGTTGTCCAGCGCCACCCGCCCGGCAGCTTCACGCTTGCGGTGCACCAGCAAGCCAGCCGCCACCACACCAATGCTCAGCAATGCGGTCGCGATGATTTCGGCGCGGTGGTCCTCACGCAGCGCCATTACCACCAGGATGGCAATGATGAAGGCAATGGTCGCCCAGGTCAGGCCCGGGAACAGCCACATCTTGAAGGTGATCTTCTCGCCGCGGGCCTCACGCTGGGCACGCATGCGCAGCTGCGACACGGCAATCACCAGGTACACCAGCAGCGCAATGGCACCAGAGCTGGCCAGCAGGAACTCGAACACCTGGGCCGGGGCCACGAAGTTGGCGAACACACAGAGGAAGGCCGCTGCAGTGGACAGCAGAACCGCCACATGCGGGGTAGCCGACTTGGTGGTGCGCTGGGCAATGGCCGGGGCGTCACCACGCTTGCTCAGCGAGAACAGCATGCGCGACGAGGTGTACAGCGCCGAGTTCAGGCAGCTGGTCACGGCAATCAGCACGACGATGTCGACGATCAGCTTGGCATTCGGCACGCCGATGCGGCTCAGCACGGTCTGGTAGGAACCGGTCTCGGCCAGGGCCGGGTCGTTCCACGGTACCAGGGCCACGACCAGGAAGATCGACACCAGGTAGAACAGGCAGATACGCCAGATCACCGAGTTGGTGGCGCGGCTGATCTGCTTGCCCGGGTCCTTCGACTCGGCAGCGGCGATGGTAACGATTTCGGTACCCATGAACGAGAACATGGTGGTCAGCATGGCTGCCAGCACCGCGCCCAGGCCGTTAGGCATGAAGCCCTGGGTGTCGAACAGGTGGCTGGCACCGCTTACCTGGCTGCTCGGCACAAAGCCGAACATGGCAGCACAACCCACAGCGATGAAGCCGATGATCGCCAGCACCTTGAGCAGGGCGAACCAGAACTCGAACTCGCCGTAGTTCTTCACGCTGCACAGGTTGGTCAGGGTCAGCGCCAGGGTGATGACCAGGGAGAACGCCCACAGGTCGACCGCAGGGAACCAGGCATGCAGGATGGCCGCGGCGGCGTTGGCCTCCAGCGGAATTACCAGCACCCAGAACCACCAGTACAGCCAGCCAATGGTGAAACCGGCCCAGCGCCCGATGGCGCGGTCGGCATATGTAGAGAACGAACCGGTGTCAGGCGAGGCGACAGCCATTTCACCCAACATGCGCATCACCAGCACGACCAGCGTACCGGCGGCAGCGTAAGCCAGCAGCACGGCTGGGCCGGCAGCAGCGATGGCGTGGCCGGAGCCAACGAACAGGCCGGCACCGATGACGCCAGCGATGGACAGCATGGTCACATGCCGTTGTTTGAGCCCCTGAGCGAGGTCATTGGAATTGTTACCGCTCATTAAAACTACCTTTGTAAGGAGTGGACCACTCCGACTGCGGTTACGGAGCGCGCCTGGGGTTGACCTGGGCGTCGCTGCAATCGGCGGTTTCCTACTGGCAATAAGCGCGCCATGTGCTGAATGCATTCGTCAGAAAAGTCGGCGGGCCTTTTAGCATGCGGTTTGGAGGGCTTTCGGCCAACGACTGACCGAAAGGCCGCCAAATCATCGGATTACTGAAATACCCACTTACAAACGCACCAAAGGTGCTCCCCGGTAACACCTGTGCACCGCTGCAATGCAAAAAAGTGCAACCTCAAGGTACAACCTCGAGACCTCCTTGGGGCCTTCGCGGGTAAACCCGCTCCTACAGGGATCGTCTAACCTGCAGGAGCGGGTTTACCCGCGAATGGTCTAAAACCGCTTCCAAGAGCGGGCCAAAGCTGGCACCATCGCGCCTTTTTTCATCAAGGCTCTGGTGCTGGGCGACACCTTCGCGGACATCCGCGCGACGTTGCGCTGCAACGATGCGACAAACCGCCCCACCAGCGCCCCGAGTCCCCAGCGACCCTGTTGGCCGTGATAATGCCGCTATGCTAGCTTGGCGCACGCCAGGAAGGCCGCCAACAGCTGGGAACGCACCCGTACACATGAGGACCGCACATGGCTCAGGCCACGCCCGCGCTGGAAATCCGCAATCTGCACAAACGCTACGGCGAGCAGGAAATTCTCAAGGGCATTTCGCTGACCGCACGCGACGGTGACGTGATCTCCATCCTGGGGTCGTCCGGCTCCGGCAAGTCCACCCTGCTGCGCTGCATCAACCTGCTCGAAAACCCGCACCAGGGCGAAATCCTGGTTGCCGGTGAAGCCCTCAAGCTCAAGGCCGCCAAGAACGGCGACCTGGTCGCCGCCGACAACCGCCAGATCAACCGCCTGCGCAGCGAGATCGGCTTCGTCTTCCAGAACTTCAACCTGTGGCCGCACATGTCGATCCTCGACAACATCATCGAGGCGCCGCGCCGCGTGCTCGGCCAGAGCAAGGCCGAGGCCATCGAAGCCGCCGAAGCCCTGCTGAACAAGGTGGGCATCTACGACAAGCGCCACAGCTACCCCGCCCAGCTTTCCGGTGGCCAGCAACAGCGCGCCGCCATTGCCCGTACCCTGGCCATGAAGCCCAAGGTCATCCTGTTCGACGAGCCAACTTCGGCGCTCGATCCGGAAATGGTCCAGGAAGT
The DNA here is from genome assembly GCF_002112825.1 of Pseudomonas sp. B5(2017). Lineage (NCBI taxonomy): Bacteria > Pseudomonadati > Pseudomonadota > Gammaproteobacteria > Pseudomonadales > Pseudomonadaceae > Pseudomonas > Pseudomonas sp. B5(2017). The sequence goes on from NZ_NEIR01000005.1 coordinate 189,582, forward strand.
GCTAAACGTTATCCGCGCATTGGCCGAAGAAGGCCGTACCATGCTGCTGGTGACGCACGAGATGAACTTTGCCCGCCATGTGTCCAGTGAAGTCGTCTTCCTGCACCAGGGCCTGGTCGAAGAGCAGGGATCGCCGCAGCAGGTCTTCGAGAACCCGACCTCGGCGCGTTGCAAGCAATTCATGTCCAGCCACCGCTAACGGAGCAATACATGCAAACTTACAAGAAGTTCCTCCTGGCAGCTGCTGCCACGCTGGTGATGTCGGCCAACGCCCTGGCCGCAGAAAAACTGCGCATGGGTATCGAAGCCGCCTACCCACCGTTCAACAACAAGGATGCCAGCGGTAACGTGGTCGGCTTCGACAAAGACATCGGCGACGCCCTGTGCGCCAAGATGAAAGTCGAGTGCTCGGTCGTCACCTCCGACTGGGACGGCATCATCCCGGCCCTGAACGCCAAGAAGTTCGACTTCCTGGTGTCGTCGCTGTCGATCACCGACGAGCGCAAGCAGGCCGTGGACTTCACCGAGCCGTACTACTCCAACAAGCTGCAGTTCATCGCGCCGAAAAACGTCGACTTCAAGACTGACAAACCTTCGCTGAAGGGCAAGGTCATTGGCACCCAGCGCGCAACCTTGGCTGGCACCTACCTTGAAGACAACTACCCGGATGTCGAGGTCAAACTCTACGACACCCAGGAAAACGCCTACCTCGACCTGGTTTCCGGCCGCATCGACGGCATCCTGGCCGACAAGTACGTGCAGTACGAGTGGCTGAAGAGCAAAGACGGCTCGAACTTCGAGTTCAAGGGCGAGCCGGTGATGGACAGCGACAAGATCGGCATTGCCGTGCGCAAGGGTGACACCAAGCTGCGCGACGACCTGAACAAGGCCCTGGCAGAAATCAAGGCCGACGGCACGTACAAGAAGATCAACGACAAGTACTTCCCGTTCAGCATCGAATGATCCGCCCCGACCGGCGCGCCCTTGCGGCGCGCCAGTCCCTAGAATGACCTGCCCATGAATATCGACCTGCACGGATTCGGTCCGGCCATGATGGCCGGCACCCTGATGACCGTAAAACTGGCGCTTTGCGCCTTGCTGCTGGGCCTGGTCCTGGGCCTGCTCGGCGCCCTGGCCAAGACTTCCTCGATCAAGCCACTGCAATGGCTTGGTGGCTTCTATTCGACCCTGGTTCGCGGCGTGCCCGAACTGCTGTGGGTACTGCTTATCTATTTCGGCACCGTCGGCTTGATGAACGCCCTCGGTGAAGCCCTGAACATGCCGGGCCTGGAGCTCAGCGCCTTCGCTGCGGGCGTGATCGCCCTGGGCCTGTGCTTCGGCGCCTACGCCACCGAAGTGTTCCGTGGCGCCATCCTGGCGATCCCCAAGGGCCACCGTGAAGCCGGCCTGGCGCTTGGCCTGTCCAAAGGCCGCATCCTGTCGCGCATCATCCTGCCGCAGATGTGGCGCATCGCCCTGCCCGGCCTTGGCAACCTGTTCATGATCCTGATGAAGGACACCGCCCTGGTGTCGGTGATCGGCCTGGAAGAAATCATGCGCCACGCACAAATCGGCGTGACCGTGACCAAAGAGCCGTTCACCTTCTACATGGTTGCGGCCTGCATCTACCTGAGCCTGACCATCATTGCCATGACCGGCATGCACTTCATGGAAAAACGCGCCGCTCGCGGCTTTGCGAGGGCTGAATAATGAATTGGGAAGTCATCATCAAATGGCTGCCACGCCTGGCCCAGGGTGCGACCCTGACCCTGGAGCTGGTAGCCATCGCGGTGGTTGCCGGGTTGATCCTGGCCATCCCGCTGGGCATCGCCCGCTCCTCGCGCCACTGGTATGTGCGCGCGGTGCCGTTCAGCTACATCTTCTTCTTCCGTGGCACGCCGCTGCTGGTGCAGCTGTTCCTGGTCTACTACGGCCTGGCGCAGTTCGACCTGGTGCGTTCGAGTTCGCTGTGGCCGTACCTGCGCGACCCGTTCTGGTGCACCGTGCTGACCATGACCCTGCACACTGCTGCCTACATCGCCGAGATCCTGCGCGGCGCGTTGCAGTCGATCCCCAAGGGTGAGATCGAGGCGGCGCGGGCGCTGGGCATGTCGCGGGGCAAGACGCTGTTCTACATCATGCTGCCACGCGCCGCGCGCATCGGCCTGCCGGCGTACAGCAACGAAGTGATCCTGATGCTCAAGGCCAGCGCCCTGGCCAGTACCGTGACCCTGCTGGAACTGACCGGCATGGCCCGTACCATCATCGCCCGCACCTACCTGCCGGTAGAGATCTTCTTTGCCGCCGGGGTGTTCTACCTGGTGATCTCGTTCGTGCTGGTGCAGGGCTTCAAGCTGCTGGAGCGCTGGTTGCGCGTGGATGCCTGCCAGGGCCGCTGAGACCACTTAGCTTTCTTCGCGGGTAAACCCGCTCCCACAGAGTCCCCACAGCCCTCAAGCTGTGCACTATACCTGTGGGAGCGGGTTCACCCGCGAAGAGGCCCTGAAAACCAACACACATCCCATGCCCAACCACCTCCACAGCCCCCACCTAAGCACCCGCTTCCAGGCCCTCGACCAGTTCCTGATCGAGCACCAGCAGCTGTGGAAACCCCGCCCCTTCACCAGCCTGCAGCTGGCCTGGGAAACCGCCTACCCCGAGCTTGCCGCCCATCTGCGCCAATGCTCCCTGGCAGACGCCGAAACCGACACCACCGCTGCCCCGTTGCCCGCCCCGTTCCCGCAACTGGCCCAGCAAGCCCGACAGCTTTCGGCACTCGGCAACCTCCCGGAAACCGACCTGCCCCCCGCCGCGCATCGCCTCGACGTAGCCGTCCCCGGCCGCAAATGGCAGCAGATCGAAGCCTTCGCCAGCCACCTGGCCTTCCGCGAACAGCCCCGTCACTGGCTGGACTGGTGCTCCGGCAAAGGCCACCTGGGCCGCCGCCTGCTGCAACCCGACCAACACCTGACCTGCCTGGAATACGACGCCGAACTGGTCGCCGCCGGCCAGGCCCTGAGCGTGCACCACCACTTGCCGGCGCAGCATGTACACCAGGATGTGATGGCCAACGACAGCGCCCGCCACCTGGCTGGCGACAAAAGCGTGGTCGCCCTGCACGCCTGTGGCGACCTGCATGTGCGCCTGATGCAACTGGCCAGCCAGCAAGGTTGCCGGCAACTGGCCGTGGCCCCCTGCTGCTACAACCGCATCGCGGCGCATCAGTACCAGGCGTTATCCACAGCCGCCCAAGCCTCCAGCCTGCGGCTGTCACTGGACGACCTGGGCCTGCCCTTGAGCGAAACCGTTACCGCCGGCGCCCGCGTACGACGCCAGCGCGACACCTCGATGGCCCGGCGCCTGGGCTTCGACCTGCTGCAACGCCAGCAGCGCCAGACCGACGAGTACCTGCCGACACCGTCGCTACCCGTGGCCTGGCTGGAGAAGCCCTTCGAGCAGTACTGCCGCGACCTGGCCGAACTCAAGCAATTGCAGCTGACTGGCAACCCGGACTGGGCAGCCCTGGAAGCCGCAGGCTGGCAGCGCCTGGCCGAGGTCCGCAACCTGGAGCGCGTGCGCAACCTGTTCCGCCGGCCGCTGGAGCTGTGGCTGGTACTCGATCGGGCCCTGTTCCTCGAAGAACAAGGCTACAACGTGCGCCTTGGCCTGTTCTGCGACTACCCACTCACCCCGCGCAACCTGCTAATCCTTGCCGAACGCGACCGTTAGCCGCAGCACAACCTGTGGATAACTCTGTGAACAAGCTTGTGATTACCTGTTGGATCCAAGCGCTATTTCAAGCGTTTGGCTTATTCCGGCTTGCGCGTCAAGGCCAGTAAAAACAGGCGTTTGCGCAAAGACCGGCGGTGTACTGATCCGGCATGCCTTTCGCGCAAGGCGCCGATGCCACTTGTGCATAAACATTTCTTGTGGTTGGCGACTGCGTCTAAAGCCTTACCCAGAATGGCCTGATTTACGCGGTCCCTTGTAGGAGCGGCCTTGTGTCGCGAAAGGGCTGCAACGCAGCCCCAGCGATCTCTGCAAATACGCCAAAAACGGGGGCCGCCTTGCGGCCCATCGCGACACAAGGCCGCTCCCACACTGACCGCATCAGGGCTCAATGCGCCTTATTCTTGGCAATCTCGATATCGTTCATCAGCGCCTTGGCCATGTCGCACAGATAATCGGCGGCGCCCAGGAATTTATGGTCATCCTCCATATCCCCCTCGCGCACCAGATGCTTGATGTAGCCCATCAGGATCGAGACATGCTCATAGGCAGCATCGACGGGGACGCCAGGCTCGACGCGTAGCAGATTGAGGGATGGGTTACCGGCTGCGAGGAAGGTTTCCACGCCTGCGGTGGTGATGGGTTCGATGATGATTTTCTTCATGGCATAAATCCTTACTCGGGGAGGGGACTGCCAGAAATCTTTCTCACGGATTTGGGTGGCAGCCGTACGCGGGGTGAGAAACCGGTCGAATAAGGAAGCCCGGCCAGACCGAAGTCTGCCCGCGTACGGCCACCATAAATGGGTAGCGCTTATTCGATCAGGGTTCTCACACCCGGTCGCCAGAGCGACCCGAAAACGGTATCCGTGAGCCATTTCCCCGACAACAGCGATACTTCGGCGGCGCGCGTAGGATAGTTCCGAAGCCACCAAACCCTGAAGCTGTTAGCCCTAAAGTTCAGAATCTTCGTACAGCTGATGGCCCTTTCGCGGGCGCGCCCGCTCCCACAGGTACTACACAGTTTCAAGGCTTGTGGAGATCCTGTGGGAGCGGGCAAGCCCGCGAATAGGCCATCACAAGCAACACAAAGCTAATGCCTGACCACCGCAACGGTGTATCATCCGCCCCCCAAATGATTAAAAAGTGACGTCGCGCGCTGCCCGCCAGCCCCGCGACCTTCTGGCGTTGCGCCAGAACCGACAATGGACTAACGGACCCGACCATCGTGACCCAAGCCAAGCCCCTCGCCCTGCTGACCCTCGCCCTGGCCCTGGCCCTGACCGGCTGCGCCAGCGGCACCGCTCCCCACTCCAACAGCAGCCTGGGCTGGAACCACCCCGGCATGCAGCTGGGCGGCGACAACGGCCTGCCCCTGCGCACCGGAAGCCCCTGCCGCAAGCGCGGCTGCGACAACGACAAGCTGTTCTTCAACCCGGGCAAAACCGAGCCAAGCGTCACCACCATCCATCGCGGCTGGTAGGAAAATTCTTCTTTCAGGTCGGTGACTTAGGTCATTTGCGAACATTCGCAACGAAGTGGTTTACAGGCGCCAACCGATCGTTATAATGACGCCCCATTGCCGGTATAGCTCAGATGGTAGAGCAACTGACTTGTAATCAGTAGGTCCCGGGTTCGATTCCTGGTGCCGGCACCATATAAATCAAGGGCTTGCAGCGATGCAGGCCCTTGTCATTTCTGCTGGGGTAACGCTCTGGGGTAACAAAACCGGGCTGCTACCCTCAGTCAGTCCCCGAGTCGTATTGCTCAACCCCGGTGCACAGGGGTGGCTACTCAGCCCAGTAATCACTGCACAGCACGCTTTGCGCTCAAGCATCTGCATTGCCTCGCCCGGTGCACAGTGGTACGGGTGTCGGGTGGGGCGTGCACGGGCGTTTACGTCATGGCCTCAAGCAGGCGAGCCCGCTACCGCATTCCAATGCCGCTTCACGGTAGCGAGGCTGATACCTAGCGAGGCTGCTGCTGCCGATTGACTCAAGCCTTCCGCCTTTGCTGCCTGAACTTGTGCGGTCGTACCGGTAGCGGCGGGGCGCCCCAGCTTCTTGCCTTGAGCCTTTGCGCGTTCCAGGCCTGCGGCGGTGCGCTCTATGAGCAGATCGCGCTCAAACTCAGCTACGGCACCCAGCACCTGCATGGTCATCTTGCCTGCTGCGCTGGTGAGGTCTACGCCCCCAAGGGCGAGGCAGTGCACCCGGATACCAGCCTGTGCGAGGCTCTCGACGGTCTGGCGTACGTCCATGGCGTTCCGCCCCAGGCGGTCCAGCTTAGTGACTATGAGTACGTCGCCACTCTCCATGCGCTCCAGCAGCTTCTTGAAGCCAGGGCGGTCAGCAGCTTGTGTACTACCCGATACGGTTTCAGTGATTACGCGCTGAGGCTCTACTGCAAAGCCAGCGGACCGTACCTCAAGAATTTGGTTATCGGTCGTCTGCTCTGCGGTACTCACTCGGGCGTACAGGAAGGTGCGGCTCATGGCGAATCCTCAGTGGTGTCATGTAACGTGGTGTCACTGTAGGATTGGCTCATAAAGTCGTCAAGCATGTTTTATGACACCAGCAACGCTACCCGACCAGCGGTGTCATTTAACGGACGATTGATGATGCCTTGAGGTTGGGCGTGGCAGGCACGCCCGAGGCGCAGCCTACTTCTTACCCTTACCGCCTTTGCCGCCTCCTGTAGGCTTCTTATCCGTCTCCTTCACCGACTCACGAGGATTGCGCTTTGCCTTATCCTCAGTGATGTACTGCCCTGTTACTGCGCTACGGTGTCGCGTTGCCATACCTGCTCCTAGATCATTAAGCGCCACCATGGCGCCATCACTAAACCTAGACCAGAACGGGCGGTTCTTCATTTGAGCGCGGGCGCACGCACGGACACGCACGCAGGCAGGCAGGCAGGCAGGCAGGGGCACGGGGGCATGCGCGGCTTGACAGTCAGAGGGGCACCCTCGCCTGAGCACAATATTTTTAGGTCGCCAGTGCAGGCCGGACAGCCAGGGCAGCGGCTGGCCAGTTCGGCCAAAAGGGAAGCAGCCGCTAGGCCACTTCCGATTCAGGGTGAATCCCCAGGTGCCGCTCCAGCGCTGCAATCAGCCGCGCCTCCTCGGCGTGCTCTTGCAGGATCTCACGCAGCGTCCAGGCGGGAACATGCTGCATGACCATATCCCACTTCGTGAACCCGCCCAGGTCCTCACCTTCCCAGTCAACCTGCACGTACACGCTGTAATTCCGTGGCCAGATACAATGGTGCGCCATGCTTCTGTCATACGGCCAAGTTGGCTCGTTCGGGCTTCCGGCTGGCACGCTGGGGACGCCATTCACCAGATATCGAAGGCCACTCGCTGAGGTGTCACTGAGTGTGTATTCCTCATGCCATGGCTTGATCGCAGGCTTCGCATTCCGGTCCACGATTGGTCTCGCGGCTGTGCCGCGTGCCCGGCTCATGCCCGCGCCTCACGGTGGGCTGCTCGGTGTAGGGCCACAAGAACATCAGAGGCAAGGTATTTCTCACTGTCCAGTGATACTAGGTAAGTGCCGGTATTGGTGGCGCCGCCTGCAATGTCCCCCGGTTCGCGTTTGCGCGTGCCGTAGTTGCCGTTCCAGCGCTTCCAGCGCAGGCCCGAAGGTGACGCCAGGTCGAGGTAGAACGCCTCCTGCATTGCTGCCAGGACGGGCTTAGTGATCTTCGCTTTCATAATTCCTCCAGGCCCGCCCAGAGGGCAAGCATCAATGTTTGTTCGGTTTCAGATTCGATACGGCTTGGGCCACTGCCCGGACGCACACGGCGAGGTCTCGGTCTTGCTGGAGCAGCGGGGCCATAACCTCACGGGCTTGGGCTGGATCACCGGACAGCAGCGCATCAACCGCCAGCATCAACGGCTCGGTGTCGAGCACCACGCTGCCAGCCCCGAGCACACGACCGCCGACCAGGATGTACCGGCCTACGGCGATGCTTCCCAGGCGTGACAAGGTGACGGCTTGATCTTGCAGACGCTGAGCCCGCAAATGGCGTTGCTGCCAGTTCTCCGATGCAGCTTCATCGGTGGGGATGTACACAGTGCCCACGCCAGGCACAGGCTTGAACACACGCTCAGGCCGCTGCACAGCGCAGCCACGGCATGCGAGGTTCCGGGTGTATCTCTCGCTGCTGCCGCACTCCGCGCACCGCCAATCGTCATCTGTGAAGGTCCGGGCGCCCGTCAGCACTGCCTCATACCGGGCAGGCTTCAGGCGCCGCATACTGTCCAGCCGCCCTTGGTAACCGGGATAGCCGAGCCGCATCCGATCAAGGTCCGCTTGAGTTGGGTGCTGCCCACGCCGAAGCGCGGGCTTATCGGTTCTCACAGTGCACTCCGAAGCTCATCAGCGAACACCACGCCGGTATAGGGAGCTGGCTTCGCGGCTTCGGATCGAGTGAGCATTACGTGGGCACGGGTAGCGGCTGCGCGGGCCTTGCCCTTCGATGATGCCTGGATCGGCAACCATTGCTGATCGACGTACACGCTCAGCACCCAGCCTTCGCCGGGTTGAACGTCCAGGCTGTAGCTGCACCAGCCCGCTGCGTTCTTCCCAGCCTCGAATGTCACAGCGCCACGGGTGCGGCAGGCACTAGCCCAAGCATCAGCCAAGGCACGCCAATCGGTGCCACGGCCTTTGGCCAGCGCGGACACATCCACCTTATCCCCGGCGAGGTTCTGCGCCATCCCGCAGCGGTTCGAGTCCACCAGCTCCAGCAAGAACTTGAACTCCTCGCCGGTCAGTTGGCCCGCAGCCTGGATTGCTGCCACTTCACCCTGTACAGCGGTCAGCACGTTGCCCTGCCATTCGGTGTGTGCTTCCTCAGCTGCAAGGCGCTCTTGGGTCATCAGGTTGCGGAAACGGTTGCCAATCAAGCTATCTACGGCATGGGCGGCAAACACCCGCAGGGCATAGCGCAGGTCATCGGCGGTCTTGATGTGTTCGCCCACGGCGTCATACAAGGCTCTGCTCAATCGCCCGCCGTTGCTGCGCAGCAGACCGGATACAGACTCGTCGGCAGGCACACCGCCCACACGGTACTGGCGAGCAGGCAGGGCGGCAGTGCTATCAATCCCGGCGATGCTGTCGGCCTGCGCCAGCAGCGTGTCCAGATCGGGCAGAACAACGGTCGGCGCCAGGGGGGCGGTGATCGGTAGCGCTGGAGTTTCATCCAGGCCCGACTCATCAAGGGCCAGTGGTGCCAGCAAGTCAGCATCGGATAGGTTCGCCAGTACGGCGAGGTGTGCAGCGGATGGGGTGGAATCAGTCATGGTCGTTCTCCTTTAAGCGGTTCGGGATTACTCGGCGGGTGTGGCGCGGTACAGGTCAGCGAACTCTTGACCTGTCGCCTGCGCGTCAGCATCGATGCCGGAGTTCCTGAAGTAGTAAGCAGCCAGCGCAATGTCGCCACGGGTCAGCTCTTTGCCTTCAAGCAGTTGCGCAATCTCTTGTTCGTACCGCGCCTTCACAGATGGGCGGGCGCCGCTGCGCAGATGCGAGGTCAAAAACTCCAGGCGCTGGCGGTCCTGATAGGTAAAGCTGGTTTTCTTGGCCATGGTTGGGCCTCCTGTTCTGATTCTGGATAGGTCTCGGACTACGCCGAAATCGAGGTTTAGACCCACGGAATACGCGGGCTGTAGAGGTGTGAAAGTAGTGACTGGCACCCTTGCCTCATCCACTACTTTTAAGCGCTTGGATGGGCCATTACAGGGCGCTGTGAGGCCGGTCGAGGTACGCCCTGGCAGCGGTGGTGCCGCATTGGAACTGCTCGTGCAGGCTGTGCACGCCCGCGTCAGGGTGCTCGGTGATGAAGGCGGAGATTGCGGCGTCTCGGTCGATGACCTGTGCCGGGGTTGGCTCTCGGTAGCGCTGGTTCAGGTTATCGGTGCGAGGCTTCGACTGGGCTTTACGGGAGCCGGTGATGTAGTCGAGGACTGCCGCACTACGGGCAGCGATCTCGCCTATGTCCGGGCAGAGGCCGGGGTTCTTCTCACGCCAGTTGTAGTACGCGCTCAGCGCTTTGGTGCTCGCTGGGATGAATCGAACCTTGCCGGTGTCGCTGGGCGTACTGCTGGATGCGACCACGGAATGCACAAGGTTCGATGCTCTATGGATAGTGAAGTAGTTCATGCGGTCTCCTTTGGATGGGCGAACCGCAGGCACGGGCGAGCGCAGCCGGGCACCGGGTGGTGGGCTGTCGTCGTGCTGGGTTCTATTTATGCGGTCAGCCGGACGGCTGTCGCGGAATAGGTGCTGGTGCCCGTCGAAGGAGTACAACGTCACCAGCGGCCACAGGCGGGGACCAACCAGCCTATGGCGGGGAAATCAGCCGAGTGGACCGGCGTTATTCGTCTTCGTCGTCGAGGTGGGCGCCGTCATTGTATCGGCGCAGCCAGTACGCCTCAGGCGTTTCATACGGGACTTCAAGCCAGCGATGAACATCCTCCAGCGGCACCTCCAAGGCTTCGGCTATCTCGATTGGGGTGCTGCCTTCGTGCGCCATGCGCCGGGCTTCGAAGTCCGGATTCAGCTCGGAGTCGTCGATGATGAAGGTACCGTCTGGCAGGGTGATGGTAGTCATGCTGGCTCCGGGCAGGCTGTAATTAGATACTATGTATCTTTAGAGTATTGGCCAATTTCAGGGGTGCCAAAGGGTGCCAAGCCTGACACCCTCGGATCATCATGCTGCTTTGATCCAGTTACGGACGGTAGATTGACTGCGACCGAGGCGACTAGCAATTGCCTTGTAGCCTAATCCGGCAGTGTGTAGCCGCAGGGCTTCGAGTCGTGGGTCTACACCGGCATCTTCTACAGCGTGGCGCACTTCCACAGCGGCCAACCGCGCCTCCAGTTCGGCAATCCGACGGGCGTGGTCTGCTTCACTCTGCTCAAGGCGGGCTAGTCTGGCTTGAGTCTTCATATTCACGGCAATACCCTCAAGGCTTCCCGACAAGGTATCGGTGGCTAGGCGTAGGTACTCGCGCCTGCCTTCGTTCTGGATCATCCGCTTTGCGTTCTGGTGCTCGGCATGCTTCTGCAGTGCCTTCCTCACCTTGCGGCGGGCACCGGTCTTGCCGCTAATCCGGGCCACTTCATCAGCAGGCACCCCGGCATCCAGCAGCGCGGCACGTGGCAGCACTCCGCCTTCGGCGTCAATCACCAGCAGCACGGCGGCATCAACGGTGGATTGGTTGGCGCTGTATCGGCCCGCGTGCTCGGCGGCACACGCCCGGTAGAAATCCTGCTGCGCTCGTTTCAGTGCCAAGAATTTCTCGCGGGATTTGCTAGCAGCCTTTCCGTTAACTGCCCGCCATGCATCGGCGGCGACACGGTACGCTGGTACGTCACGGTACGCGCTCGAATCAATCTCAGCACCGGTATCCCATCGGGCCCACCACGCTCGCTGCACTTTGCTTAACCCAGCGGCTGGGTCTTCAAACATTGGCTCCAAGGCATCTAGGGCTTCTTCAAGTTCGGTCATTGGTCGTCTCCTTTGTTCGTCAGCCCTCCATCAGGCTATTAGCGGGAAGGTCCGCATCCTGTGCCGTCATCCCTCCCTGTACTCCAAGTGTCCTTCTATTGCTTCACAGGGCTGTAAACCCCTGGTAGACAGTCCGGAGCCGTACCCCACGGATCGCAAGCCTTCGCTACCCTCAAGGTGTTCTGATGTTGCTTCGCCAACCCGCCGCACCTTACTTCCCTACAGAGTGCGGAACTATTCCGAAGGCTCTAACTCAAGGGTAGGGTTCTAGAGATGGTGCTTTCGGCGCTGACGCAAGGGCTTTGTGCTTCAACCAGGCAGCGGGTTATTGGGCACACAGAACGTTTTCACGGTTTCAACGTGAGCTTCAAAAGTAAATTCCGCAGTATCGGCGGCCCTTCGGCAATCCGCTTCGGTGTGGAACGCAGCCGTTGCAAGTGCAGGACCATGCGCTGCACCTTGCCCGACCACAAGAACAAACAGAATCCAGCCCATATCGTACCCGCGCAGTTGTTAATCAAGCGGGCAGCATACGCTGCCATTCATCCGCGAACCGGTACTCGACCAACTCAGCGCCCGTCTGCTCGTCGTAGCCCGTCATTCGATCCTGAGTCGCGTACAACATTTCAGCCCAGCGGCTCAGCGCCTCCCGCTTTTCTTTGTCGTAGCTGTACCGGTCGTAAACGGCTGAGACGGACGGGTCCGTGTGGTTCAGCACCTTCATTAGCGTCAGCCGGGGATACCCTAGGCATGACAGGGCGGTCGCAACGGTACGGCGCAGGTCGTGCGGGGTGAATGGCTGTAGATCGTTGAAGAACCGGCCGGGGGCGAACTCATCGCGTAATGCATGGGCGGGCGCTGTCGCTATGATCGCGCTACCAGGCTTCCGGTGACTCTCGAACACGGGGCCAGTAGCTGCCGGATCAGGCACGCCGATCAAGTCCAGGGCGAGGCTATCCAAAGGTACGCGATGCGCCTTCCGGTTCTTTGAAATAGCGGCGGGAATAGTCCACCAGTACCCGTCGGCCTCGTTGGATATGTCTTCCCACCGCATCGCCAGAACTTCACCCTTGCGCTGCCCGGTTATGAGCATCACCCCGAGGGCCTTCCGGACAGGCGCCGTTGCCTTGATCCAGTCGGTAGCCGTCAATGCCCCGTACAGGCTTTGGACTTCCTCAAAGGTCAGGACTCGCTCACGGCCTCGCTCACGGTGCTGACGGCTAATACCGGCGACGGGTGATTCATCCAGTTCGCCCCGCTCCACTGCCCAGGCGAACATCTTCCGGAGGACTGCCAGTAACCGGTTAGCGGCCACCCCTGCCCCGGCATCCACCTTCCGGTCAATCAAGGCCACTACATCACGACGGTGTACGTTCTTCGCAAGCTTCTTCCCCAGGATCGGCACAACGTCCTTTTGTAGCTGGCGCTCATCCTCACGCCAGGAACTCTTGCGGGGCTTGGCGTACCGCTGAATGTACACCTCGCAGAGTCCGGCGACCGTCAGGGCGGTGCGCTCAGCAATTGCCAGGGCTGCCTTAGCCGCTGCTGGGTCTTGCCCACCCTGCACCACTTGAGCCGCTTTGGCATACGCTGCCCGCGCTTCCCGGCAACTCATCGCTGGGAATTGCCCCAAAGTTAAACGTCGCACCCGCCCGCCGTGCCTGTACATGTAGCACCACGACACAACGGACGACACGCGAACGCCTAGACCGGGACTGCCCTCGTCCCATAGGTCATAACGCTTTTTGGTTGGCTCCAGCTTGCGCAGAAATGCGTCTGTGAGCACCTGTTTACTTCCGGCCATATCCACCCCATCCAGTTACCCCGAAAGTCGTCAGGGTAACACCACGACCAGCCGGAAAGCTAAAGGGTACGGGAAGGGATAGCGGAGTTACGGCGATAACGCCTGACACGCGAGACTTGTAATCAGTAGGTCCCGGGTTCGATTCCTGGTGCCGCACCATACGCAGTATCAAAAAAGGCTCACCGAAAGGTGGGCCTTTTTTGTTTTCAGGGTCCCCCAACCCCATCAGCCTTGGCCTTGAGGTCGATGCGCTCGGTGTAGGAGCTGGCTTGCCTGCGATGGGCTGCGCAGCGGCCCCCAGCGATCCCAAAGAAGAGCGCAGCCAGAGACCAGACACGTCTTCCAACATAAACGCTTTGACTCGCCCACCTGGCCCCGCTACGATTTATCGTAAATTTTAGATATTCCTGCTGAGGCAAGCCAATGGCGCTTCAATTCCACGAAAGCCCTTTCCACGCCACCCACGATGCAGACACAGCCAGCAAAATGGCCTTGAAAATGGACCTGTCCATTTTCATCACGGACTGCATCAAAAAAATGGGCCTCAAGCAGCATGATGCTGCTGTCAGGCTGAACGTAACCCAATCCCGAATATCCGAGCTTGCAAATGGCAAGATCGAGAAATTCACCCTCGATGCCATGATGGACATGCTCGACAAACTCGGCTTTCGCACGAGCCTCACCCTGCCCTCGAACGATGCCGGTTCACCGCCGCAGATCGTGATCACTCAAGCGCCTGGCAGCTAAACCCTGTACGCCATTTCTTGCAGCTCGTGTTTGAGCAATAAAGACGTAGCGCAGGGCCCTACGAACAGCATGCTAAAGGGCCACAACTCTGCTTTTTGCAAAGCGATGTTTCAACGAAACAACTCTTGCGCCATCCGTGAGTAAAGTGCCCTGCCAACCTCAGGAGCCCTGCCTCATGCTGCACCTGCAAACCCCTTTGGCGCAGGCCGTGCGCCAGCTCTTCGACAGAGCCTTGCCTCTACTGGCTGGGCAGCGCTCGGGAACAGTCAAGATCTATGTATTTGGCGGGTGCGCCTTGCACATGCTGACGAATGCCCGCGGTAGTGCGGATATCGATGCGGAGATTCAGGCCAGCGAACACCTGCTCAGGGACGAGATCAAGGCAGTTTTTGCCGCGCCGGAAGACTACGAGCAGGATGGTCTGGACCTGTCCGTGGTGTTCGACCAGCAATTCAATAACTCGCTATGCCCCTTGCATGAAGACTACGATGCGCGGGCAATCCTCCTTCCCGGCCAGGAGTGCTCTCCTTTACAGGTTTTCATAGCTCACCCGATCGACCTCGCCATTTCAAAACTCGGGAGATTCACCGAACGCGACCAGGATGACATCAATCTGCTTATCAGGTCAGGCAAGCTGAATCTCAAGGAATTTGATAGGCTTGCCAAAGAGGCAATCGACTATTACCCCTGTGATAGAAGCACCGTAACCAGCTGCCTGAGGTTGATTCTCGATGAAGCGCGAGAGTGGGGCCAGTAATACCAGTGAGGCGATGACTGTGCCCTCGAATACGGCGCATGGGGCCCGGCATTGCGACACCTCCTCGCTCGATTACTCGCTAGAAAAACTCTGGGCGCTTGTGTCCTCTGACATGCCCCCCTCTGATCAACATGCCCGTCAGGCACTCGAGCACCTGGTCGTTCAAGCTACAAAAACCTCGCTGGACAAGCTCGACAAGGCCGTTGCCGAGACTTTCGCTCTCCTCTTCTGGTACAGAAACGAGGATATGCGCGAAGCACTGGAAAATCGCTTGAACATGCCAAGGCTCGCCCCCGTAAGGAAGCGGCGCCTGATGTATCTGGTTGACCGGCTTCGCCGTTTTCCATGCATGAAGCCGGAACAAGCCGAGCAGATGAAGAAGCTGGTCACCCGATGGAAGGACCTGGCTCAAGATCTGAATGGAAAACTGGTAGAAAAGGCGCAAGCGGTAAACCGTTACGACAAGGTTGCTGCTACCTGGGGCGTGGCTGAGCCCGTATCCAGTCTGATGAACATGGTGCTAGAACTGCAAACCCGGCACTTTGTAGATGCCCATCATCTGCCGAATGGCTATGCCCAGTTGGCAACGCGTCCACCTCAACACTGATCCGATAATGTTGGGTCAGTTGTTTGTAGTGGCTGTACTCCTCCCCAAGATTGATCTCAATCAAGCCTGACGCCGGCACGCAGCTTAGCCTGAGATCAGTCAGTCCTTGAGGGAAGGAAACCATGGCCAAGAAATTCCCCACAAACCCCAGCCACCCGGAGCGCATTTGCTGGGGCTGCGACCTGTATTGCCCGGCCAAGTCATTGGCCTGTGGCAATGGTGCGAGCCGGACCATGCACCCGGTGGAACTGTTTGGTGAGGACTGGGACAGTTTCGAGGACCGGCTGGAGAAGCCGATTGATCGCCGGCAAGAGACTGGCCCTAGGTGAAATAGGGCAGCTTTGTGGCCCATAGCCGGCAAGCCGGGCTCTCATAGAACTGCACATAACTCATTGAATTAGCAGGGGCCCTGTGGGAGCGGCTTTAGCCGCGAACACCGGCGCAGTCGGTGCCATGCACCGCGTTGGATTCTTCGCGGCTAAAGCCGCTCCCACAGGGGACGCGGATTGCTTGCAATTTCAGTTATCTACGCGACAGCGCAGCCCAAAGGGCTGGGCCATCTACCACAGGTACAGCGCATGGTTTGAGACTGGCGCCGACCCAGCGAATCAGGTGCTGCGGTGGATGGCACGGGCTTCGCCCGTGTTCGCGGGCGCGCCCGCTCCCACAGGGATCGCGCCACCTGTTAGAAATTGAGCAAGGCAGTTGCTACTAAAATACCTGTGGGAGCCCGGCTTGCCGGCGATGGGCTGCGCAGCAGCCCCAGGTGCGTTTGATCAGAACGCTGTGCTAACCGTCAGCGACAGGTTGCGTGGGTCACCATAAATCGCCCCGGCATAGAACCCGTAGCGGGTGTAGTAGTGCTTGTCGAACAGGTTGTTGGCGTTGAGGCTGACGCTGGTGTCGTCGGTCAGCTGGTACTTGGCCATGGCATTCCAGATGGCATAACCGGACCAGTTCACGTCAGTGGCACCGTTGCTCACACCATTGCTCGGCTGGCCCGCCGGGCTGGAGATTGCGCGGATGTTGCTCTGCGCAGTAACCCCGGCACCCAGGGTCAGGCGGTCGAGCGAGCCGGAAAGGCGGTAGGTGGTCGAGGCCTTGAACAGGTGCGATGGGTCGCTGCGGCCGTCGCTGTCGACGCGGCGGAAGTGCAGGTAGGTGTAGCCGGCGTACAGGTTCCAGCTGGGGGTCAGGGCGCCGGCGATTTCCAGGTCGATACCGTCGGTTTCCTGGCCGGAACCGGCCTTGTAGGCGTCGCCACCGGTCGGGGTGGTCAGGTCGCCGTCGAGCACTGCCTTGTTTTCCTGCTTGGTGCGGAAGTACGCCGCCGAGGCATTCAGGCGGCCATCGAACCACTCTCCCTTGATACCCGTCTCGTAGCTTTGCCCGCGAATCGGCTCGACCTTGCTGCCGCTGCTGGTTTCAGCGGTTTGCGGGGTGAAGATGTCGGTGTAGCTGGCATACAGCGAGTAGTTGTCGTTGAGGTCGTACACGGCGCCCAGGTACGGGGTGACGATGCCGTTCTCTTCCTGGCTGGTACGTGCGCCAGCCACGCTGCGGGTGGTGGCCGAGTAGTTACTGGTGCGCACACCGAGGATGACCGACAGTGGGTCGGTGATGCTCAGGCGGGTTGCCGCGTACATGCCCTGCAGACGGGTGGTGGTCTTGCTGTGGCGGCCGGTGCGCGAGGCGATGATGTTGTAGTCGTCATCCACGCCATTGCGCCAGTCGGTCAGCGGGAAGCCGTTGTTGGCGCGGAACTGGCAACCCAGCGCAGGCGCACTGGCCTTGCCGTCGCCAACCATGGTGCAGGTGTATTCCGGCGACCAGGCCACGGTGCGGCTGTCGTTGTAGCCAACCATCGCCTGGTGGGTACGGCCGAACAGCTGGAACGGGCCGGACAGGTCGACCTGCGCCGACTGCTGGGTGGTGTCGGTGGAGCTGTGCAAGCCGTTGAGCACGGCACCGCTGCCATCCTGGTCCCAATAGCCGCCGTAGCTGCCACGGCCCGCCGAGTTGACCTTGGCCAGGCCGCGGTGGTTGAGGGTTTCGGCGGTGCTCTGGGCGGCTTTCAGGTCCAGCGTCCAGTCGTTGTCGAAGCGGTGCTCCAGCGAGCCGAACGCGGTGCGGGTGGTGTACTCGCCAAAGCTCCAGCTGGGTACCACGTTGGTGCTGCGCGGCAGGTCGGTCTTGCTGCCATCGCTGTACCAGATCGGGATGTTCGCACCCCAGCCACCACCAACAATCTTGTTGTACTCGTACTGGTAGCCGGCACCGAGGGTTGTGGCGTCGTCCAGGTCGAACTCGAAGTTGGCCAGGGCGGCGCGGGAGCGTTCGGACTGGTTGTCGCGGAATGAGTTGGCGTCCTGCTGGGTCATCACGAAGCGCGAACGCAGGCGGCCGTCTTCGGACAGCGGCAGGTTGAGGTCGGCGCCCAGGCGGCGCTTGTCCCAGCTGCCGTAGGTGGCATAGGCGCTGCCGCCGAACGTCCTGGTCGGTGCCTTGCGGATCAGGTTGACGGTGGCCGACGGGTCGCCGGTACCGCCCAGCAGGCCGTTGGCGCCGCGCACGATGTCGATGCGCTCGTACAGGTCCATGTTCAGTGCGTTGCCGCCACCACTGAAGTCGGAGCCGCCCTGGAACTGCAGGCCATCGACCTTCCAGTTGCTGATCGAGTAACCACGGGCTCGGTAGTCGGTACGCCCGCCCACTTCGGACTTGCTCGCTGTCACGCCTGGGGTGGTTTCCAGCGCTTGCTCGATGGTGTGGATGTCGCGGTCATCCATCTGCTGGCGGGTAATGGTGGTGACCGACTGCGGCGTCTGGCGCGGCGTCAGGGCCAGGCCGGTGGAGCTGCGGGTGCTTTCGACGGTGTAACCCAGCTGACCAGCTTCGTCGGCAGGCAGCAGGGCGCTGTCTTCGATCTGCGTGGCCTCCAGTTCCAGGGGCTTGCTGTCGGCAGCCATCGCGCCCCCGCTGACGGCCACGGCAATGAACAGGGCCAGCGGTTTGAGGCGCGTGCCGCCTCGGCTGCTGGAGGGGAAGGCGTTCGGGGTGCTCTCGGAGTTCATTTGGGAAGGCTTCGTATTTGCAGATGATTTTTTGTTAGGATTCTAGGGATCGGCCCCCCGGGCTCCAGACCCGGCTTGTACGGGGATGTAATCGAACGTAACGAGCGCCACCGGCCCTCACCGAACAGGTGTTTATCTGCATGAGCACAACTTTGCTTGTTGTCGACGATGACGACGAGATCCGCGAACTTCTTTGTGATTACCTGACAGATGCCGGCTATAACGTGCTGGCAGCGGCTGACGGCGAGCAGATGCGCGAACAACTGGCCCGGCACAAGGTGGAGCTGGTGGTGCTGGACCTGATGCTGCCGGGCGAAGACGGCCTGAGCCTGTGCCGCCAGCTGCAAGCCACGCCGGGGCTGGCGGTGATCATGCTGTCGGCCAAGGGCAGCACGCTGGACCGCATCATCGGCCTGGAGGTGGGTGCCGATGACTACCTGGCCAAGCCCTTCGAGCCACGCGAGCTGATCGCCCGGATCAAGGCCGTGCTGCGTCGTCCGCAACGCCTGGATGCGCCCGCTGAAGAGCCGGTAGAAGATGCCCAGCTGTTCGCCGGCTTCCGCCTGGAACACGTGAAGCGCCTGCTCACCCGCCCCGATGGCGAGACCCTGACCCTGCCCCGCTCCGACTACCGCGTACTGCGCGAGCTGCTGGAAGCCAACAACCGCGTGGTGTCCCGCGACCAGCTGACGCGCAGTGCGTTCGGCCGCGACCACCTGCCCGACGACCGTTCGGTGGACATGTGCGTCAGCCGCCTGCGCCAGCACCTGCGCCACGCGCCGGCGGGTGCCGCGCAAATTCTCACTATCCGCAACGAAGGCTATTTGCTGAGCATCGCCGCCAACGGGGCCGATGCCTGACATGCGCTGGCTGCGCCGGCTGTGGCCACGCACATTGTTCGGCCAGTTGCTGCTGATAATGGTCAGCGGCACCGTGCTGATCCAGTTGATGTCCAGCAGCATCTGGTTCGATGTGCGTTTTGCCCAGGTTCTCGAGGCCCCTGTCCGGCTGATTGCCGCACGCAGCGCGCCGTTGATCGCCCAGGCTGACTGCCGTGCCGGTGCATTGCAGGCGCCAGCGCATTACCAAGTGCGTTGCAGCGAAGCCCTGCCCACGCCGGTGCAGGACGAGCGCCGCGGGCGCAGGCGTGTCGAGCTGTTGCTGCACCAGGCCCTCGAGTACGAGTTGGGGCATGCTCAGGACGTGCGCCTGATGAAGGTGCAGTTGACCGACGAACAGGGCCAACCGATCGTCTGGCGCAGCCTGTTCGGCCTGCGCACGGCCCAGGCGCATCTGCAGCTCGCGGTGCCGTTGGCCGATGGGCACTGGCTGACCATCGAGGGCCAGGAACTGCAAGGCTGGAGCGGCGAGTCGGCCTGGGTGTTGATCAGCGATTACCTGTTGCGGGTGTACGCGCTGCGCATCGTCGCAGTATTGCTGGTGTGCCTGATAGCCGTTCGCCTGTGCCTGCGCCCGCTGCGGCGCCTGGCCGATGCCGCGCGCGGCCTGGGTAGCAACCTCGAGCAGCCGCCCTTGGCGCTGGATGGCCCGGAGGAAGTGCGCCAGGCGGCCCAGGCCTTCAACGCCATGCAGCAGCGGCTGATCGCGATGGTCAACGACAAGGCCTACTTCCTGGCCGCCGTGTCCCACGACCTGCGCACCCCGCTGACGCGCATGCGCCTGCGCCTGGAGCGCCTGCCGGACGACGACAACCGGCAGCGCCTGCGGCAGAACATCGCGCAGATGGACAACATGATCGGCCAGGTGCTCGATTACCTGCGTGCAGGGGAGCAGCAGAACTTGCAGCAGGTAGACCTGGACCGGCTGGTGGTGCGCCAGTGCGCGGAGCTGGCCACTGCCGAAGAGCCGTTGCCGGTGCATGGCCAGGCGGGCAGCCTGCGGGTCGATGCCCTGCTGCTGCAGCGCTGCCTGCAGAACCTGCTGGTCAATGCGTTGCGTTATGCCAAGGAGGTTTCGGTCACGCTGGAACAGGCGACCACGGGGGTGTTCATCCATATCGATGACCGCGGCCCGGGGATTGCTCCGAGCCTGCTGGCGACCATCATCGACCCGTTCGTGCGTGGTGAAGGGTCGCGCAACCAGGCGTCCGGGGGGTATGGGCTGGGGTTGAGCATCGCCCAGCGGATTGCTGCCAGCCATGGGGGCGAGTTGCTGCTGGCGAACCGCGAGGGGGGTGGGTTGCGGGTCAGCGTGTTACTACCCAATCAGCCTTTACGCGCCCCCCTGTAGGAGCGGCCTTGTGTCGCGATGGGCTGCGCAGCAGCCCCGGATTCTGGAGTTGATGCAAAGAGTGCCGGGGCCGCGTCGCGGCCCTTTCGCGACACAAGGCCGCTCCTACAAAGGACCGCATGAGCCTGGAAATACGCGATCAGGTAACAGTCTTTTACCAATTACCCAGGTTTTCCCCTCCCCGCCTTTGCCTATCCTATGCCCGGTCATCCTGCCTGCGATGGACCCATGAAACACTCTCTACCCAGCCGCTACGCCTGCCTCGCCCTCTGCCTGCTGTTCAACTTCGCCAGCCTGCCGCTGCTACCCCAGCATGCCTGGCTGTGGCCGTTCACATTGATCACCGCGCTGCTCAGCCTGGTCGGCCTGAACGACCTGCGGCAAAGCCACCACGCCGTGCGCCGCAACTATCCGATCCTGGGCAACATCCGCTACCTGATCGAAACCATCCGCCCGGAAATCCGCCAGTACCTGATCGAGGGCGACGACGACAAGCTGCCGTTCTCCCGCTCGCAGCGTTCGCTGGTCTACGCCCGGGCCAAGAACGAAAGCGCCGAGAAGGCCTTCGGCACCCTCAACGATGCCTACAAGCCCGGCTTCGAGTTCATCAGCCATTCCATGCTGCCAGTGGCCACGCCAGACCCGGCATCGTTCCGCATCGCCATTGGCGGGCCGCAATGCCGCCTGCCCTACTCGGCATCGATCTTCAACATCTCGGCCATGAGCTTCGGCGCCCTCAGTGCCAACGCCATCGCTGCCCTGAACCGCGGTGCACGCATGGGCCGTTTTGCCCATGACACCGGCGAAGGCAGCATCAGCCCGTACCACCGCGAACATGGCGGGGACCTGATCTGGGAAATCGGCAGTGGCTACTTCGGCTGCCGCACCGAGGACGGGCGCTTCGACCCACAGCGCTTCGCCGAGCAGGCGCGCTCGCCGCAGGTGAAGATGATCGAGATCAAGCTCAGCCAGGGCGCCAAGCCGGGCCACGGCGGCATCCTGCCGGGGCACAAGGTCAGCCCCGAAATTGCCGCAACCCGTGGCGTGCGCGTGGGCGAGGATTGCATCTCGCCGGCGGCGCACAGTGCCTTCCGTACCCCGGTCGAGTTGCTGCAGTTCGTTGCCAGCCTGCGCGAGCTGTCGGGTGGCAAGCCGGTGGGGTTCAAATTCTGCCTGGGCCACCCTTGGGAGTTCATGGGCATTGCCAAGGCCATGCTGGCCACTGGCATCACTCCGGACTTCATCGTCGTCGATGGCAAGGAAGGCGGCACCGGGGCGGCGCCACGCGAGTTCAGCGACAACATGGGCGTGCCGATGCGCGAGGGCCTGATGTTCGTGCACAACACCCTGGTCGGCCTGAACCTGCGCGCCAGTATCCGCATTGGCGCGGCAGGCAAGATCGTCAGCGCCTTCGACATCGCCAGCGTGCTGGCCATCGGGGCGGACTGGGTCAACTCCGCGCGCGGCTTCATGTTCGCCATTGGCTGCATCCAGTCGCAGAGCTGCCATACCAACAAATGCCCGACTGGCGTGGCCACGCAAGACCCGCTGCGCCAGCGCGCCCTGGTGGTGCCGGACAAGGCCGAGCGGGTGGCAAGCTTCCACCGCAACACGCTGCATACGTTGGCCGAAATGTTGGCTGCCGCAGGCCTGGAACACCCTTCGGAGCTCAAGCCCAAGCACCTGGCGCGGCGTATCAGCCCTAGCGAAATCGGGCTGTTCTCGGACCTGCACACGTTCCTCAAGCCGGGCGAATTGCTCAGTGGCTCGATTGAAAGCGAGTTTTATGCGCGGATGTGGCGGATGGCGCGTAGTGACAGCTTTGCGCCGGAGACTGGGGAGGGAGAGATGAAGGTTGCTGGGGTGCGGCGCAGGGAAGTGGTGGAGACGGCGTGAAAGCCGGGGCCGCTTTGCGGCCCTTTCGCGACACAAGGCCGCTCCTACAGGAGTACGCCATCTCATGTAGGAGCGGCCTTGTGTCGCGATGGGCTGCAAAGCAGCCCCTAGGCCATCAGATCAGGATCAGAAGATGCTGATCGGGTACTCGACGAATACGCGGACTTCGTTGCCGTCGTCGTTGTAACCGTTCTGCTGCACGGCGTTGTTGGTACGCACGAACGAGCTACGCAGCTTGATCGACAGGTCCTTGGCCGGGCCGTCCTGCACCACGTAACGGATCTGGTTGAAGATCTCGCGCTCTTTACCTTCACCGAAGCCCTGCGGGTTGTCGACGTTGCGGGTGTTGATGTTGTCACCCACCACGTAGGCCAGCTTGTAGGTCAGGCCAGGGATGCCGTAGGCACCGAAGTCCAGGCCGTAGCCCAGCTGCCAGGAGCGCTCGTCTTCGGCGTTGAAGTCGGACCAGTACGAGTTGGCCAGGTAGATGGTCGAACCACCGTCACCCACGCCACCCTCGTTCTGGTACCAGCCGTAGTTGTAGCCGGTGCTGCCGGTGCTGCGCTGGTGGGCGATGGTGAACGAGTGCGCACCGAACGCGTAGGTAGCTGCCAGGCTCCAGATGGTGTTGGAGTCGCCGTTGAGTTTGGCGCTCTTGACGAACTTGTTGTCGATGTCCGACTTGTAGCCGTTGAAGTCCAGGGTCAGGGACTGGTCATTGGCGATCGGGAAGACGTAGTTCAGGCCCAGGTAGTGCTTCTTCATCACGTCTTCGTTGTCGGCGGTGTACAGCGAAGCGGTGAAGTTGTCGGTGAACTTGTAGCTACCACCAAGCACGTTGATCGACTTCAGGCCACCACCGTCACGGCGCTCGGCGCTCTTGCGCGCTTCCTGGGTGAAGCGGCCGGCGTTCAGTTCCAGGCCCTGGATCTCTTTGGAGGTGATCAGGGTACCGGTGAAGCTTTCTGGCAGCAGACGGGCGTCGTCGTACTGCAGCACTGGCAGTGCCGGCATCTGGTCACCGTACTTGAGCACGGTGTTGGAGATGCGGAACTTCACTGCAGCGCCACCACGGGCCAGGTTGTGCGGCGAGTTGGCGTTGCCGTTCTCGTCCTTGAAGTCCGAAGGCTTGAAGAAGTCGACACCGGCGCCACCGTTGTGGCCCTTGCCGCCGTCCAGACGCACGGCGTACAGGCCGAATGCATCGACACCGACACCGACGGTGCCCTGGGTGAAGCCGGAGGAGAAGTTGGCGATGACGCCCTGGCCCCATTCGATCTGGTCGTCGGTGCCGTGCTTCTTGTCACGATTGATGTAAGCGTTACGCAGCAGGACGTTGGCGTGGCTGTCCTCGATGAAGCCTTTGCTGTCGGCCTGATCATTGGCCTGTGCCTGGGTCGCGGCGATCATCGCCAGGGCGACCAGGCTGATCCTGGTTTTCAACATGTTGTTTTCCTTATTTCTTAATCAAAAACGCTCTGCAATATGACGCCAGGAACCAACGCCCCTTCGTAGGTTCGACGCTATGCGGATCCAGACTGGAAGGCCTGCCGGTAATCACACGGCGGCCTCTGGCAGCAGCATGGTCAAGATCATGGCCAGCAGGCGTTGGCCGAATCCTAGCCGTGTGCGATTACAAATGTCAAAAAGTCGTGAAATGCAGGTTGATATAACCAAAATTGCCTGTGGGTCTGGTGCATTTCCATGCAGGTTTGCGCTATCAGCGGACAATTTATCTTGTGTAGGAAATAGCCTTTTGATCGAACGGACAATTTCCGGTGAGGGCGCTTTCGCAGCACAAGGCTGCTCCTGCACGGAAACGCGGCGCAGCAGCGACCGTAACAAACTGACACAGATGTAATGACAACCCTTTACAAATACTCAAGCAAGAGCAAATAACAAGCATTACCATCCGCACCTCTTTTTCACCTGCTCGATCCGGATGTGCCCATGCTTGTACCCTGCCGTCTTTCACCCCTGACGCTTGGCCTGTCGCTGCTGTTCGGCGCCAGCCTGGCCAGTGCCGCCACCACCACCCTGCCGGAACTGTCGGTAACCGCCGACAGCGAGCGCGAAGAGGACAACCCGCGGGTCAAGGAGGTAAGCACCGCGACCCGCACCTCGACGCCGGTACGCTATGTGCCGCAGGCCATCGACACGGTGAAGACCGTCAACGTGCTGGATTACGGCAGCAACACCCTGGGCAAGGCGCTGGAAGGCATCCCCAACGTCAGCAGTGGTGCCGACACCCGCTTCGACAGCGTGCGCATCCGCGGCTTCGAGGCCAGCAACGACTTCTACCTGGACGGCATTCGCGACGACAGCCAGTACATCCGCGACCTGCATAACATCGAGCGGGTCGAAGTGCTCAAAGGGCCGGCAGCGGTGCTTTATGGCCGTGGCAGCCAGGGCGGTATCGTCAACCGGGTAAGCAAGGCGCCGGAGCACGGCCGCCGTTCGAGCATCGAGGCGCAGGCCGGCAGCGAAGACCTGCGCAGCCTGTATGCCGACCTCAGTGCCGACCCCAGCGACACCGTCAGCCTGCGCCTGAACATGGGCAACCAGGACAACAACAGCTTCCGCGACGGCATCGACGGCAGCCGCCAGCTGTTCGCCCCGTCGATCAGCTGGCAGGTCACCCCCGACCTGAACTGGCTGGTGCAATACGAATACAGCCGCTACAACCGCACCCCGGACCGTGGCATCCCCGGGGTCAACGGCCGCCCGGCAGATGTCAGCCGCAGCACCACCTATGGCGACACCCAGCGCGACTACATCGATGACCGCGCCCAGTCGCTGCGCTCGCGCCTGAACTACCAGCTGAACGAAACCTGGCAGCTGCGCCATACCCTGGGCCTGTTCAAGCTCGACAGTGAGTTCGACAACACCTACGTCACGGGCTACGACGCCAGCACCGACACCTTGACCCGCCAGCGCTGGCAGCAGGACCTGAACACCCGCAACCTGTTCAACACCCTCGAGGCCGAGGGCGACTTCGACACCCTGGGCCTGGAGCACAAGCTGTTGCTGGGCCTGGAGTTCGGCAACCAGAAGCGCGACCCGGTGCTGTACAAAGCGGTCGACCAGAAACTGCAGGGCCTGGGCAAGCCCGGCCGCAACCAGCAACTCAATGGCCCAATGACGTTGTTTAGTGACAACCATACCGTGGTCGATAGCCGCGGCCTTTATCTGCAAGACCAGATCCGCCTGAACGATCAGTGGCAGGTACTTGCCGGCGTACGCTTCGACCAGTTCGACGTGCAGACCACCAACAAGGATGGCCTGAGCGAAACACAGGACAGCAACAGCACCAGCCCACGCCTGGGTGTGGTCTACACACCGTGGCGCGACCATTCGTTCTACGCTTCGTGGAGCAAGACCTTCTCGCCTGTAGGTGGCGGTCTGATCGGCATCACCCCAGGCGCAAAGGGCAACGGTAACGATGCCAAGCCGGAAGAAACCCGCCAGAAAGAAATCGGCGTTAAAAGCGACTGGCTGGACCAGCGCCTGACCACCACCCTGGCCATCTACGAGCTGGAACTGTACAACCGCCGCACCCGCGACCCGCTTGTCCCGGAAAACATCTTGCTCAGCGGCATGCAGCGTTCGCGCGGTATCGAGCTGACCGCCACCGGCAACATCGTTGGCAACTGGTACGTGCGCGGTGGTATCGGCCTGCAGGACGCGACCATCGTCAAGGACAACAACGGCCAGGAAGGCAACCGCATCAATGACGTGGCCAAGCGCAACGGCAGCCTGTTCGTGACCTGGAAACCGGAACTGGGCTGGTACGCCGAAACCGGCCTGACGCTGGTGGGCGAGCGTTATGCGGACAACCAGAACACCACGGTGCTGCCGGGGTATGGCCGCTGGGATGCATTGGCGGGGTACCGCACGCAGGACTGGGATGTGCGGGCGGCGCTGAGCAACATTGCCGACAAGACCTACTACAGCTCGGCGACCAGCGCGGCGCAGATCGAGGTGGGTGAGCCGCGTAGCCTGGTGGTGACTGGCAGCTACAGCTTCTGATCTCCAGCGCCTGTGCCGGCCTCTTCGCGGCTAAAGCCGCTCCCACAGGTACCCCACATGTATCGAGCCCAGTGGGGTACCTGTGGGAGCGGCTTTAGCCGCGAAGGGGCCAGCACAGGTTTAAGCAATCGATCAGTGCCACACCGCCATCAGCGCCTGCATTTCTGCTTCGCTGATCAGCCCTTGGGGATATCGTCCGGCAAGCAGACGTTGTGGGTCGGTCGTCCTGACCCTGATGCATCCATGGTGTTTCAACCACTTCGCCACAAGCCTGAGCGATTGGTGATTCACTGCCGATGGGCGCAAAGCCGACTCACTTGCTGCGTTCATTTCTACACGTACTCCCTGGCCCGTGAGCGGCTAATCTACGTAAGGATTGTTACAGATCCGAGAGCTCGGCATGGCCGAGCTATCTAACTGAAAACAATACAAAACATATGCCAGCACAGGCCTGCGGACTGCCCCGGAAACAAAAAAGGCCCGTCATCTGACGGGCCCCTTCATTCACCGTGCGCTCAACGCTTGACCGGTGCCGGCTGCTGCTGGGTCAGGCAGTGGATGTTGCCACCGCCCAACAACAACTCGCGACCTGGAATCATCACCACCTCGTGGTCGGGGAAGATCTTCGCCAGAATCGCTCTGGCTTCGGCATCTGCCGGGTCGTCGAAGCTTGGCGCGATGATACCGCCGTTGACGATCAGGAAGTTCACGTACGAGCCGGCCAGGCGCACCGACGGGTCACGCTCCTGGCTGCCGGCCACCTGATCGACACCGGCACACTCTTCGGCGGTGGCGAACAGCGGGCCCGGGATCGGCATCTTGTGCACGATGAATTCACGGCCCTTGGCATCGCGGGTGTTCTTCAGCACCTCCATGGCGGCATGGCAGCGTGCATAGTTGGGGTCGTTGGAATCATCGGTCCAGGCCAGTAACACTTCGCCCGGGCGCACGTAACAGCAGAAGTTGTCGACATGGCCATCGGTCTCGTCGTTGTACAGGCCATCTGGCAACCAGACCACGGTGTCCACCGCCAGCTGGTCGCGCAGCACCGCTTCGATCTGCTCGCGGTTCAGGTGCGGGTTGCGGTTGCGATTGAGCAGGCACTCTTCGGTGGTGATCACGGTGCCTTCGCCGTCCACGTGGATCGAGCCGCCCTCGAGCACGAAACCTTCGGTGTGGTAGCGCTGGCAGCGCTCCATTTCCAGGACCTTGGCTGCCAGCTCCTCGTCGCGGTTCCACGGTGCGTACAGGCCGCCGTCAAAGCCGCCCCAGGCATTGAAGCCCCAGTCCACGCCACGCACTTCACCCTGGTCGTTGATGACGAAGGTCGGGCCGGTGTCACGCACCCAGGCGTCGTCGTTGCTGATCTCGACCACGCGGATGTTCGGCTGGTCGAGCTGACGACGGGCATTTTCGTACTGGCCAGCGGAAACCGCGACGGTTACCGGCTCGAAGCGGGCAATGGCCTTGGCCAGGGTCACATGGGCAGCCTGCGCCGGCTTGCCGCCCAGGCGCCAGTTGTCGGGGCGCTCCGGCCAGACCATCCACACCTGGGTTTGCGGGGCCCACTCGGCGGGCATGTGGAAACCATCGGCACGGGGAGTGGAGTTGAGGGTTTTCATGGTTGACCTCTGTGATGGCCCTGAGCCGGACTGTGCTGGGGCGTTTGTCAATTTATAACCGATATATATCGATATTTGAAGCCCGATAATCGGGAAATCCATGAGCAAATACCGCTAGTAAATCGATAACAATCGAAACATACGCAACCTTGGCCGAGAACCAAAGCGGCACGACCTCTACCATAGACAGCCCTTGTGAATGCCGTTGAAGCCCAAGGCGGAAAAAACGGCCAGACCGGCTAGGGTCAATACATGAGCAGAACGGGCCAGCGAACCGCCATGAACATCATCCCTACCGCGATCCCTGAAGTACTGATCATCGAGCCAAAGATTTTTGGTGACAGCCGTGGTTTTTTCTTCGAGGCGTTCAACGCCCGTGAGTTCGCCCGGAAAACCGGCGTGAATGTCGAGTTCGTTCAGGACAACCACTCGCGCTCCATCAAGGGTGTGCTGCGTGGCCTGCACTATCAGGTGGCAAACACCCAAGGCAAGCTGGTGCGCGTGGTGCAGGGGGAAATCCGTGATATTGCCGTGGACGTGCGCAAGAGCTCGCCAACCTTCGGCCAATGGGTCGCGGTGCAGCTGTCGGCCGACAATCATCGCCAGTTGTGGATTCCGCCCGGCTTCGCCCATGGCTTTGCGGTGATGAGCGAGTCGGCCGAGTTTCTCTACAAGACCACCGACTACTACAACCCGGGCGCCGACCGCTGCATCCGCTGGGATGACCCGACGCTGGCCATCGACTGGGAGCTGCAGCAGCCACCGGTGCTGTCGGACAAGGACAAGCTCGGCCTGCCACTGGCAGAGGCGGAACTGCTGCCTTAACTAGCGCATAATTGCGGCAGACTTTTCTGGCGCCTTTACGTGATGATTGCAAAACCCACGCCCCCACGCCGTCCCCGCTGGCGCAGCCTGGCCCTGTTGGCCCTGTGCCTGGCCCCGTTACTGTGGCCCCTGCATCACCTGGCCGAACGTTACTACCAGGAAGAACTGGCCTCGCAGAACCGCCAGACCCTCGACCTGTACGTCGCCAACCTGCTCGGTACCCTGCACCGCTACGAAACCTTGCCGCAGATACTCGGCGACCTGCCGGCGCTGCGCGGGGTGCTGGCCGACCCGTTCCGCCTGGAAGCGGTGACAAACGCCAACCGCCTGCTCAAGGACATCGTCCAGCAGACTGGCGCCGAGGTGATGTACCTGATGGACGTCAGCGGCAACACCCTGGCCGCCTCCAACTGGGACAAGCGCGACAGCTTCGTCGGCCGCAACTTCGCCTTCCGCCCCTACTTCAACGAAGCCATGGCCGGCCGCCTGGGGCGCTTCTTTGGCCAGGGCACCACATCGGCCAAGCGCGGCTACTTCTTTGCCGCCGCCGTGCATGACCGTGACCGCATCGTTGGCGTACTGGTGGTCAAGGTCGACCTCGACCACACCGAAACCCTGTGGGGCCGCACCCCCGAGCAGCTGTTGCTGACCGACCACAATGGCGTGGTCATCCTGACCTCGCGGCCCGACTGGCGCTTCCGCGCGACCCGCGCGCTGACCGAGGCCGAGCGCCAGGCCATCATCGCCATCCAGCCCTACCCGACCCAGGCCCCGCAACCGCTGGTGCTAAACCAGGACGCATGGATCAGCCAGACCCGCGACATCAAGGAAACCGGCTGGCAGGTCAGCATCCTCGCCCCGCGCATGCTGGTCGACCGTTCGGTGCAAACCGTGATGGCCATCGGCGCTGGCACCCTGCTGGTGCTGATGCTGCTGGCCGGCCTGGTGATGCAGCGGCGCCGTCACTACATCGACCGCATCGACTTCGAGGCACGTGGCCGCCAGGAACTGGAAAAACGCGTGGCCGAGCGCACCGCCGACCTCGAAGGCCTGAACACCCGGCTCAAGAGCGCCGTGCTGGAGCGCGAGAACGCCCAACAGGAGGCCGTACGCGCCCAGGACGAACTGGTGCAGGCCGGCAAGCTGTCGGTGCTCGGCACCATGTCGGCCAGCATCAGCCACGAACTCAACCAGCCGCTGGCCGCCATCCGCAGCTACGCGGAAAACGCCGAGATCCTGCTCGACCACCAGCGTACCGAGGACGCCCGTGGCAACCTCAAGCTGATCGGCGAGCTGACCGGGCGCATGGCCTCGATCATCGCCCACCTGCGCGCCTTCGCCCGTCGTGACCGCCATGCCCCGGAGAGCGTGGCCCTGCAGCCGGCCCTGGACGATGCCTTGGCGCTGCTGGCCAAGCGCCGCCGGGCGATGGCCGTCGAGCTGATCCGCGACCTGCCGGAAGCCACCTTGTGGGTACAGGCCGGCGAGACCCGCCTGCGCCAGGTGCTTGGCAACCTGCTGGCCAATGCCCTCGACGCCCTGACCGAAAAGGCCAACCCGCGCCGCCTGTGGCTAAGTGCCGAGCAGCGCGATGACTGCGTCTACCTGTACATTCGCGACAACGGCCCCGGCTTCAGCCGCCAGGCCCTGGAGCACGCCAAGGAGCCGTTCTTCACCACCAAGACCCGCACCCAGGGCCTGGGCCTGGGCCTGGCCATCTGCGAAAGCCTGATGCGCGCCCTGGGCGGTGAACTGCTACTGGCCAACCACCCGGAGGGTGGCGCTCTGCTGACCCTGCAGCTGCGTGTGGCCGCGCCTGGCGCTACTTTGCCCAATTCGGAGGACCCCTCGGCATGACCACCGAGACACTGATCGACAGCCGAGCCCAGGTCATCCTGGTCGATGATGACCCGCACCTGCGCCAGGCCCTGAGCCAGACCCTGGACCTGGCCGGGCTCAAGGTGGTCGCCCTGGCCGATGCCCAGGGCCTGGCCGAACGCATCGAGGCCGACTGGCCCGGGGTGGTGGTCAGCGACATCCGCATGCCGGGCATCGATGGCCTGCAGCTGCTGGAACAACTGCACGGCCGTGACAACGAGCTGCCGGTGCTGCTGATCACCGGCCACGGCGATGTGCCGCTGGCGGTGCAGGCGATGCGCGCCGGCGCCTACGACTTTCTGGAAAAGCCCTTTGCCAGCGACGCCCTGCTGGACAGCGTGCGCCGCGCCCTGGCCCTGCGCCGCCTGGTGCTGGACAACCGCAGCTTGCGCCTGGCCCTGAGCGACCGTCAGCAATTGGCCACCCGCTTGGTGGGCCAGTCGCCGTCCATGCAGCGCCTGCGCGAGCAGATCGGCGCCCTGGCCGGCACCCGCGCCGATGTGCTGATCCTGGGTGAGACCGGTGCCGGCAAAGAGGTGGTGGCCCGCGCCCTGCACGACCTGTCCAGCCGCCGCGACGGGCCGTTCGTGGCGATCAACGCCGGCGCACTGGCCGAGTCGGTGGTCGAAAGCGAGCTGTTCGGCCATGAGCCTGGGGCGTTCACCGGCGCGCAGAAACGCCGCATCGGCAAGTTCGAGTTCGCCAACGGTGGCACGCTGTTCCTCGACGAAATCGAGAGCATGAGCCTGGATGTGCAGGTGAAACTGCTGCGCATGTTGCAGGAACGGGTGGTCGAGCGCCTGGGTGGCAACCAGCTGATCCCGCTGGACATCCGCATCATCGCCGCGACCAAGGAGGACCTGCGCCAGTCAGCCGACCAGGGGCGTTTCCGCGCCGACCTGTATTACCGCCTGAACGTGGCGCCGCTGCGTATTCCACCGCTGCGCGAACGCGGCGATGACATCCTGGTGCTGTTCCAGCACTTCGCCGACGCCGCCAGCCAGCGCCATGGCCTGCCGCCACACGCCTTGCAGCCGGCCCAGCGCGCCATGCTGCTGCGTCACGACTGGCCCGGTAACGTACGCGAGCTGCAGAACGCCGCCGAGCGTTTCGCCCTTGGCCTGGAACTGGCCCTGGACGGCCAGGCGCCACCTGCGGCAATGCCTGCGGTACCGATGCCGAGCGGCAACCTCAGCGAACAGGTCGAGCAGTTCGAACGCTCGCTGATCGCTGCCGAACTGGCCCAGCCACACAGCTCCATGCGCAGCCTGGCCGAGGCGCTGGGCATCCCCCGCAAGACCCTCCACGATAAGCTGCGCAAGCATGGCTTGAGCTTCGACGGCGGTAGCGGCGGGCATGACGATCAAGAGGACAACCGTTAATGAACACCGATAGCCAGTACTTGCAGTCCGTCCTGCACGGCGACATCCCCCTGACCCGCGAAATGGGCCTGGAAGTGCTCGATTGGCAGCAGCACACCCTGCGCCTGCAATTGCCGCTGGCGGCCAACGTCAACCACAAGAGCACCATGTTCGGCGGCAGCCTGTACTGCGCCGCGGTGCTGGTGGGTTGGGGGTGGCTGCACCTGCGCCTGCGCGAGCTGGGGATCGATGACGGGCATATCGTCATCCAGGAAGGGCAGATCAGTTATCCGCTGCCGGTTACCGGGGCGGCGGTGGCGCGCTGTGCGGCGCCGGATGAAAAGACCTGGGAGCGGTTCTTGACCATGTACCAGCGCCGCGGGAGGGCACGGTTGACGCTGGAGACCACGGTGAGCAATGCCGGTAGTGACGAGCCTGCTGTTACCTTCAGCGGCCAGTACGTGCTGCACCGCTGAAACCAATGGACTGTCGCGACTCCTGTAGGAGCGGCCTTGTGTCGCGATCGGGCCGCGAAGCGGCCCCGGCAATTAATGCGGCAATGCTGAAACCCTGGGGCCGCGCTGCGGCCCGATCGCGACACAAGGCCGCTCCTACACGATCATGTCCGCCTGTCAGATCAGGCTCAGGAAGGCTTGGCGCCAAGCAGCATTTGCCGGCAACGCCAGGAAATGCGGGTTGAGCAACGACTCCCGCGCCGGGTACCGGAACGGCAAGCCATCCAGTCCGATTACCTCCCCACCAGCACCTTCCACCACGCCCTGCGCCGCCGCGGTATCCCACTGCGAGGTCGGTGCCAGGCGCGGATAGCAATCGGCGCTGCCCTCGGCCAACAGGCAGAACTTCAGCGAACTGCCGATATTGGCCAGCTCCAGCTCACCCACCGCAGCCCCCAACCCGGCCAACAAGGCTTCCTGTTCCGGGCTGGAATGGCGACGGCTGGCAACCACGGTGAAACGCCCACCCGCCGGCGGCGCATTGCGTACCTGGATCGCCTGGGCGACCTCACCCGCGTCTGCACGCCAGGCGCCCAACCCGCGACCACCGAAGTAGCAGCGCCCGTTGGTCGGCATGGAAACCACGCCAAACACCACCTCGCCGTTTTCGACCAGGGCGATGTTGACCGTGAACTCTTCGCTGCCGGCAATGAATTCCTTGGTGCCGTCCAGCGGGTCGACCAGCCACCAGCGGCTCCAGCCCTGACGCTCGGCCAGCGGAATGTTGCAATCCTCTTCGGACAGCACCGGGATCTGCAGCGCCAGCGCCAGCAGGCCATCGGCAATCACCCGGTGCGCCGCCAGGTCGGCGGCGGTGACCGGCGAATCGTCGGCCTTGTTGGTCACGGCCACATCGGCGCGCCAGAACGGCAAGATCGCCTCGCCTGCCAACAGGGCCAGCTTGACCACTTCGTGCATCAATTGCAGGTCGTTCATGCTTCCAGCAGCCCCCGCTGAATCAGCAGGTCACGCGCCAGGTACAGCGCCGCCAGGGCACGCCCCTCGGTGAACTGCGGGTGCATGGCCAGGGCCGAGAGTTCGCGCAGGTTGACCTTGTCGACCCGCATCGGCTCCGGCTCGTCGCCCTCCAGGCGCTCCTCGTAGAGATCGCTGGCCAGCACCACCTGGATCTTCTGGCTCATGTAGCCCGGCGACAGCGACAGCTCGGTCAGGTGCTCCAGCTGGCGCGCGCCAAAACCGGCCTCTTCCTTGAGCTCCCGGTCGGCTGCCGCCAGCACGTCCTCGCCCGGCTCGATCAGGCCCTTGGGCAACGACAGCTCGTATTCGTCGGTGCCGCCGCAGTATTCCTCCACCAGCACCGCGTGCTCGGCATCGAGCATGGCCACGATCATCACCGCGCCGTAGCCATTACCCCGGCCCACCAGGCGCTCGTAGGTACGCTCGTTGCCATTGCTGAAGCGCAATTGCACGGCTTCGACGCGAAACAGGCGGCTGCTGGCGACGATTTCGCGGCTGAGGACGGTGGGTTTCTGGCGCATGGGGCGGCTCCTTGGCGTGAACGGGTTACTATACCGTGGCTTGCCGACTGATCGAGAGTTTCCCATGCCTGTTCTTCCCTGGTCTGCCATCGATACCGTCCTGCTGGACATGGATGGCACCCTGCTCGACCTGCATTACGACAACCGCTTCTGGCTGGACCACCTGCCCCAGCGCTATGCCGAGCTGCACGGGGTGAGCCGGGCCATGGCGGAAATGGAGCTGCAGCCGCTGTTCGAACGCAATGCCGGCACGCTGAACTGGTATTGCCTGGACTTCTGGAGCCGCGAACTGCGGCTGCCGATCCGCGAGCTGAAACAGGAAATCGCCGACCTGATCGCCCTGCGCCCGGATGCCGATACTTTCCTTGCCGCTATCCGCGACGCGGGCAAGCGCGTGGTGATGATCACCAATGCGCACCGGGATTCGCTGTCGCTGAAGCTGGAGCGGGTGGAGCTGGCGCCGTATTTCGAACGGCTGATCAGCTCGCATGACTATGGCTACCCGAAGGAAAGCCCGCAGTTCTGGGACGCATTGCAGGCGGACATCGGCTTTGAACCGGAGCGCAGCCTGTTCATCGATGACACCCTGGCGATTCTGCGCAGTGCGCGACGGTTTGGCGTGGGGCATCTGCTGGCGGTGCGCCAGCCGGATAGCCAGGCAGGGCCGCGGGATACCGAGGAGTTTGCGGCGGTCGAGGATTACCGGGAATTATTGGTAGGCCTGTGAAGGCCCTTTCGCGGGTAAACCCGCTCCCACAGGATCACCACAGGTCTGAACTGTGTGCGATCCCTGTGGGAGCGGGTTTACCCGCGAAGAGGCCGGTACAGGCTGCAGAGATCAGTCAGGAATACGCAACACCTGCCCCGGATAGATCTTGTCCGGGTGCTTGAGCATCGGCTTGTTGGCCTCGAAGATCTTCTGATACTTGTTGGGGTCGCCATACACCTTCTTCGAAATGGCGCTCAACGTATCACCCTTCTCCACCGTCACGAACCGCGCGGCCTGGGCCACCGGTCCAGTCACGGTGATCTGGTCATCGACACTGGCCACGCCAGCGACGTTGCCCGCCGCCAGGATGATCTTCTCCTTCTCCTCCTGGCTGGCCACCTCACCCTTGAGGATGATCGTGTCGCCCTCTACAGTGGCCGTGATATTCGGGTTGCCCAGGCCGACACTTTCCACGTGTTTCTTCAGCTGCTCTTCGGCATTGGCATTGCCGGGGGTCAGCAGGTCGATCAACTTCTCGCCCGCTTCCTTGACGAAACTGAACAAGCTCATAGCGCTCTCCTTGTTGACGAAACCTCGGACACAGCAGTCTAGGCCAGCTTTTCCCCTGGCGCCCCCATGCGACCAATCGACGCGGTCTATCAAGGCATAGACCCTAGCGATTAGACGCCGCCGGCCCGCACGCCTAGGCTTGTGCTATCTGAAAGCTGCCGATAGCCCCGATGAAAAGTCAGCCCCGATGAACAGCAAACCTCCGGTCTGCGCGGCCTCATCGCCCTTGACCATGCCCGCCGCCAGCAACACCTACGATTACGTCCAGCTCAATGACGCCAGACGCGACAGCACGCCCCTGGCCGAAGAAGTGGCCCTGGCCATTGTCTACAACGGCCTGAACCAGGCGGTGATGCTGGTCAGCCCCACCGACCTGGAAGACTTCGCCGTCGGCTTCAGTGTCGGCAGCGGCATAGTGGAAGGCACCACGGAAATCTACGACCTGAAACTCTCCGGCAGCGGCTCGGCAATGTATGCCGACCTGGAGATTTCCAGCCGTGCGTTCTGGAACCTGAAAAACCAGCGCCGCCAGCTGGCCGGCACCAGTGGTTGCGGCCTGTGCGGGGTCGAAGCGCTGGAGCAGGCACTGCCAGAGCTGGCCAAGTTGCCTGGCGCACCCTTGCCACCGGCGCAATGGCTGGTCGGCCTGCGTGAGCGTATCGATGCCTTCCAGCCCCTCGGCCAGCACTGCGGCGCGGTGCATGCGGCGCTGTTCATGGACCGCCACGGCGAACTGCTGCTCGGCCGCGAAGACATCGGCCGGCACAATGCCCTCGACAAGCTGATCGGCGCCTTGCTGCGCCAAGGCATCGACAGCCAGGGTGGCCTGGCCATCGTCACCAGCCGCTGCAGCCTGGAGCTGATCCAGAAGGTGCTGCGGGCCGGTATCCAGACCCTGGTCAGCCTGTCGGCGCCCACCGGTCTTGCCCTGCAATGGGCGCGCAAGCACAACCTCAACCTTATCCATCTGCCCAAGCACAGCGCACCGCGGGTCTACAGCCCAGCGGCGGAGTCGTAACAGTCGTGACCTCGTACCAACACCTCCCGAACAACGCCCCAGCCTCCTCCCCTCGCTACAAGCCCTACCACGGCCCCGCCGGTGGCTGGGGCGCGCTGCGCAGCGTGGCCAAGGCCTGGGTTGGCAGCGATAACGCGCTGAAGAACATTCGCGCGCTGCTCAAGACCAACCAGAACGGCGGCTTCGATTGCCCCGGCTGCGCCTGGGGCGACTCGCCGGAAAGCGGCATGGTCAAGTTCTGCGAGAATGGTGCCAAGGCAGTGAACTGGGAGGCGACCAAGCGCCGCGTCGATGCCGCCTTTTTCGCCCGCTACAGCGTCACTTCGCTACTGCAGCAGAGCGACTACTGGCTGGAGTACCAGGGGCGCCTGACCGAGCCGATGGTCTATGACGCGTCCAGCGACCGCTACCAGCCGATCAGCTGGGACGCCGCCTTCACCCTGATCGCCCGCGAGCTGAACAAGCTGGCCAGCCCTGACCAGGCCGAGTTCTACACTTCGGGGCGCGCCAGCAACGAAGCAGCGTACCTGTACCAATTGTTCGTGCGGGCCTACGGCACCAACAACTTCCCCGACTGCTCGAACATGTGCCACGAGGCCAGCGGCGTGGCCCTGGGGCAAAGCGTCGGGGTCGGCAAGGGCACCGTCACCTTCGACGACTTCGAGCACGCCGACGCGATTTTCGTCTGGGGCCAGAACCCCGGTACCAACCACCCGCGCATGCTCGACCCGCTGCGCGATGCGGTAAAGCGCGGCGCCCAGGTGGTGTGTATCAACCCGCTCAAGGAGCGTGGCCTGGAGCGCTTCCAGCACCCGCAGAACCCGCTGGAAATGCTGACCAACAGCGACCGGCCGACCAACACCGCATTCTTCCGCCCGGCCCTGGGCGGCGACATGGCGCTGCTGCGCGGCATGGCCAAGTTCGTCCTGCAATGGGAACGCGAAGCCCAGGCCAACGGCGAACCGGCAGTCTTCGACCACGCCTTCATCGCCGAACATGGCCATGGCGTCGACGACTACCTGGCGGTAGTGGATGCCACCCCGTGGGAGCACATCCAGGCCCAGTCCGGCCTGGCGCTGGCCGACATCGAACTGGCCGCGCGCATGTACTGCCGTGGCAAGCGGGTGATCATGTGCTGGGCGATGGGCATTACCCAGCACCGCCACTCGGTGCCGACCATCCAGGAAATCGTCAACCTGCAGATGCTGCGCGGCAATATCGGCGTGCCAGGCGCAGGCTTGTGCCCGGTGCGTGGTCACAGCAACGTGCAGGGTGACCGCACCATGGGCATCAACGAGCGCCCGCCGGTGGCCCTGCTGGACGCCATCGAGCAGCGCTTCGGCTTCCCCGTGCCCCGGCAGAATGGCCACAACACCGTCGAGGCGATCCACGCCATGCTCGACGGCCGGGCCAAGGTATTCATCGGCCTGGGCGGCAACTTCGCCCAGGCAACGCCAGACACCGAGCGCACCGCCCAGGCACTGCGCAACTGCGAGCTGACCGTGCACATCAGCACCAAGCTCAACCGCAGCCACCTGGTGCACGGCAAGCAGGCACTGATCCTGCCGTGCCTGGGGCGCACCGACATCGACCTGCAGGCAGAAGGGCCACAGGCGGTAACGGTAGAGGACTCGTTCAGCATGGTCCACGCCTCCAATGGCCAGCTCAAGCCGCTGTCGACGCAGATGCGCTCGGAGCCAGCGGTTATCGCCGGTATCGCCGCTGCCACCTTGGGCAAGAAGCCCGTGGACTGGCACTGGCTGGTGGCTGACTACGACCGTATCCGCGAGCTGATCGGCGACACCATCGCTGGCTTCAGCGGCTTCAACCAGCGCCTGCGCGAGCCGGGCGGTTTCTACCTGGGCAACAGCGCTGCCAGCCGCGAATGGAATACCAGCACCGGCCGCGCCAACTTCAAGGCCAACCTGCTGCCCGACACGCTGCTCGACGAGCGTGTACGCGCCAGCGGCCAGGTGCCTGACCTGATCATGCAGTCGATGCGCTCGCACGATCAGTACAACACCACCATCTACGGCCTGGACGACCGCTACCGTGGCGTGCGTGGCCAGCGCGAGGTGCTGTTCGCCAACGAAGCCGACATCATCCGCCTGGGCTTCCAGCCGGGGCAGCAAGTCGACATCGTGTCGTTGTGGGGGGATGAGCATGTGCGCCGTGTGCACGGCTTCACCCTGCTGGCCTTCGACATCCCGGCCGGGCAGGCGGCGGCGTACTACCCGGAGGTGAACCCGCTGGTGCCGCTGGAAAGCATTGGCGATGGCAGCCATACGCCGACGTCGAAGTTCATTGCCATCAAGCTGGAGCGGGCGCGGGACGACGGGCGCATCCTGTAGGACTGGTGTTGGCCTCTTCGCGGGTAAACCCGCTCCCACAGAGGCAACTCAAGGACTGAGAGCGGTGGTATCCCTGTGGGAGCGGGTTTACCCGCGAAGAGGCCGGAAGCCCCTGCGCAAAAATCAAAAAAGCCCTGTTCCATAGCGGTTCAGGGCTTCGTCATAAAGGTCTCAGACAGCGAAAAAACGATAAAGTTTCACAGTAAATACAGTAAGTTAGAGAATTGTGTACAACTCGTGTTACTCGTCGGATTTCCGTTGCCAGGCGTGCTTGCAAAGCTCAAAAATCGCCTCGTCATCCTTATGAGGCTCTCTTGATGAAGAAGTACTCCTCGATACTGTTGTTGTCTTTCAGCTTGCTCAGCGGCGTTGCCATGGCAGGCGGCACCACCGAGGCCGGCATTGGCGGCGCATTGGGTGGGGTACTGGGCTCCGTGGTGGGCAACTCCATCGGTGGTAGCACCGGCGGCGCCATTGGTGCCGGCCTGGGCGGCGCGGCTGGCGGTGCCTTGGGTGCCGACAAACGTCAACGTGGGGAAGCCGCTATCGGCGGCGCGCTGGGCGCAGCAGGCGGTAACGTGGTCGGCCGCTCCGTGGGCGGCACTACCGGTAGCTACATTGGCGCAGCAGCCGGCGGTGGTGCCGGTGGCGCACTGGGTAACTACCTGGGTAAAGAGGCCGACAGAGACGATTACCACGAAGGCCGCCGCTACCGTCGTGGCTATGACGACGACCGCCGCCACTGGGACCGTGGCCACCACTACGGCCATCGCAAGCACAAGCGCCACTGGCGCGACTAACGCCTGAGGGCCTTACCCCGGCAACAAAAGCCCCGCCCCTGCCAGCGGGGCTTTTTTATGCCTGCTGTTCCAGCAGCAAACCAGACAGGATCACCTGCAGCGCTTCTGGCAATGCCACTGGCCGGCCACTGGCGCGTTCGATGAACACCTGCACCACCGTGCCTGCCGCACACGCCTCCGGCTCCCCTGGGCGGAACAGGGCCAGGCGGTACTCCACCGTACTGCCCGCCAGGCGTGCCACCCCCAGCCCCACTTCCAGCACGTCCGGGAAGCCGGGCAGTGCGTAGAAATCCGCCGCCGAACTGACCACGAAGGCCGCCAGCTCGCCGTCACGCAGGTCCAGGTCGGCCTGTTCGACGAGGAACGCCTGGATGGCGGTTTCGAAGAAGCCATGCACGGTGGCACCGGCGATGTGGCCGTTCAGGTCATTGTCCTGGGGGCGGGTGAGGATGGGGTGGAAGTGGGAGAAGGCAGTGCGCTGAGGGGATTCGGTCATCTGGCTGGCTCTTGTCTTCGCAATGGATGCTGACAGTGAAACAGAAAAACCGGATTTCCGCTGCTTGTACCGGCCTCTTCGCGGGTCGCGATCCTCTGTAGGAGCGGCCTTGTGTCGCGATGGGCCGCAACGCGGCCCCGGGGGTTTCAGCTTCCATGCCTGAATTGCCGGGGCTGCTTTGCAGCCCATCGCGACACAAGGCCGCTCCTACAAGAGACTGCACCCGCCGGGAATCAGAAAACAAAAAAGCCGCCCCAAGGGGCGGCTTTCTCGTTGCGGGCGGGTGCAGCTTACAGCTGCGGGCCAGCGGCCTTGATGGCGTCGGAAACTTCGAACTTCTTGAAGTTCTCGATGAACAGCTTGGCCAGGCCTTTGGCGGCCTCGTCGTAGGCAGCCTTGTCAGCCCAGTTGGTGCGCGGGTTGAGCAGCTCGGTATCGACGCCCGGAACGGCCTTCGGCACGTCCAGGTTGATGATGTCCAGGTGCTCGGTTTCGGCACCGATCAGCGCGCCGCTCTGGATCGCAGCGATCACGGCACGGGTGGTCGGGATGCTGAAGCGCTTGCCAACGCCGTAGCCACCGCCGGTCCAGCCGGTGTTGACCAGGTAGACCTTCGAGTCGAAGCCCTTGATACGCTTGATCAGCAGCTCGGCGTACTCGCCAGCCGGGCGCGGGAAGAACGGTGCGCCGAAGCAGGTGGAGAAGGTCGACTTGATGCCGCTGCCCGAACCCATTTCGGTGGAACCGACCAGCGCGGTGTAGCCGGACAGGAAGTGGTAGGCCGCCTGCTCGTTGTTCAGGATCGAAACCGGAGGCAGAACACCAGTCAGGTCGCAGGTCAGGAAGATGACTGCGTTCGGCTCGCCGCCCAGGTTCGCTTCGGAACGCTTGGCAACGTGCTCCAGCGGGTAGGCCGCACGGCTGTTCTGGGTCAGGCTGACATCGGTGTAGTCGGCGTGCTTGTTGGCGTCGAGTACGACGTTTTCCAGCACGGCGCCATGCTTGATGGCTTTCCAGATGACCGGCTCGTTCTTCTCGGACAAGTCGATGCACTTGGCGTAGCAACCGCCTTCGATATTGAAGACCACGCCCTCGCCCCAGCCGTGCTCGTCGTCACCGATCAGGTAACGGCTTTCGTCGGCCGACAGGGTGGTCTTGCCGGTGCCGGACAGGCCGAAGAACAGAGTCACATCGCCTTGTTCGCCGATGTTTGCCGCGCAGTGCATCGGCAACACGTCAGCAGCCGGCAGCAGGAAGTTCTGCACCGAGAACATGGCTTTCTTCATTTCGCCGGCGTAGCGCATGCCAGCGATCAGCACCTTCTTCTGGGCGAAGTTGATGATCACGCAACCATCGGAGTTGGTGCCGTCACGCTCAGGCTCGCACACGAAGTTGGCGACGTTGAGGACCTGCCACTCGCCACGGCCAGCCGGGTTGTACTGCTCCGGGTTGATGAACAGGCAACGGCCGAACAGGTTCTGCCAGGCAGTCTGGGTGGTCATCTTCACCGGCAGGTAGTGCTCGGCGGCCGCCCCTACGTGAACGTAGGAAACGAAGTGATCCTGGGCGTTGTTGAACGCCTCGACGCGGTCCCACAGGGCATCGAACTTGTCGGCCGGGAACTTGCGGTTGATCGGGCCCCAGGAAATGGCGTCCTGGGTGGAAGGCTCTTCGACGATGAAACGGTCAGCCGGCGAACGGCCAGTACGGTGACCGGTCTCCACGACCAGTGCGCCAGTATCGGCTAGTACGCCTTCACCGCGTTGCAGCGCTTCTTTTACCAGCTCATCGACGCTCAGGTCGGTGTACACGGTGTTGTTGGCTTGCGTCATGAGATACCCCATCCGGCCCGAGGCCGAGTGCTCCAAACGTTTTGTAGTTGTCTTGAAAAAACTACTACAGCGAAAAAAGTGGCCGGATTATGCCAGAAACGCCCAAAAAAAGTAGGCCCCTCCTGTCAGAACTGCGCTTTTGCGCAATTCGACAGGAGATTGTCCTGTAGTTAAACGTTTCAGTGACGAGTTTCTGAGGCTACGTCAGTGCCGCCACCAGCAAACAGTTGCGCCACATCGCTGGCGTCGAAGAAATAGCGCTCGTTGCAGAACTGGCAATCGATCTCCACCTGCCCGCCGCATTCTTCCACCAGCGCCTTGGCATCGTGCTCGCCCAAACTGACCAGCGCATTGCCGGAACGTTCGCGCGAGCAGCTGCAATTGAAGCGCAGCGGCTGGATATCGAACAGGCGCACGGCATCTTCGTGGTACAGGCGGTGCAGCAGGGTTTCGTTGTCCAGCGCCCACTCATCAGCCTTGAGCGTGGTGGCCAATGCCACAACGTGCTGCCAGCTTTCTTCACGCTCCTCATCGTCCGGCTGGCGATCGCGCGGCAGTTGCTGCAGCAGCAGGCCACGAGCCTTGCCGCCTTCGGCGTTGAGCCAGAAGCGCGTGTTGAGCTGTTGCGACTGGACGAAGTAGTTGGTGAAGCACTCCGACAGGGTGGCGCCGTCGAGGTCGACAGTGCCCTGGTAGCGCTGACCCTTGACCGGATCGATGGTCAGGGTCAGGTGGCCGTCGGGCATCAGCTGCGACAGGGTCGCATCCGCCGGGATCTGGTCCGCTTCGTAGCGGGCCATGCCTCGGATGTCCCGGTCACCGGAACATTCGACCATCAACAGCGGGATCGGCCCTGCGGAACGCGCCTGCAGAATCAGCAGGCCGTCGAACTTCAGCGCCCCCACCAGCAAGGCGGTGGCGGCCATCAGCTCGCCCAGCAGTGCCTGCACCGGCTGCGGGTACTCATGACGCGCCAGCACCGCGGCGTAGCTGTCATCGAGAGACACCCACTCGCCGCGCACATCGCGCTCGTCGAAGATGAAACGTTGGGTGAAATCGGTATCAGGCAAGTCGCTCATAGGTTTTGGCTATCTGAAAATGATGACAAAATGGTTACAAGGGTTGTCGGAAAACATCCGAGAACCCCGTGACAGAGCGCTCACAAGGCGCTCCGATTCCTGTTTGCAATAGAGGTATTTTATGGACAATCGACCACTGTTCCAAGCAAGGTGGTCCTGGGGGCCATTGGCAGCCTGTACGCTGCTTCCTATCGCTCTACTGTGTTTCTGGTTATGGCCCATTGGCCAGATCTTGTGCCTGACTTTCGACGAGTGGCTGTTCCACAGCCTGAATGCGCCGCTGGCCGACAACACCACCTGGCGCTACATCTGGACCGTCGGTAGCCTGCGCCCATTCGACATCGTCGTCGGCCTGATCCTTCTGGCAGTGCTTATCCGTGGCGACTGGGTGTTCAAGGCAACCCAGGTGCGCCAGGCCTTTTTCGGCTTCCTGGTCACGCTAATCCTCTTAGTGGTGATTCGCGCGCTGTTTTCCAAGTGGGTGGATGCAGCCGGCTGGCAGCACAAGAGCCCTTCGATGATGTTCGACGAGGTGGTGCACCTCAGCGACTACTATCCGAACCTGGAGGCGGCCTGGGAGCTCAAGGACCGTTCCAGCAAGAGTTTCCCGGGGGATCATGCCTCGGTGCTGCTGGTCTGGGCGCTGTTCATGAGCGTGTTCAGCCGCCGCCTGGTGCAGTATCTGGTGGTCTGGGGGCTTGCGGTGTTGTTCATGTTGCCGCGCCTGGTGGCCGGTGCCCACTGGGGGCAGGATGACTACATCGGCGGGCTGCTGATGGCGGTGCTGGCGTTGGGCTGGAGCTGCTACACGCCGCTGGCGGCCAAGGGGAGCGCGGTGCTGATGCGCTGGACGGCGCCGTTGTTCGCGATAGCGGCCAAGTTACCGTTGGTCGGGCGCTTGGCGGTGACCCGCTAGATCCTTGGGGCTACTGCGTAGCCCATCGCGACACAAGGCCGCTCCTACAGGGATTGCACAAGTTTCAGGGCTTGCGCAGTACCCG
Organism: Pseudomonas sp. B5(2017); assembly: GCF_002112825.1. Lineage (NCBI taxonomy): Bacteria > Pseudomonadati > Pseudomonadota > Gammaproteobacteria > Pseudomonadales > Pseudomonadaceae > Pseudomonas > Pseudomonas sp. B5(2017). The sequence continues at coordinate 233,548 of NZ_NEIR01000005.1, forward strand.
TGGGAGCTGGCTTGCCGGCGATGGGCCGCAAAGCGGCCCCGGCTATTCGAAGCTCCCATGCAACTGGTGAATCTGCCGCCGCTGCTTCTTGGTCGGCCGCCCATCGGTGGTCACGCCCATCGCCCCGGCCTTGCGCAGTTCCGCCGCCTGTTCACGCCGGCGCACGCTGTCCTCGGTCTCTTCGTACAACGTCTGCGCCTCTGGCGCCCCACGCCGCACTACCGACAGAGCCTTCACCACCACGGTGCGCTCGTCGAACCCGGTGCGCAGCACGAACTCGTCACCCACCCGCGGCTCCTTGCCCGGCTTGCAGCGCTCACCCCGGCAATGCACCTTGCCGCTCTCGATCGCCGCCTTGGCCAGCGCGCGGGTCTTGTAGAAGCGTGCCGCCCAAAGCCATTTGTCCAGGCGGACCTTGTCGTCGTCTTCGGCTTTTTGTGCCATCCCGTTACCTCGAACGCTGTGTTTCATCGAACTGTACTACCGTAACGATCGGATGCAAAAAATCCCCGCCGTGCTTACAGTTCACCACCTCATCCGCAGGGTGCGTTCCGTGAAGACATTTGACCATTTGACTGTGATCGGCCTGCGCGAGTGGGTCGCCCTGCCCGACCTTGGCGTGGCCGGGCTGCGCGCCAAGATCGACACTGGCGCCAGCACCTCCAGCCTGCACGCCACCGAGGTGGAACCGTTCGAGCGCGACGGCCAGCCCTGGGTCCGTTTCACCGCACACCTGGGCTCGGTGGTGCAGTTGCGCCACCGCCGCTGCGAGGCACCGCTGGTGACCATGAAAACCATCAAGAGCTCCAACGGCCAGGCCCAGACCCGCTATGTCATCCGCACGTCACTGGCCCTGGGCGATGGTGTGTGGGAGGTGGAGTTCACCCTGGCCTGCCGCAAGAACATGCGTTATCGCCTGTTGCTGGGTTCCAAGGCCCTGATCCATGGCCAGCTGGTGGTCAACCCTGGCCTCAAATACGTACAAGACAAACCGGCCTTCCCGGCCACCCTTTCTACTGCCACAGGTGCTGCATGAAGATCGCTGTGCTGTCGCGCAATCCGCGTCTGTATTCCACCCGCCGCCTGGTCGAAGCCGGTACCCAGCGGGGCCACGAAATGGTGGTGATCGATACCCTGCGGGCCTACATGAACATTGCCAGCCACAAGCCGCAGATCCACTACCGCGGCAAGCCGCTGGAAGGCTTCGACGCAGTGATCCCGCGCATCGGTGCCTCGGTGACCTTCTATGGCTGCGCGGTGCTGCGCCAGTTCGAGATGATGGGCGTGTATCCGCTCAACGAGTCGGTAGCGATAGCCCGCTCCCGCGACAAGCTGCGCTCGCTGCAACTGCTGTCGCGGCGCGGCATCGGCCTGCCGATTACCGGCTTCGCCCACTCGCCGGACGACATCCCCGACCTGATCCAGATGGTCAACGGCGCCCCGCTGGTGATCAAGGTGCTGGAAGGCACACAGGGCATCGGCGTGGTGCTGTGCGAAACCACCAAGGCCGCCGAATCGGTGATCGAGGCGTTCATGGGGTTGAAGCAGAACATCATGGTGCAGGAATACATCAAGGAAGCGGGTGGCGCGGATATCCGCTGCTTCGTGGTCGGCGACAAGGTCATCGCGTCGATGAAGCGCCAGGCCAAGCCTGGGGAATTCCGCTCCAACCTGCACCGAGGTGGGGTGGCCAGCCTGATCAAGATCACCCCGGAAGAACGCATGACCGCCATACGCGCGGCCAAGGTGATGGGCTTGAGTGTGGCGGGTGTGGATATCCTGCGCTCCAACCACGGGCCGCTGGTGATGGAGGTGAACTCGTCGCCGGGGCTGGAGGGGATTGAAGTGACCACCGGCAAGAACGTGGCCGCCATGATCATCGAGCATCTCGAGAAGAATGGCGGGCCTAATCAGACTCGGACCAAGGGTAAGGGCTGAGATTTTGGGGCTGCTGCGCAGCCCATCGCGACACAAGGCCGCTCCTACAGGATTACGCGATCCTCTGTAGGAGCGGCCTTGTGTCGCGAAAGGGCCGCAAAGCGGCCCCGGCAATCACACGGCATTACGCGGCAGCAACAGCCCCAAAGGCAACCGTACCCGCGCCTCGATCCCGCCACCAGAGCGGTTGCGCAGTTCCACATTCCCACCATGCTGCGCCGCAATCCGCTTGACGATCGCCAGCCCCAGCCCGGTGCCCTTGCCACCCCGGGCCCGGTCACCACGAATGAACGGGTTGAAGATGGTCTCCAGCTCCGACTCGTCGATCCCCGTCCCGCGGTCCAGCACGCTCAGCACCACATACGGCGCACTCTCGTCGCCCGACACATAGGCGGCCACCTCGACCCCCTTGCCGGCGTGGTGCAGGGCATTGCCGATCAGGTTGCCCAGCATGCGCTTGAGCGAAACCCGGCGCAGCGGGAACGGTGGGATCGGCTCCAGGCACAGCCGCACCCGTTCTTCCGGCTGGTTGTACGGCGCCACCACTTCGCGCACCAGGTCGGCCAGGTCGACCTCCTCAACCGGCTCGTCACGGCCATCGCGGATAAAGGCCAGGAACTGATCGAGGATCGCGTCCATGTCCTCGATATCGCGGACCATGTCGTCACTCAGTTCGCTGTCGCTGTCCAGCAACGACAGCGACAGGCGCAGGCGCGTCAGCGGTGTGCGCAGGTCGTGGGAAACCCCGGCCAGCATCAGCTCGCGCTCGCGCCCGGCCTGCTCGACATCCTCGGCCATCTGGTTGAAGGCCTTGTACACCTCGGTCATCTCGCTGGGCGTGTCGCTGATCGGCAGACGCACGCTGCGCCCCTGGCCCAGCTGCCGGGCGGCGAACACCAGGCGCTTGAGCGGCTGGTTCAGCTGGCGCACGAAGATCCAGGCCGAAGCTGTGGACAACAGGCCGATGGCCAGGAACCAACCCAGCACGTTCCAGATCTTCTGCCCACGCAGCGGGTGCGGGTACAGCGGTACCTTCAACCAACCCGGGCCCAGGCTTGGCGCATTGACCCACAACGCCGGCGGCGCATGAATGCGCAGCCGTACCTCGGTGTCTTCGCCCAACTCGGCCTGCATCTGCCGTTGGTAGATTTCGCTGTAGGGCCAGTGCTGCTCACCCTCGGGCACGCCCGAGCCGGTGACCCGGATAAGGCCTGCCGCTTCGGCGATCTTGTCGCGGTTTTCTTCGTCGGCCGCCCAATAGGCGCGCAGGGTCAGCGCAACACCGTGGCTGTACTGACGGTCGACCAGCACGTCCTCGTTCATCAACAGGTAGACCAGGGTCAAGGCCTTGGAGAACAGGACGACGATCAACACCAGCCACAGGGTGCGGGCGAAGAAACTTTGCGGAAACCAGAGCGGTGTTTTCATCGACGGCGCGGCATCATTTACCGGCGTTTCCGTCCGGCACGAACACGTAGCCCACGCCCCACACGGTCTGGATATAACGCGGCTTTGACGGGTCCGGCTCGATCATGCGGCGCAGACGCGAAATCTGCACGTCGATGGAGCGTTCCAGCGCATCCCATTCGCGGCCACGCGCCAGGTTCATCAGCTTGTCGCGGGTCAGCGGCTCGCGTGCGTGCATCACCAGCGCCTTGAGCACGGCGAACTCGCCGGTGGTGAGCATGTGCACTTCGTCGCCACGCTTGAGTTCGCGGGTGGCCAGCGACAGCTCGTAGTCGCCGAAGGTGACCGACTCGTCTTCGCTACCAGGCGCACCCGGCACGCTCGGTGCCTGACGGCGCAGCACGGCCTTGACCCGGGCCATCAGCTCGTCCGGGTTGAACGGCTTGCCCAGGTAGTCGTCGGCGCCCAGCTCCAGGCCCTTGATACGGCTGAGTTCATCGCCCTTGGCGGTGAGCATGATGATCGGGATCTGGTTGTTCTGCTGGCGCAGGCGCTTGCACGCCGACAGGCCATCCTCGCCGGGCAGCATCAGGTCGAGCACCACCAGGTTGAACACCTCACGCTGCAGCAGGCGGTCCATCTGCTCGGTGTTGGGCACCGCACGGGCACGGTAGCCCTTGCTGGTGAAGAAACGTTCCAGCAGGCTGCTCAGCCCCGGGTCGTCGTCGACGATGAGAATCTTGTCACCTTCAGCGGTGTTTGGCGTGCCGGTCATGAATAACTCCTCTGATATCGCCGCGCATTATGGCGTAGCCATTGCTGCACGTTGCGTGAGCATTGTTAGCAGATTTTTCCCCCGGCGCCAGTTCCGGCTGGCCGGGCGCCATCACCGCAAGCCGTTTGCGATGGGTATAATGCGCGGCTTTCATCCAGCGCCGCCGGGCGACAGGCCCACAGGCGACCCCCGTATTCACAAATGTCAGGTGGTTTACATGGACAGCATCAACAGCCGTATCGCCGAGGAACTGGGCGTACGCCCCCAGCAGGTCGAGGCGGCCGTGGGCCTGTTGGACGAAGGCTCGACCGTGCCCTTCATCGCCCGCTACCGCAAGGAAGTGACCGGTAGCCTGGACGACACCCAGCTGCGCCATCTGGAAGAGCGCCTGCGCTACCTGCGCGAACTCGACGAGCGCCGCGCCAGCATCCTGGCCAGCATCGAGGAGCAGGGCAAGCTGACCCCGGAACTGGCCCGCGAGATCAAGCTGGCCGATACCAAGACCCGCCTCGAAGACCTGTACCTGCCGTACAAGCAAAAGCGCCGCACCAAGGGCCAGATCGCCCTGGAAGCCGGCCTCGGCGAGCTGGCCGACGGCCTGTTCAACAACCCAGACCTCGCCCCGGAAAGCGAAGCCGCACGCTTTGTCAACGCCGACAAGGGCGTGGCCGACGTCAAGGCCGCGCTGGAAGGCGCCAAGTACATCCTCATGGAGCGCTTCGCCGAAGACGCCGCCCTGCTCGACAAGCTGCGCAGCTTCCTCAAGCAGGAGTCGGTGCTCAGCGCCCGCGTCGTGCCTGGCAAGGAAGAAGAAGGCGCCAAGTTCCGCGACTACTTCGCCCATGACGAACTGCTGCGCAACGCTCCGTCGCACCGCGCCCTGGCAATTTTCCGCGGGCGTAACGAAGGCGTGCTGAGCGCCTCGCTGAAAGTCGGCGAAGAACTGCCCGGCAACCTGCACCCGTGCGAACTGATGATCGGCAACCACGTCGGCATCGAGAACCGCAACCGCCCGGCCGACAAGTGGCTGGGCGAAGTGGTGCGCTGGACCTGGAAGGTCAAGCTCTACACCCACCTGGAAACCGACCTGTTCGGCGAGCTGCGCGACAACGCCGAAGGCGAGGCGATCAATGTGTTCGCCCACAACCTGCACGACCTGCTGCTGGCCGCCCCGGCCGGCCCGCGTGCCACCCTGGGCTTCGACCCGGGCCTGCGCACCGGCTGCAAGATCGCCGTGGTCGATGCCACCGGCAAGCTGCTGGACCACACCACGGTCTACCCGCACGCGCCGAAGAACGATTGGGACCGCACCATTTCGATCATGGCTGCACTGTGCGCCAAGCACTCGGTGGAGCTGATCGCCATCGGCAACGGCACCGCCAGCCGCGAAAGCGACAAGCTGGTGGCAGAGCTGGTCAAGAAGTACCCGGCGCTGAAGATCACCAAGATCATGGTCTCCGAGGCTGGCGCTTCGGTGTATTCCGCATCGGAACTGGCCGCCCGCGAATTCCCGGACCTGGACGTGTCGATCCGTGGCGCCGTGTCGATTGCCCGCCGCCTGCAGGACCCGCTGGCCGAACTGGTGAAGATCGACCCGAAATCCATCGGTGTCGGCCAGTATCAGCACGACGTGTCCCAGCTGAAACTGGCGCGCGGCCTGGACGCCGTGGTCGAGGACTGCGTGAACGCCGTGGGCGTGGACGTCAACACCGCCTCGGTGGCACTGCTGACGCGCATCTCCGGCCTCAACGCCACGCTGGCGCAGAACATCGTCGCCCATCGCGATGCCAACGGCCCGTTCGCCACTCGTGCTGCGCTGAAAAAGGTCAGCCGCCTGGGTGAGAAAACCTTCGAACAGGCCGCCGGCTTCCTGCGCGTGATGAACGGTGACAACCCGCTGGACGCCTCCGCGGTTCACCCCGAGGCCTACCCACTGGTGCAGCGCATTGCCGCCGACACCGACCGCGACATCCGCTCGCTGATCGGTGACAGCAGCTTCCTCAAGCGCCTGGACCCGAAGAAATTCACCGATGAAACCTTCGGCCTGCCGACCGTCACCGACATCCTGCAGGAACTGGACAAGCCCGGCCGCGACCCACGCCCCGAGTTCAAGACCGCCACCTTCCAGGACGGCGTCGAGGAACTCAAGGACCTGGAACCGGGCATGATCCTCGAAGGCGTGGTGACCAACGTCACCAACTTCGGTGCCTTCGTCGACATCGGCGTGCACCAGGACGGCCTGGTGCACATCTCGGCGCTGTCGGAGAAGTTCATCAAGGACCCGCGTGAAGCGGTCAAGGCCGGCGACGTGGTCAAGGTCAAGGTCATGGAAGTGGACATCCCGCGCAAACGCGTCGGCCTGTCCATGCGCATGAGCGACACCCCGGGCGAGAAGGTAGACGGCAACCGCGGTGGTAACCGCGGCAATGGCGGCAACCGCCAGCAGCAGGCGCCGCGCCAGCGCGAAACCGCCACTGCGGTACCCGCCAACAACGCCATGGCCGCCCTGTTCGCCAACGCCAAGCAGCTGAAGAAGAAGTGATGGATGTTCCACGCGAATACGTCGAAAGCGCCTTCAGCCAGCTCCTCGGCTGCCGCCTGCAACGCCTGGAAACAGGTGTTGCCGAGGTAGCCCTGGCGCTCGAACCGCACCTGCGCAACCGTGGCCAGAAGTTGCATGGCGGGGCGATCTTCAGCCTGGTGGACATCGCCATGGGCCTGGCCTGCTCGGCCAGCCATGGTTTTGACCAGCAAAGCGTCACCATCGAGTGCAAGATCAACTACATGCGCGCCGTCAGTGACGGCGAGGTCCTGTGCACCGCCCGTGTGCTGCACGCCGGGCGGCGCACCCTGGTGGTCGACGCCGACGTAGTTCAGGGCGACAAGCTGGTGGCGAAAGCGCAAGGAACCTTCGCGGTTCTCTAGCTCACCAAGCGGTATCTGCGGTATTTTCGGCAACAGCCGGGAGCCGCTTCGCGCCCCATCGCCGGCAAGCCGGGCTCCCACAGGTCATCCACAAGCCTGAATATCGTGGTTTACCTGTGGGAGCCCGGCTTGCCGGCGATGGGCTGCGAAGCGGCCCCCGAAGTCGGCGCTGCGCAATGCCGGAACCGCGTAAACCAGGCGACAACGCCAGTTCCTTTTCCCACTACCCTTGTAGACCGTCTTTTCTACCCCCATATTGGGGCGACTGACGCGTGAAGGAATACATCTTGAGCGACCTCCTCAACCGCCGCCTGAGCCTGCTCGGCGCCAATCTCCCCCTGCTCAAGCAGTGCCTGCACGGTATTGAGCGCGAATGCCTGCGCGTGACCGACGAAGGTCGCCTGGCCCAGACCCCGCATCCGCAAGCACTGGGATCGGCGCTGACCAACGAGCAGATCACCACCGATTATTCCGAGTCGCTGCTGGAGTTCATCACCCCGGCCCTTCCCGACCCGGCCAAGGTGCTGGAAAGCCTCGAAGAGACCCACCGTTTCGTCTACAGCAAGCTGGGCGACGAATACCTGTGGAGCCCGTCGATGCCCTGCACGCTGCCGGCCGAGGAGGACATCCCGATCGCCGAGTACGGCAGCTCGAACATCGGCAAGCTCAAGCACGTCTACCGCAAGGGCCTGGCCCTGCGCTACGGCCGCACCATGCAGTGCATCGCCGGTATCCATTACAACTTCTCGCTGCCCGAAGCGCTGTGGCCGTTGCTGCGCGCCGCAGAAGGCGGCAGCGAGAGCGACCGCGACTACCAGTCGTCGGCCTATATCGCGCTGATCCGCAATTTCCGCCGCTACAGCTGGCTACTGATGTACCTGTTCGGCGCCTCGCCGGCCCTGGACAAAGGCTTTTTGCGTGGCCGCCCGCACCAGCTCGAAGAGCTGGACGCCGAAACCCTGTACCTGCCCTACGCCACCAGCCTGCGCATGAGCGACCTGGGCTACCAGAGCAACGCCCAGGCCGGCCTCACGCCGTGCTACAACAACCTGGCCAGCTACACCGACAGCCTGCGCAAGGCGGTGGGCACGCCCTACCCGCCTTACGTCGAAGTCGGCACGCACGTGGATGGCGAGTGGGTACAGCTGAATACCAACATCCTGCAGATCGAAAACGAGTACTACTCGAACATTCGCCCCAAGCGCGTCACCTACACCGGCGAGCGGCCGATCCAGGCCCTGACCTCGCGCGGCGTGCAGTACGTGGAAGTGCGTTGCCTGGACATCAACCCGTTCCTGCCGGTGGGCATCGACCTGACCGAGGCGCGCTTCCTCGACGCGTTCCTGCTGTTCTGCGCGCTGGAAGACAGCCCGCAACTGGACAATGGCGAATGCGGCCAGTGCACCAACAACTTCCTGACCGTGGTCAAGGAAGGCCGGCGCCCGGGCCTGGAACTGCACCGCAATGGCCAGCCGATCGGCCTGAAGGCCTGGGCCAGCGAGCTGATCGAGCGTATTCGGCCACTGGCCGATCTGCTCGACCAGGCGCAAGGCGGTGCAGAACACGGCAAGGCCCTGGATGCCCAGCAGGCCAAGGTCGACGACGCCTCGCTGACCCCGTCGGCCCAGGTACTGGCGCGCATGACCGAGCATGACGAAAGCTTCGTCAAGTTCTCCCTGCGCCAGAGCCGCATCCACGCCGAAACCTTCCGCGAACAGCCACTGCCGGTCGAGCGCCAGCAGGCCTTCGAAACCCTCGCCCGCGACTCGCTGGCCGAGCAGTCGCGCCTGGAACAGCAGGAAGTCGGCGACTTCGACCTGTTCGTCGGCGCCTACCAGGCCAGCATCCTGGCGATCAGCAACTGATGACCCGCACTGCCACCCCGCGCAAGCCGCGCGCCAGCAGCCAGGCCAGGATCGAGGCGATCCTGGCGGCTGCACGCGAGTTGCTGGCCGAGCTGGGGGTGGCGAGCCTGTCGATCTACAGCGTGGCCGAGCGCGCGCAGATTCCACCGTCGTCGGTGTACCACTTCTTCGCCAGCGTACCGGCGCTGCTGGAGGCGTTGACGGCCGATGTACACCGGGCCTTCCGTGAAGCGCTGAGCGCGCCGATCGACAGCAGTGCGTTCAACACCTGGCACGAACTGTCACGGCTGATCGAGCAGCGCATGCTGGATATCTACAACGAGGACGCCGCGGCGCGGCAACTGATCCTGGCCCAGCATGGCCTGAGCGAAGTGGTGCAGGCCGACCGGCAGCACGACATGGAACTGGGCGACTTGATGCACAAGTTGTTCGACCAGCACTTTCATCTGCCAGTGATGCCGGCGGATGTGGATGTGTTTGCCCTGGCCATGGAGTTGAGTGACCGGGTGTATGCGCGGTCGGTGCAGCTGCATGAGGCGATCACCCCACGCATGGCCGAGGAAGGCAAGCGAGTGTTCGAGGCGTATCTGGGGTTGTATCTGCCGCCATTTCTGGCCAAGCGTTCCAGCTGAGATCATTGGGGCCGCTGTGCGGCCCTTCGCGGGCGTGCCCGCGAAGGGCTGCAAAGCAGCCCCATGGCCCACACCCATCACAGCTTGGCGATGGACACTTCAGTCGACTTCACGAAGGCAATCACTTCACTGCCCACCTGTAGCTCCAGCTCGCGCACGGAGCGGGTGGTGATGACCGAAGTGACGATGCCCGAGGCGGTCTGCACGTCGATTTCCGACAGTACCGGGCCTTCCAGGATTTCCTTCACGGTGCCTTTGAACTGGTTGCGAACGTTGATGGCTTTGATGGTCATGATTTGATTCCTTCTCTATGGCTTCAGTCTGGTAAGTGAGTCAGTGCGCCCAACGCAGTTGCGTGGGCAAAGGGGCTACAGGATCCGGCTCGGGCGCAGCGCCCGGGGCCGACAGAACACGGTTGAGCACTTCGCTTTCCAGCGCGGCCAGGCGGTGCGAACCACGCGCCCGAGGCCGTGCCAGGTCGACAGTGAGGTCGAGCCCGACCTCGCCGTCCTCGATCAGGATCACCCGGTCAGCCACGGCGACTGCCTCACTGACATCGTGGGTAACCAGCAACACGGTGAAGCCGTGCTGACGCCACAGGCGTTCGATCAGTTGCTGCATCTCGATACGGGTCAATGCATCCAGCGCACCGAGCGGCTCGTCCAGCAGCAGCAGGCGCGGCTGGTGAATCAGCGCCCGGGCCAGGGCCACACGCTGCTTCTGGCCACCCGACAGAGCCGCCGGCCACTCATTGGCGCGGTCGGCCAGGCCAACCGACTCCAACGCTTCCAGCGCACGCGGGCGCCAGTCGCCAGAGAGGCCCAGGCCAACGTTGTCGATCACCTTCTTCCATGGCAGCAGGCGCGCGTCCTGGAACATCAGGCGGGTTTCTTCGCGGGCCTGCTCCAGCGGCGCGGCACCGGCCAGCAACTGGCCTGCAGTGGGCTGGTCGAGACCGGCCAGCAGGCGCAGCAAGGTGCTCTTGCCGCAGCCACTACGGCCGACGATGGCGACGAACTGGCCGGCAGGAATATGCAACTCGATACCCTTCAGTACCTCGCGCTGGCCAAAGGTCTTGCGCAGGCCGCTGGAAGCCAGCGGGATGCCACGCAGCAGGCGTGGCGGCTGTTCTTTGAGTACGGTCATGCGCCCTCCTTCTTCGCCACTTGATAGGCCGGGTGCCAGCGCAGCCACACACGCTCCAGGCCGCGGGCGGCGAGGTCGGCAAGCTTGCCGAGCACCGCATACAGGACGATGGCCAGCACCACCACGTCGGTCTGCAGGAACTCACGGGCGTTCATCGCCAGGTAACCGATGCCGGCATTGGCCGAAATGGTTTCGGCAACGATCAGGGTCAGCCACATGAAGCCCAGGGCAAAGCGCACGCCTACCAGGATCGAAGGCAATGCCCCGGGCAGGATCACCTGGCGGAACAGGCTGAAGCCGGACAAGCCATAGCTGCGCGCCATCTCCACCAGCGCCGGGTCGACGTTGCGGATGCCGTGGTAGGTGTTCAGGTAGATCGGGAACAGCGTGCCCAGCGCGACCAGGAAGATCTTTGCCGACTCGTCGATACCGAACCACAGGATCACCAGCGGGATCAGCGCCAGGTGCGGCACGTTGCGGATCATCTGCACCGAGCTGTCGAGCAGGCGTTCGCCCCAGTTCGACAGGCCGGTGATGAAGCCCAGCACCAGGCCGATGCTGCCACCGATGACGAAGCCCAGCCCGGCACGCCAGCCACTGATGGCCAGGTGGGTCCAGATCTCGCCGCTGCGCACCAGCTCGACGCCGGCGCTGACCACGGCGCTGGGCGCGGGCAGGATGCGCGTCGACAGCCAGCCGGCGCTGACCGCCAGCTGCCAGGCAGCCAGCAGCAGTACCGGCAGCGCCCATGGCGCCAGGCGCTGGCCAAGGTTGTTGGAAGTTGCACGACTCATGGCCTGGCCCTCAGCTCTGCGCAACGGACTTGGGCAGGATGTCGTTGGCCACCATTTCGCCAAACGGGCTCACATAACCACCGGTCTTGGCTTGCTCCGGGCGTTGCACATCCAGGTGCGGGAACAACAGCTCGGCCACCCGGTACGACTCTTCCAGGTGCGGGTAGCCGGAGAAGATGAAGGTATCGATGCCCAGCTCGGCGTATTCCTTGACCCGCGCCGCGACGGTCGGGCCATCCCCCACCAGCGCGGTACCGGCACCACCACGCACCAGGCCGACACCGGCCCACAGGTTGGGGCTGACTTCCAGCTTGTCACGGTTGCCGTTGTGCAGGGCGGCCATGCGTTGCTGGCCGACCGAGTCGAAGCGCGCCAGCGAGGCCTGGGCGCGAGCGATGGTGTCGTCGTCCAGGTGCGAGATCAGCTTGTCGGCAGCGGCCCAGGCTTCTTCGTTGGTTTCCCGCACGATCACGTGCAGGCGGATACCGAAGCGCACTTCGCGGCCCTGGGCGGCGGCTTTCTCACGCACCTGGGCAATTTTTTCAGCGACCGCACTCGGCGGCTCGCCCCAGGTCAGGTACAGCTCGACCTGCTCGGCGGCCAGGTCCTGTGCGGCTTCGGAGGAACCGCCGAAATACAGTGGCGGGCGTGGTTGCTGGATCGGCGGGTAGAGCAGCTTGGCGCCCTTCACCTGGATGTGCTTGCCGTCGTAGTCGACCACCTCGCCTTCCAGCACCTTGCGCCAGATACGGGTGAACTCCACAGAGGCTTCATAACGTTCCTGATGGTTCAGGTGCAGGCCGTCACCGGCCAACTCGTCCGGGTCGCCACCGGTCACCAGGTTGAACAGCGCGCGGCCGTTGGACAGGCGATCAAGGGTTGCTGCCTGGCGTGCCGCCACGGTCGGCGAAATGATCCCGGGGCGCAGGGCGACCAGGAACTTCAGGCGCTGGGTCACCGGGATCAACGATGCCGCGACCAGCCAGGAGTCCTCGCAGGAGCGCCCGGTAGGGATCAGCACGCCACCAAAGCCGAGCCGGTCGGCCGCCTGGGCGATCTGCTGCAGGTAGCCATGGTCGACGGCACGCGCGCCATCGGAGGTGCCCAGGTACTTGCCGTCACCGTGGGTAGGAAGGAACCAGAAGATGTTAAGGCTCATTGGAGTTGTCTCCTCAAGGGGGCTCAGCCAGGGCGGCGCCCCGGCGCAGGCAAATCAATCAAGGCGCACTGGCGACCTTGGCCGGGGGTGTCCAGATCACGTCCTTGACGCTCAGCGGCTTGGGAATCAGCTTCAGTGCCTGGAACGTGTCGGCGATCTTCTGTTGCGCGGCTACCACTTCCGGGGTGAGCGGCGCGGCACCGTAGCCTTGGCGCTTGACCGAGGTCAGGGTGATGTCGGCAGGCAGGCCGAGCAGCGGCGCGACCTGGTCGGTCACTTCCTGCGGGTTGGCCTGGGACCATTGACCTACGGCACGCACTTCTTCGATCAGGGTGTTGATCACCGCCGGGTGCTGGGTCGCGTAGTTGCGGGTGGCCAGGTAGAACTGATGGTTGTCGACCAGGCCCTTGCCGTCACGCAGGGTATGAGCCTGCAGCTGTTTCTCGGCGGCAGCCTGGTACGGGTCCCAGATCACCCAGGCGTCCACGCTGCCGCGTTCGAAGGCGGCGCGGGCGTCGGCCGGGGGCAGGTACACCGGCTGGATGTCGCTGTATTTCAGGCCGGCGTCTTCCAGGGCGCGAACCAGCAGGTAGTGAACGTTGGAGCCTTTGTTGAGGGCGACTTTCTTGCCCTTGAGGTCTTTGACCGACTGGATCGGCGAGCCCTTCGGCACCAGGATCGCCTCGCTGTGCGGCGCTGGCGGCTCGTAGGCGACGTACAGCAGGTCGGCACCGGCGGCCTGGGCGAACACCGGCGGGGTTTCACCGGTGACGCCAAAATCGATGGAGCCGACGTTCAGCCCCTCAAGCAGCTGCGGGCCGCCGGGGAACTCGGTCCATTGCACCTGCACGCCCTGCTCGGCCAGGCGCTTTTCCAGTGTGCCCTTGGCCTTGAGCAGCACCAGGGTGCCGTATTTCTGGTAACCGATACGCAGGCTCTCGGCCTGGGCTTGGGTGATGGCGCCGAAGGACACAGCCGCCGCAAACAGGGCGACCAGACCGCGACGCAAGAAGACTGTGCGCATGGCGCTCTCCTGTGCGAGTGGGTTCGGGTTGCACCTGCTTGCCTCGTTGTCGGGCGAGTAAGGTGGTAAAGCGGGTTGGGCCGGTCAGATGCTCCAGCGAGCACTGATCAGGCGTTCGTTCAATACGCCGGGGGCCACGGGGCGCGGCCGACGGGCCAGTGCAACGTGGAAGGTTTCCAGCGCGTCCTGCAGGCGTTCTTCCAGCGCCGCTACCAGCTGCGCGGGCCTGGAGCCTTCTGCGTAGGCGACCTGGCTGTCGTCGGCGAAGATCCCTTGCAGGGTCTCTTGCGCCTTGAGTGCCGACAGCACGGGTTTCAGTGCGTAATCCACCGCCAGCATGTGGGCGATGCTGCCGCCGGTGGCGATCGGCAACACGATCTTGTGTGCCAGGGCGCGTTCGGGCAGCAGGTCGAGCAAGGTTTTCAGGGCACCGGCGAACGAGGCCTTGTAAACCGGCGTGGCGACGATCAGGCCATCGGCCTGGGCCACCAGCTGCTGGAAGTGCTGCACCTGCGGGCTGTCGAATCGGGCGTGCAGCAGGTCTTCGGCGGGAAAGTCACGTACCTGGAATGTCACTACCTCGACGCCACGGTCCTGCAGCCACTGGCGAGAACGCTCCAGCAGCACGCCGGAGCGTGAACGGGTACTGGGGCTACCACCGATTGAGACGACCAGCATTGCAGCGCTTCCTTGTGTTCTGTTGGAGGTGACATTAACAGTCGCCGCATATATCTAGAAATCATATTTTTTCATTTGTTTATTCCATTTTTATCAATCTCCTGTTTTGGCCCTTTCGCGGGTAAACCCGCTCCCACAGGGACCGTACAAGGCCTAGGACTTGCACTATCCCTGTGGGAGCGGGTTTACCCGCGAAGAAGCCCACGCAGTTTCAGCAGGCAAAAAAAAGGGCCGTCGAAACGGCCCGAATATCCCTGCTTTGGCTAAGAGCAATGCAACGAGGAATCCTTTAACGATTGGGCTGCGGGGTCAGCCGCAGATAGGGTTTGACCGCCCGGTAACCTTTGGGGAAGCGCTGCTTGATCTCTTCCTCGTCCTTCAGCGAGGGCACGATCACCACGTCGTCACCGTCCTGCCAGTTACCTGGCGTGGCGACCTTGTGGTTGTCGGTCAGCTGCAGCGAGTCGATCACCCGCAAGATTTCGTTGAAGTTGCGCCCGGTACTGGCCGGGTAGGTGATGGTCAGGCGCACCTTCTTGTTCGGGTCGATGACGAACAGCGAGCGCACGGTCAGGGTGTCGCTGGCGTTCGGGTGGATCAGGTCGTACAGGTCGGACACCTTGCGGTCGGCGTCGGCAATGATCGGGAAGTTGACCACGGTGTTCTGGGTTTCGTTGATGTCATCGATCCAGCGGTGGTGCGAATCGACCGGGTCCACCGACAGGGCGATGGCCTTGACCCCGCGTTTGGCGAAATCGTCCTTCAGCTTGGCGGTAAGGCCCAGTTCGGTGGTGCACACCGGGGTGAAGTCGGCCGGGTGGGAGAACAACACCCCCCAGCTGTTACCCAGCCACTCGTGGAAGCGGATCTTGCCTTCGCTGGAATCCTGTTCGAAATCGGGGGCGATATCGCCGAGTTTTAGGCTCATGGGCTGCGGCTCCTGTGCTGGGTTCTGTACCGTGTGGGTTCAATGTGCCTGCATTCGATTAAAAACAAAAAGAATAAATACTGATTTGTTTATAACCATAAGGCATACGAAATCGCAGACACAAAAAAGCCTCGCACTAGGCGAGGCTCCTTGTTCAGCTACGCTTACAGGAAGTTGTAAGTGTAGTTCACGATGAAGCGAGTCTGGTCTTTGTCACCGATGCTTTCGCCGCTACCACGGTAGACACCCTGACGCAGGCTGAAGCCCAGGCCTTTGAGGGAGCCTTGCTGAATGGTGTAGTCGACGCGTGCGTCACGTTCCCATTCGTTGTAGCTGCCGTCGCCCGACTTGTTACGGATGTCGTCACCACGCAGGTAGGCCACCGAAGCCTTCAGGCCTGGAACGCCCAGGGACGCGAAGTCATAGGAGTACTGACCGAAGGTGGTGTTCTCACCGGCACGAGCGAACTGGTTGATCATGCTGTCGGTGAACAGGTAGAAGCTTGCGCCGCCATTGCCTTCCAGCGAGGAAGTGGCGCCGTCCTTGCGGACGCTACCTTGGTTCAGCCAGACGAAACCACCATCGTCACCCACTTGCTGGTGACCGAGCATCAGCGCGTGGCCACCCAGGGTGTAGGTGAACATGGCGCTCCAGGTCTTGTTGTCGACCTCGCCCCCGTTCTTCGCGTAGCCACCGTTGTTGTCGAAGGCGTAACCGGTCTCGCCATTCTTGCCGTCGCTGCGGCTATCGAAGTAGCGCAGGTCGGTCTTGAACGACTGGTTGTCGGCGATCTTGAAGACGTGGGTAGCACCCAGGAAGTGCTGCTTGTAGAAGTCTTCCAGGTTCGAGTAGTAGTACTGCAGGGTCAGGTCTGGAGTGAGCTTGTAGTCACCACCGGCGAACTGGAACTTGTTGCTGTCGCGGAAGGCGCCAGAAACGGAAAGACCGGTACGGTTGCTCGAAGCACGACCCATGGCGTGGGTCAGTTGACCTGCGTTGAAGGTCAGGTTGTCGATTTCCTTCGACTGGAGGGTGCCGCCCTCGAAGGTCTGCGGCAGCAGACGGCCATCGTTGGAGACAAGGATCGGCAGCATAGGCGCCAGGGCGCTACCGTAGTGGACCTCGGTCTTGGAGAAGCGAGCCTTGGCGTTACCACCAATGCGTGCCCAGTTGTGGACTGCCGAACCATCGGAGTCGCTTGGGAAGAAGGTGTTGTTGGCATCTGGGCGGCTACCACGGCCACCATCCAGGTGAATGCCCCACAGTGCCTGAACGTCGACACCAAAACCTACGGTGCCTTCGGTGAAGCCAGACAGGTAGTCGAGCTTGAAGCCCTGACCGCTTTCTTTCTGGTCGATACCGCTTTCGCGGTTGTCGTCGTTGAAGTACATGGTGCGCGAGCTGAGCGACAGTTTGCTGTCTTCAACGAAACCGGCAGCGCCTGCTTGTTGGGCGAGAACCCCCAGTGCCACGGCCAGGGCCAGGCTGGACTTGTACATGTTTTGCTCCTCTACGTTCTAATTCTTGTGTATCTCTGGCGGTGGGATCTGCTGCCCCGCTCACCGTGGATTGGCGATTTAGTCCCAAAGCGTGACCGTTTAGTCAATCGTTTCTAAACGTTTCGCGACTTTGGTCTAAGACGCCACCTGCGCTACAGGATAATGACAATCCTATAAATCCAAAATGACCGTTTTATGAATTGGTAAGATTTTTAAGGAATATGTTAGGAACTGTTACTGCGATTCGTTAGCAGCAGCTCGCTTTTCATAACCGCTGGTTATTTGCAAACGTTTGCTCATAACCTAATTCCGTATCGTTCTATCGGGACGAAAAAGCCTAGCAGCACTCTCGGATTTCGCCATTGAGCGAAATCACCGGCCCTCCCTGCTAACGCGCCCCCTGTAGGAGCGGCCTTGTGTCGCGATGGGGTGCGAAGCAGCCCCAAAATCTCAGCTAACGCCGCATAAATTGCCGGGGCCGCCTTGCGGCGCATCGCGACACAAGGCCGCTCCTACAGGGATCGCGTAAAGGCAGGCGGTGATTTCAAACAATTGGCTCCTAAGCTAATGCAAAAAAGTTATTTATTTTACTTTTCTTAGATCATTTAGCCTTCTCGCCATCCATCACATCGATTGCCTGACGAGAGGTTCACCATGATCCCGCACGCTCCGCTGCGCCTGTTCGCCGCCCTGACCCTCGCCAGCGCCAGCTGGTTGGCCCAGGCTGCCGACCTGACCGTGGCCTATCAGACCACCGTCGACCCGGCCAAGGTGGCGCAGGTCGATGGCAACTACGAAAAAGCCAGCAAGGCCAGCATCGACTGGCGCAAATTCGACAACGGTGCCGATGTGATCACCGCCGTAGCCAGCGGTGATGTACAGATCGGCTACCTGGGCTCCAGCCCGCTTGCCGCCGCAGCCACCCGCAAGCTGCCGGTCGAGACCTTCCTGATCGCCACGCAGATTGGCGCCGGTGAAGCACTGGTCGCCCGCGACAGCATCAAGACGCCGCAAGACCTGGTTGGCAAGAAAGTCGCCGTGCCGTTCGTCTCCACCGGCCACTACAGCCTGCTGGCAGCGCTGAAGAGCTGGAACATCGACCCGTCCAAGGTGCAGATCCTCAACCTGGCGCCGCCGGCGATCATTGCCGCCTGGAAGCGCGGCGACATCGACGCCACCTACGTCTGGGACCCGGCCCTGGGCGTGGCCAAGGAAAACGGCAAGGTGCTGATCACCTCCGGCGAGCTGGCCGAGAAAGGCGCACCGACCTTCGACGCATGGATCGTGCGCAAGGACTTTGCCGCCAAGCACCCCGACGTGGTCAAGGCCTTTGCCAAGGTCACCCTCGACGCCTACGCCGACTACCGCAAGAACCCGCAAGCCTGGCTGGCCAACCCCGACAACGTGAGCAAGCTGGCCAAACTGTCTGGCGCCAAGCCTGCTGACATCCCGGTGCTGCTGCAGGGCAACGTCTACCCGCTGGCCGCCGACCAGGCCAATGCACTGGGCGCACCGACCACCCAGGCGCTGACCGACACGGCCACCTTCCTCAAGCAGCAAGGCAAGGTCGACGCGGTGCTGCCGGACTACTCCCCGTACGTCAGCGCCCAGTACCTCCCCAACTAAGCCTGTAGAAAACCGACCGGAGCCTGCCATGGCCTTGCTCGAACTGGAGCGCATCAGCGCACAGTACCCCGGTGCCGAAACCCCGGTACTGGCCGACATCAACCTGAGCCTGGGGCCACGCCAACTGCTGGTGGCCCTGGGGCCTTCCGGCAGCGGCAAGACCTCGCTGCTCAACCTGATCGCCGGCTTCGTCGCCCCCAGCGGCGGGCGCATCACCCTGGACGGCGTGCCCGTCCAGGGCCCCGGCGCCGAGCGCGGCGTAGTGTTCCAGGACGATGCGCTGCTGCCCTGGCAGAACGTGCTGGGCAACGTCGCATTCGGCCTGGAACTGGCCGGCGTGCCCCGCGCCGAGCGTGAAGCCAAGGCCCGTGAAATGCTGGCCCTGGTCGACCTCGACGGCTTTGGCGAGCGGCGTATCTGGCAATTGTCCGGTGGCCAGAAGCAGCGCGTGGGCCTGGCCCGGGCGTTGGCAGCCGACCCACGGGTGTTGCTGATGGACGAGCCGTTCGGCGCACTTGATGCCTTCACCCGCGAGCAGATGCAGGAGTTGTTGCTGCAGGTATGGCAACGCACCGCCAAGCCGGTGTTCCTGATTACCCACGACATCGAAGAAGCAGTGTTCCTCGCCAGCGAGCTGGTGCTGCTGGCGCCCAACCCGGGGCGCGTGGTGGAGCGCCTGCAACTGGACTTCGGCCAACGCTACGCAGCCGGTGAACCGGCGCGGGCGATCAAGTCCGACCCGGCCTTCATCGAAACCCGCGAGCACGTACTGGCGCGGGTGTTCTCCCAACGTCAAAGCCTGCAGGAGCGCGCATGAGCAGCCTGGACCTGCCGGTCGCCGGCAAACGCAACACCCAACCCCGGTCAGCCACCAAGCTGCGCCGCCCCCTGCCCACCCGCTGGATCAGCACCCTGACCCTGGCCAGCCTGCTGTTGGCCTGGTGGCTGGTGACCGCGGCCGGCTGGATCGAGCCGCTGTTCCTGCCCTCGCCCGCCGACATCCTGGCCAAGGCCGGGACCCTGCTGACTCAAGGCTACATGGATGCCAGCCTGTGGCAGCACCTGGGTGCCAGCCTGGGGCGCATCGGCGTGGCCCTGCTTGCCGCCACCCTCACCGCCATCCCGGTGGGTATCGCCATCGGCTACAACCGCGTGGCCCGCGGCATTCTCGACCCGCTGATCGAGTTCTACCGGCCGATCCCGCCGCTGGCCTACCTGCCGCTGATCGTCATCTGGTGCGGCATCGGCGAGCTGTCCAAGGTGCTGCTGATCTACCTGGCAATCTTCGCCCCCATCGCCATCGCCACCGCCACCGGCGTGCGCACGGTCGACCCGGCCAAGCTGCGTGCCGCGCAGTCGCTGGGCGCGACCAAGGCCCAGCTGATCCGCCACGTGATCCTGCCCAGCGCCCTGCCCGACATCCTCACCGGCATCCGCATTGGCCTGGGGGTTGGCTGGTCGACCCTGGTGGCCGCCGAGCTGATCGCCGCCACCAGCGGCCTGGGCTTCATGGTGCAGTCGGCGGCGCAGTTCCTGGTTACCGATGTGGTGGTACTGGGGATCCTGCTGATCGCGCTGATCGCCTTCGCCCTGGAAATGAGTCTGCGTGCCCTGCAACGCAAACTGGTGCCTTGGCACGGACAGAGCCACTGAATCCTGTTGACCACGCCAGCAGCCTGGCGCCTGATTGAAGAGACCGACATGAGCCTGACCATCACCCCCCTCAGCCCGGCGCTTGGCGCCCAGGTCAGCGGCGTGGACATCAGCCGCGATATCACCGTCGAAGAACGTGACGCCATCGAGCAGGCGCTGCTGCAACACCAGGTGCTGTTCTTCCGCGACCAGCCGATCAACCCGCAGCAGCAGGCACGTTTTGCCGCCCACTTCGGCGACCTGCACATCCACCCGATCTACCCCAACGTGCCGGAAACCCCGCAGGTGCTGATCCTCGACACGGCGGTTACCGATGTGCGCGACAACGCCGTGTGGCACACCGACGTGACCTTCCTGCCGACCCCGGCCCTGGGCGCGGTGCTCAGCGCCAAGCAGTTGCCGGCCTACGGCGGCGACACCCTGTGGGCCAGCGGCATCGCTGCCTTCGAAGCCTTGTCGGCGCCGCTGCGCGAGCTGCTCGACGGGCTGACCGCTACCCATGACTTCACCAAGTCGTTCCCGCTGGAGCGCTTTGGTACCACGCCGGAAGACCTGGCGCGCTGGGAAGCAACCCGGCGCAACAACCCGCCGCTGTCGCACCCGGTGGTGCGCACGCATCCGGTGAGCGGGCGCAAGGCGTTGTTCGTCAATGAGGGGTTCACCACGCGCATCAATGAGCTGAGCGAACTGGAAAGCGAGGCACTGTTGAAGCTGCTGTTTGCCCATGCGACGCGGCCGGAGTTCAGCATTCGCTGGCGGTGGCAGGAGAATGACGTGGCGTTCTGGGACAACCGCGTGACCCAGCATTTTGCCGTGGATGACTACCGACCGAACCGGCGGGTGATGCATCGGGCGACCATCCTTGGGGATGCGCCCTTCTGACAGGGACCTGGGGAGGCCTTCGGCCTCCTTTCGCGACACAAGGCCGCTCCTACAGGGGAACGCGATTTCCTGTAGGAGCGGCCTTGTGTCGCGATGGGCCGCAAGGCGGCCCCAGCAATCTAGCGGACCAGATGCAGGTACTGCATGTGCCGTTCGTACTGGTCGAGGATGTCGTTGATGATCTGCTCCTTGCTGTAGCCCACCAGGTCATAGTTCTGGCTGCCTTCGCTCAGGTGCACCTCCGCCCGGTAGTAACGGCGGTTCTTCAACTCTTGCGTACCCAGCCCACCCAGGGCGAACGATGGCGTGAAGTAGCCACGCATCTGCACCTGGTAAATGAACGGCTGTTCCTCGCCATGGCCAATCTTCAGGCTGACGTTGTCGTGGCTCGGGTCGTCCTGGGTAATCAGCACCAGGCCCTTCTGCTCGAACACTTCACGCACATC
Source organism: Pseudomonas sp. B5(2017) (assembly GCF_002112825.1). Lineage (NCBI taxonomy): Bacteria > Pseudomonadati > Pseudomonadota > Gammaproteobacteria > Pseudomonadales > Pseudomonadaceae > Pseudomonas > Pseudomonas sp. B5(2017). The sequence continues at coordinate 254,925 of NZ_NEIR01000005.1, forward strand.
GGCAATTGCCGGGCGCACCACGTCGTCCATGAAGCGGTACACCTCATCACGCGACGGGAAGTGCACCGCCTGGCTCAGGCGCTGGCGCCAGCCACCACGGCCGCGGCGTGACTGGGCGAACGGGGCCAGCGAATGCATCTGCGCGATCTGCCGTTGCGACTCCAGGTAGAACGCCTTGTGCAGCCCCCACATCATGCACAGCAGGATCAGCGAGAACGGCAGCGAGGTCAGCACCACCGCCGATTTAAGCGAATCGATGCTGCCGGCGAACAACAGCGCACTGGTGATCAGCGCCGTCATCGCGCCCCAGAAGATGCGCAGCCAGTTCGGCCCGTCCTCGTCTGCATCACCACCCTTGGCCGACAAGGTCGACAGCACCACGGTGCCCGAGTCGGCCGAGGTGACGAAGAACACGAAACTGATGAACACCGTCATGGCGATCACCGTCTTGCTCCAGGGGTAGGTCTCCAGCAGCAGGTACAGGCTCATCGACGGGTTATCCAGCGCCGACTGGCCCAGCGCGGTCATGCCGTGGTTGATGACCTGGTCCAGGGCGCTGTTGCCGAAGATCGACATCCACGCCAGGGTAAAGCCCAGCGGAATCAACAGCACACCAAAGACGAACTCGCGGATGGTGCGGCCACGGGAGATGCGGGCGATGAACAGGCCCACGAACGGCGCCCAGGCAATCCACCAGGCCCAGTAGAACACCGTCCAGCCGCCCAGCCAGTCGCGGTTCTCGCCGTAGGCATAAACGTCGAAGCTCTTGCGCGGCAAGGCACCCAGGTAGTCACCGAGGTTCTGGATCAGCGTGTTGAACAGGTGCTGGGTAGGCCCGGCGAACAACACGAACAGCAACAGCGCGCAGGCCAGGAACAGGTTGATGTCGCTCATCACCCGCACGCCCTTCTCCACCCCGGCCACGGCCACGGCCACCGCTGCGCCCATCATCAGGGTGATGAGCAGCACTTGCACCCACTGGCTGTGGTCGATGCCGAACAGGTAGTCGAGGCCGGCGTTCAGGTGCAGCACGCCAAAGCCCATGTCGGCGCCCAGGCCGAACACCGTGGCGATGATGCCGAAGCCGTCCACTGCATAACCGATCGGCCCGTTGATGCGCTTGCCGATCAGCGGGTACAGCGCCGAACGCAATGCCAGCGGCAGGTTGTGCCGGTAGGCGAAGTAGGCCAGGGCCATGCCGACGAAGGCGAACACGCCCCAGCCATGCAGGCCCCAGTGCAGGAACAGGATCTGCATCGCCTGGCGCCCGGCCTCGGCCGTACCCGCTTCGCCCTGGGGCGGCTGCAGCATGTGGGTCAGGGGTTCGGACACGCAGAAGAAGAACAAGGTGATGCTGATGCCGGCGGCAAACAGCATGCCGGCCCACGACAGGTAACTGAACTCGGGCTCGTCGTGGTCGGCACCGAGCTTGATCTTGCCGTAGCCGGACAAGGCGGTGACCACCACGAAGACCAGGTACAGCGTCATCGCCAGCATGTAGTACCAGCCGACCGTGTTCGCCGCCCAGTTCTGCGCCGCCAGCAACCATTCGCCTGCTGCTTGCGGGAAGGAAATAACCACCAGGCCGAAGATGAGGATGAAACTTGCCGCGAAATAGAACACCGGGGGGTTCATGCGGATCTTGCCATTGGCAAGGGAAGGGGTCGGTGCACTCATTGGGGGCGCACCTCGTCGAATGACGTAAGGCTCGGAATGAACGGGTTCAGCAAAGGAATCCTCCTGTTGAACACCGGCAGCGGACCAGCGTTTTTTCATTGAACAAGCGTTCAAGTTAAACATGGATCGGATTTCAATGCGAATTGGGGCGCTGATTGGTGCCCTCCTGTTCCGGCCCTTTCGCGGGTAAACCCGCTCCCACGGGGGCCCTGTGGGAGCGGGTTTACCCGCGAAGAGGCCGGTACAGGCCAAGGAAATGCCAGATCAGTTCTTGTCCTGGCAATCCAGCTGCAGGTTGGCCTGGGTAATGTTGCTCTCGGCCGGCACACTTCGGGTCAGCCACACATTGCCGCCAATGGTCGAGCCTTTGCCGATGGTGATCCGCCCCAGCACCGTAGCCCCGGCATAGATCACCACATCGTCCTCGACGATCGGGTGGCGTGGCAGGCCCTTGTGCAGGGTGCCCGATTCATCGCTGGGGAAGCGCTTGGCGCCCAGGGTCACTGCCTGGTAGATGCGCACGCGCTCGCCGATGATCGCGGTTTCGCCGATCACCACGCCGGTACCGTGGTCGATGAAGAAGCTCGGGCCGATCTGCGCCCCGGGGTGAATGTCGATCCCCGTGGCCGAATGCGCCAGCTCCGAGCTGATCCGCGCCAGCAGCGGCAGGCCGGCCTGGTACAGGTGGTGCGCCAGGCGGTGGTGGATGATCGCCAGGATGCCTGGGTAGCACAGCAGCACTTCATCGACACTGCGCGCCGCCGGGTCGCCGTGGTAGGCGGCCAGCACATCGGTGTCGAGCAGCACGCGCAGGCCCGGCAGGGCGGCGGCGAAGCCCTGCACCAGGCTCAGCGCATGGGCATCGACGCCGGCCAGCTCGCCCTTGCTTTGCCGTGCGGCGTAGCGCAACTCCAGGCGGGCCTGGGCCAGCAAGGCGGTCAGCGCGGCATCCAGGGTATGGCCGACGTAGAAGTCTTCGCTTTCTTCGCGCAGGTCGACCGGGCCAAGGCGCATGGGGAACAGTGCGCCGCACAGTTGCTCCAGGATGTGCCGCATCGCTTCGCGTGAAGGCAGCTCACGCCCGCCCTGCTCGCCGCTGCTGCGGCCATTGCGGGTACGCCATTGCTCACGGGCACCGCGCAGGCCGGTGACGATGCTCTGCAACTGCCAGTGCCCGGGTGAAGGTTGTTCGCTCACGGTTTTCTCCTGCCTGAGTAGGCCAAACTCATTTTTATTTGCAGGTCCGGCCTCTTCGCGGGCTCGCCCGCTCCCACTGGGACTGCAAAAATTCCAAGCCCAGTGCAGTACCTGTGGGAGCGGGCGAGCCCGCGAAAGGGCCGGACCTGCCTACATGCAATCCACTCTACGGCAAATCCATCTCTTGGAAAAAACAACGCTTTATTCCATCCTGCGCTAAGTCAGGCATAAGCCGCGATGACGGAGCAGGCAACCTCGCCTACCCTCAAAGCAGCCAGCACCTGGCAAAAACAAAAAAGGGAATAACAAAATAATTTTTTAGTATTTCCTGGCCTAAGCAGCCGACCCTATAGTCGCCACCCACCACTTACACAACAAGCGCGGGGCTCTGAAATGTCGAAATTCGCCAAACCGCTACTCAACGCCAGCCTGGCACTCCTGCTGGGTGCCGGCCTGCTCGGCCAGGCCTTCGCCGGCGAGCAGCTGAAGACCATCCAGGAAAAAGGCGTGATCAACGTCGGCCTCGAAGGCACCTACCCACCGTTCAGCTTCCAGGACGAAAACGGCAAGCTGACCGGCTTCGAAGTGGAACTGTCCGAACTGCTGGCCAAGGAGCTGGGGGTAAAGGCCAAGGTGCAGCCGACCAAGTGGGACGGCATCCTCGCCGCACTGGAGTCCAAGCGCCTGGACGTGGTGATCAACCAGGTGACCATTTCCGAAGAGCGCAAGAAGAAGTATGACTTCTCCGAGCCTTACACCATCTCCGGCATCCAGGCGCTGATCCTGAAGAAGAAGGCCGAGCAGCTGAACATCCACAAGGCCGCAGACCTGGCCGGCAAGAAGGTAGGCGTGGGCCTGGGCACCAACTACGAGCAATGGGTCAAGAAGGACGTGCCGCAAGCCGATGTGCGCACCTATGAAGACGACCCGAGCAAGTTCGCCGACCTGCGCAACGGCCGCATCGACGCCATCCTGATCGACCGCCTGGCCGCGCTGGAATACGCGCAAAAAGCCAAGGACACCGAACTGGCCGGCGATGCCTTCTCGCGCCTGGAAAGCGGCGTGGCCCTGCGCAAGGGCGAGCCGGAACTGCTGGCAGCGATCAACAAGGCACTGGACAAGCTCAAGGCTGACGGCACGCTGGCCAAGCTGTCCGAGAAATACTTCGGTGCCGATGTCACCAAATGATTGCTGAAAGCCTGCAACTCGTTGTCGACTCCGCGCCCTTCCTGCTGAAGGGCGCGGGTTATACAGTGCTGCTCAGTGTTGGCGGCATGTTCTTCGGCCTGCTGCTGGGCTTTGCCCTGGCACTGATGCGGTTGTCGAAGATCTTGCCGCTGAACTGGCTGGCGCGGGTCTACGTGTCGTTCTTCCGCGGCACGCCGCTGCTGGTGCAGCTGTTCGTCATCTACTTCGGCATGCCGCAGATCGGCATCGAGCTCGACCCGATCCCGGCCTCGCTGATCGGCCTGTCGCTGAACATGGCCGCCTACATCTGCGAAATCCTGCGCGCGGCGATTTCCTCGATCGACCGTGGCCAGTGGGAAGCCGCCGCCAGTATCGGCATGACCCGCGTCCAGGCCATGCGCCGGGCGATCCTGCCCCAGGCCTTGCGCACCGCACTGCCGCCGTTGGGCAACAGCTTCATCTCGCTGGTCAAGGACACCGCCCTGGCGGCGACCATCCAGGTGCCCGAGCTGTTCCGCCAGGCCCAGCTGATTACCGCGCGCACCTTCGAAGTGTTCACCATGTACGTGGCGGTGGCGGTCATCTACTGGGTGCTGTGCAGCATCCTCGCGCACTTCCAGAACCGCATGGAAGCGCGAGTCAACCAGCATGACCAGGAGCATTGAGCATGATTGAAGTCAAAGGCCTGACCAAGCGGTTCAAGGGCCAGACCGTGCTCAACGGTATCGACCTGACCGTGCAGCCCGGCGAAGTGGTGGCCATCATCGGCCCCAGCGGCTCGGGCAAGACCACCTTCCTGCGTTGCCTCAACCTGCTGGAAACACCCGATGCCGGGCAGATCCAGATTGGCGACATCAGCATCGACGCCAACCGCCCGCTGGGTGGGCAGCAAAGTGCGATTCGCCGCTTGCGCCAGCAGGCCGGGTTCGTGTTCCAGAACTTCAACCTGTTCCCTCATCGCACCGCCCTGGAAAACGTGATCGAGGGGCCGGTGATCGTCAAGAAGACGCCCCGCGAGCAGGCCATCGAACTGGGCCGGCGCCTGCTGGCCAAGGTTGGCCTGGCGGGCAAGGAAGATGCCTACCCGCGGCGCCTTTCCGGTGGCCAGCAGCAACGGGTGGCCATCGCCCGCGCCCTGGCCATGGAGCCGGAGGTGATCCTGTTCGACGAACCGACCTCGGCGCTGGACCCCGAACTGGTGGGTGAAGTGCTGGCGACCATCCGCGGCCTGGCCGAGGAGAAGCGCACCATGATCATCGTTACCCACGAGATGAGCTTTGCCCGAGATGTGGCGAACCGGGTGATCTTCTTCGACAAGGGCGTGATCGTGGAACAGGGCGAGGCCAAGGCGCTGTTTGCGGCGCCGAAGGAAGAGCGTACCCGGCAGTTCTTGCGCAAGTTCCTGGGGACTGCTGCCTCCGAATAGGCACGCACATACACAGATCCCTGTAGGAGCGGCCTTGTGTCGCGATGGGGCGCGCAGCGGCCCCAGGCTTTCAGCATTACTGCCGAGATTGCCGGGGCTGCTTTGCAGCCCTTTCGCGACACAAGGCCGCTCCTACACCGATCGCGCCTGCCTGGAACAGACACTCTCCTCCTTCCATCTATACATATTCCAAAGAGTTAGTTCATAAACTTTTTATAAAGCATTAGGGTATATAAACCGGACCACCGGACCAGCACACATCTGTCGCGATCAGCTGTAGCGGCATTACTTTTTTGTGAGGTCAGGAATGGTCAGGATCACAATCACCCCAGTGCGTAACGCCAGGGCATTGAGTGCAGCCAAGGAGCGGTACTGATGTCCAGCCAACCCAATACCCAATTCCACAGCGATCTCGACAGCTCGCCCCTGCTGCTGCCGGCCAAGGTACTGCGCAACGACGCCGAAGCCCTGCAAGCGGCCCGCGAACTGGCCGAGGTCGCCCGCGAGCAGGCCGCCCGCCGCGACCAGCAACGCAAACTGCCATGGGCCGAGATCGAACTGTTCACCCGCAGCGGCCTGGGCAGCATCAGCGTACCCAAGGCCCATGGCGGCCCCGATGTGTCATTCGAGACCGTGGCCGAAGTGTTCCGCCTGATCAGCGCCGCCGACCCGGCCCTGGGGCAGATCCCGCAGAACCAGTTTGGCATGCTGCAACTGCTGCGCCTGACTGCCACCGAGGCGCAGCAGGCGGTGATCTTCCGCAGCGTGCTCGATGGCTGGCGCATCGGCAATGCCGGCCCCGAACGCGGCACCAAGGACACCCTGACCCTCAAGGCCAGGATCACCCGCGTCGGCGACAGCTATCGCATCAGCGGTGAGAAGTTCTATTCCACCGGCGCCCTGTTCGCCCACTGGGTGGCGGTCAAGGCACTGGACGACGAAGGCCGCCAGCGCCTGGCATTCGTGCGCCGAGGCAGCCCGGGGCTGCGCATCGTCGATGACTGGTCCGGGTTCGGCCAGCGCACCACTGCCAGCGGCACCGTGCTGCTCGACCAGGTACCGGTGGATGCTGACCTGGTGATCGACAACTGGCGCCAGCGCGACATTCCCAACATCCAGGGCGCTGCCTCGCAGCTGATCCAGGCGGCGATCGATGCCGGCATTGCCGAAGCGGCGATCGAAGACGCCATCAGCTTCGTGCGCGAAAAGGCCCGGCCATGGATCGAGGCCAAGGTCGACCGCGCCAGCGACGACCCCTATGTAATCGCCGACATCGGCCGCCTGAAGCTCGAGCTGCACGCCGCCGAAGCGCTGCTGCGCAAGGCCGCGCGAGTCCTCGACGAGGTCAACGCCGCGCCGATCGATGCAGCAAGCGCGGCGCGGGCCTCGATCGCGGTGGCCGAAGCCAAGGTGCTGACTACCGAGATTGCCCTGCAGGCTAGCGAAAAGCTGTTCGAGCTGGCCGGCAGCCGCGCCACCCTCGCCGAGTTCAACCTTGACCGCCACTGGCGCAATGCACGGGTGCACACCCTGCATGACCCGGTGCGCTGGAAGTACCACGCGGTTGGCGCTTACCACCTCAACGGCACCTTGCCCGCGCGGCATTCCTGGATCTGATTTGTGGGCCTTGGGGCGGCTTTGCAGCCCATCGCGACACAAGGCCGCTCCTACAAGGGATCGCGTACCTCCTGTAGGAGCGGCCTTGTGTCGCGATGGGCCGCAAAGCGGCCCCAAGGCCCCGGAGAAACACCATGACTACAAACATCATCACCAGCGACACCGAAGCCCTGAACGTCGCCGAAGAAGTCGCCCGACACCTGCGCCGCGACAGCGCCCTGCGCGACCGCGAGCGCCGTCTGCCGCACGCCGAACTGGAACTGTTCACCCGCTCCGGCCTGTGGGCCATCAGCGTGCCCAAGGCCTTCGGCGGCGCCGGCGTGTCCAACGTAACCCTGGCCAAGGTCATCGCCCGCATCGCCCAGGCTGACGGCTCGCTCGGGCAAATCCCGCAAAACCATTTCTACGGCCTGGAAGTGCTGCGGGTAAACGGCACACCCGAACAGCAACAGCGCCTGTACGCCGAAGTACTGGCCGGCAGCCGCTTCGGCAACGCCCTGGCCGAACTGGGCACCAAGACCGCCAACGAGCGCACCACTCGCCTGACCCACGACGGCGATGGCTTTCGCATCAACGGCCGCAAGTTCTACTCCACCGGCGCTATCTACGCCCAGCGCATTCCCACCTCGGTGGTCGATGAACAGGGCGTGCAGCACCTGGCCTTCGTCCCGGCCGACAGCCAGGGCCTGCAGGTGATCGACGACTGGAGCGGCTTCGGCCAGCGCACCACCGGCAGTGGCTCGGTGGTATTCGACAACGTGTACGTCAGCGCCGCCGACGTGGTGCCGTTCCAGAGCGCCTTCGAACGCCCCACCCCGGTCGGCCCGCTGGCGCAGATCCTTCATGCCGCCATCGACACCGGCATCGCCCGCGCCGCATACGAAGATGCCCTGCACTTCGTGCGCACCCGCAGCCGCCCCTGGGTCGACTCCGGCCTGGACAAGGCCAGCGATGACCCGCTGACGCTGAAAAGCTTCGGCCACCTGGCGATCCGCCTGCACGCCGCAGAAGCCTTGCTGGAGCGCGCCGGCGAATACCTGGACCGCGCCCGCGACGACAGCACTGCCGACAACGTGGCCGCCGCCTCCATCGCGGTGGCCGAGGCCCGTGCCATCAGCACCGAGATTTCCCTCGCGGCCGGCACCACCCTGTTCGAACTGGGCGGTAGTCAGGCCACCCTGGCCGAACACAACCTCGACCGCCACTGGCGCAACGCCCGCGTGCACACCCTGCACGACCCGGTGCGCTGGAAGTACCACGCCATCGGCAACTACTACCTCAACGATGCCAACCCACCACGCCGGGGGACCATCTGATGGCCAAACAGATCCTGCTCAATGCCTTCAACATGAACTGCATCGGGCACATCAACCACGGCCTGTGGACCCACCCACGGGACACCTCGACCCAGTACAAGACCCTGGATTACTGGACCAGTCTGGCGCGCCTGCTGGAGCGCGGCCTGTTCGACGGGCTGTTCATCGCCGACATCGTCGGCACCTACGACATCTACGGCCAGTCGCTGGACGTCACCCTCAAGGAGTCGATCCAGCTGCCGGTCAACGACCCGCTGCTGCTGGTCTCGGCCATGGCCGCCGTCACCCGTCACCTGGGCTTCGGCCTTACCGCCAACCTCACCTACGAAGCGCCGTACCTGTTCGCCCGGCGCCTTTCCACCCTGGACCACCTGAGCAATGGCCGGGTGGGCTGGAACATCGTCACCGGCTACCTCGACAGCGCTGCCCGGGCCATGGGCCTGACGCAGCAACCCGAGCATGACCGCCGCTACGACCAGGCCGACGAGTACCTGCAGGTGCTGTACAAGCTGCTGGAAGGCAGCTGGGCCGACGATGCCGTGGTCGCCGACCGCCAGCAGCGCGTCTATGCCAGGCCCGACAAGGTGCGCAAGGTCAACCACCAGGGCGAGTTCTACAAGGTCGACGGCTACCACCTGTGCGAGCCCTCGCCGCAACGTACACCGGTACTGTTCCAGGCCGGCAGCTCGCAGCGTGGCCTGGCCTTCGCCGGCAACCATGCCGAATGCGTGTTCATCAGTGGCCAGGACAAAACCGCCACCCGCGCCCAGGTCGACAAGGTGCGCGCCGCCGCCCAGGCCGCTGGCCGCGACCCGCAAGCGGTCAAGGTGTTCATGGGCATCACGGTGATCGTCGCCGCCACCGAGCAGCAGGCCCAGGCCAAGCATGCCGAGTACCTGCGCCATGCCAGCGCCGAGGCCGGGGTCGCGCACTTCGCAGCGTCCACCGGCATCGACTTCGCCGCCTACGCCCTGGACGAGCCGATTGCCTTCAGCCAAGGCAACGCCATCCAGTCGGCCACGCGCCAGTTGCAGGACAACGCCTGGACCCGCCGGCGCCTGCTGCAGCAGCACGCCCTGGGTGGCCGTTACGTGACCCTGGTCGGCGCGCCCGAGCAGGTGGCCGAACAGCTGATCGCCTGGATCGATGAAACCGGCCTGGACGGTTTCAACCTGACCCGCACCGTAACCCCGGAAAGCTTCGAGGACTTCATCGACCTGGTCATCCCGCAGTTGCAACAGCGTGGCCGCTACAAGACCGCCTACGCCGAAGGCACCCTGCGCGAAAAACTGTTCCAGGCCGACCACCCGCATTTGCCCGCCGACCACCCTGGCTCGGCTTACCGCTTTACCTCTACCCCTGCCCCGACTGGAGCCCTGCACCATGCTTGATAAACTGTTCCGGCCCGTCGCGGCCATTGCCCTCACCCTCGGCCTGTCCGCCAGCGCGCTGGCTGCCGAGCCGCTGAAGATCGGCACCACCTCGGCCTTTGCCATCCCGCTGGAAGCCGCAGTGGAAGAAGCGCACAAGCAAGGCCTGGAAGTTAAGCTGGTCGAGTTCAGCGACTGGATCGCACCCAATGTCAGCCTCAACAGCGGCGACATCGACGTGAACTACTTCCAGCACATCCCGTTCCTGGAAAACGCCAAGGCGGCTGCGGGCTTCAACCTGGTGCCCTACGCCCCGGGCATCATCAACAACGTCGGCCTGTACTCGAAAAAGTACAAGAGTTTCGCCGACCTGCCCGAAGGTGCCAGCGTGGCCATCGCCAACGACCCGATCAACAGCGGCCGTGGCCTGCAGCTGCTGGCCAAGGCCGGGCTGATCACCCTCAAGCCGGGGGTCGGCTACAAGGCCACCGAGGACGACATCGTCGCCAACCCGAAGAAACTGAAGATCCTTCAGGTCGAGGCCGTACAGCTGGTACGCGCCTATGACGACGCCGACCTGGTGCAGGGCTACCCGGCCTACATCCGCCTGGCCAACAGCTTCGACGCTGGCTCCGCTCTGCTGTTCGACGGCCTGGAGAACAAGGAGTACGTGATTCAGTTCGTCATTCGCCCGCAAAGCAAGGACGACCCACGCCTGGCCAAGTTCGTCGACATCTACCAGCACTCGCCAGTGGTGCGCGCAGCCTTGGACAAAGCCCACGGCAAGCTCTACCAGGCCGGTTGGGAGGGCTGACATGAGCCAGGCCAGCGCGCTCCGGGCGCCCACCGCACAACCACTGCCGCCAACGGCCAGGGAGCAGGCCTTGCGCCCGGAGGTCAATGAAGCCCATGTGCGCTTCATCGGCCTGGGCAAGACCTACCCGGGCCAGGCGCAACCGGCCTTGCAAGGCATCGACCTGAACATCCGCCATGGCGAGATCTTCGGCATCATCGGCCGCAGCGGCGCCGGCAAGTCATCGCTGCTGCGTACCATCAACCGTCTGGAGCAACCCAGCCAGGGCCGGGTGCTGATCGACCAGGTGGACATCGCGCCCTTCGACGAGGACCACCTGGTAGCCCTGCGCCGGCGTATCGGCATGATCTTCCAGCACTTCAACCTGATGTCAGCCAAGACCGTGTGGCAGAACGTCGAGCTGCCCCTGAAGGTGGCCGGCGTGGCCAAGGCCGAACGCCAGCGCAAGGTGCGCGAACTGCTGGAGCTGGTCGGTCTGCAGGAAAAGCACCACGTGTACCCGGCGCAGCTGTCCGGCGGGCAGAAGCAGCGCGTGGGCATTGCCCGGGCGCTGGTGCATGACCCCGAGATCCTGCTGTGCGACGAGGCCACCTCGGCGCTGGACCCGGAGACCACCGCTTCCATTCTCGAACTGTTGCGCGACATCAACCAGCGCCTGGGCCTGACCATCGTGCTGATCACCCACGAAATGGCGGTAATCCGCGATATCTGCCACCGGGTGGTGGTGCTGGAACGTGGAGAAGTGGTCGAGCAGGGTGAGGTCTGGCGGGTGTTTGGCTCACCACGCCACGAGGTCACCCGTACCCTGCTGGCGCCGTTGCAAGCCAGGTTGCCAGCCGCGCTGCAAGCCAGCCTGCGGGCCAGCCCGGCAAGCCGCGACAGTGCGGTGGTGCTGAGGCTGACCCTGCTCGGCGAGCCCGAACTGTCTGCCCTGTTCAACGACCTTGGCGGGCGCGTGCGCCTGCTGCAGGGCGGTGTGGAAACCATTGGCGAGCATGCCCTGGGGCAGCTGATCCTGTCGGTGCAGCACTCGCCGCACGACACCCATCAATTGCTGGAACGCGCCCGCCGCTGGGCCGAGGACGTGGAGGTACTGGGCCATGTGGTTTGATCGCCTGCTGGAAGGCTTGCTCGATACCCTGCTGATGGTTGGCGTGTCGTCGCTGATCGCCCTGCTGGTGGGGGTACCGATGGCGGTGCTGCTGGTCACCAGCGACAAGGGCGGGATCTTCGAGGCCCCGCTGCTGAACCGGGTGCTGGGTGCCTTCGTCAACCTGTTCCGCTCGATCCCGTTCCTGATCCTGATGGTCGCGCTGATCCCCTTCACCCGCCTGGTGGTGGGTACCACCTATGGCGTGTGGGCGGCGGTGGTGCCGCTGACCATTGCCGCCACGCCGTTCTTCGCGCGGATTGCCGAGGTCAGCCTGCGCGAAGTCGACCACGGCCTGGTGGAGGCTGCGCAGGCCATGGGCTGCCGACGCTGGCACATTGTCTGGCACGTGCTGCTGCCAGAGGCGCTGCCGGGGATTGTCGGGGGCTTCACCATTACCCTGGTGACCCTGATCAACTCCTCGGCCATGGCCGGAGCGATCGGTGCCGGGGGACTGGGAGACATCGCCTACCGCTATGGCTACCAGCGCTTCGACAGCCAGATCATGCTGACCGTGATTGCCATGCTGGTGGCGTTGGTGGCGTTGATCCAGCTGGGTGGAGACCGGTTGGCGAAAGGCTTGAACAAGCGCTGAATGCTTCGCGGGCACGCCCGCTCCCACAGGTACTGCACAGGGCTTGAATACAACGCTATCCCTGTGGGAGCGGGCATGCCCGCGAAGGGGCCTTCAACCCCAGCGAAGATCCCCGGCAGGCACCGGCCGCCCGAACCAGTACCCCTGCCCCAGCTGACACAGCTCATGCAGCAGGAAACTGGCCTGCTCTGCCTGCTCGATGCCCTCGGCATGCACCTGCATGCCCATGCTGCGGGCCAGGGCGATGATCACCCGGACGATCGCGATGTCGTCCTCATCCAGCGGCAATCCGGCAACGAAGCCCTGGTCGATCTTCAGCTTCTGCACCGGCAAGCGCTTTAGCCGCAGCAGCGATGAATAACCGGTGCCGAAGTCGTCGATGGCCAGGGTCACCCCCAGCTCGCGCAGGCGATGCAACTGCTCCAGGGCCACCTCCGGGTCCTCCATCACCGCACTCTCGGTCACCTCCAGCTCCAGCAAGGCCGGGGCCAGACCGGTGTCGTGCAGCACCTCGGCCACCTGCTGGTACAGCTCGTGCTGGCCAAACAGGCGGCTGGAGATGTTCACCGCCACGAACGCCAGCTGCCTCCCTTCACCCTGCCATCGCACCATCTGCCGACACGCCTGGCGCAGTACCCAGGCGTCGATCTCGGCAATCAGCCCGGTACGCTCGGCAATCGGGATGAACTCGCCCGGCGGCACCAGGCCGCGCTGGGGGTGCTGCCAGCGCACCAGGGCCTCGACGCCGACCTGGCGGCCGCTCGCCAGGTCGTGCACCGGCTGGTAGAACACCCGCAGCTCGTCCTGCTCCAGGGCCCGGCGCAGATCGCCGGCGGTTTCAACCCGCTGCTGGGCGTGGGCGGTCAGCTCTTCGGTGTACAGCGCATAGCAGGCCCGCCCGTTGCTCTTGGCCTTGTACAACGCCGAGTCGGCATTGCGCAGCAACTGCTCGGCACTCAAGGCATCGCTGGGGAACAGGCTGATGCCCACGCTGACACTGATGAACAGGCGGTGACCGTCGAACAGGAACGGCTCGCGCATACGCTCGATGATGCCCTGCGCCAGCTTGCCCGCCTGGCCGACCTCATGGCAGTTTTCCGCCAGCACGCCAAATTCGTCGCCCCCAAGGCGCGCCAGGGTCACGCCGCTGCCCAGCACCTCACCCAGGCGCTCGCCCACCAGTTTCAGCAACTGGTCGCCAATGGTGTGGCCAAGGCCGTCGTTGATGCTCTGGAAGTGGTCCAGGTCCAGCAACAGCAAGGCACAACCACGCTTGTTGGCCTGGGCTGCAGCCAGGGCCTGCTCGACCCGGTCGTTGAACAGCAGGCGGTTGGGCAGGTCGGTCAGCGGGTCGTGGTGGGCCAGGTAGGCCAGTTCCTGTTCCGAATGCTTGATCGCGCTGATGTCGCTGAACACCGCCACGTAATGGCTGAGCTCGCCTTCATCGTCGCGGATGGCGCAAATGGTCTGCCACTGCGGGTAGATTTCACCACTCTTGCGCCGGTTCCAGATTTCGCCGCTCCACTCGCCCTTTTCCGCCAGGGTGGCGAATATCTGCTGGTAGAACGCCAGGCCATGGCGGCCCGACTTGAACTTGTTCGGGCGCTGGCCGATGACCTCGTCCTGCTGGTAGCCGGTGATTCGCATGAAGGCACGGTTGACGTGCACGATCAGGCCATCGCGATCGGTCACCAGCACGCCTTCGAGGGTGCTGTCGAACACTGCCGCAGCCATGCGCAGGCGTTCACGGTCTTCACCACGCATACGCGCGCCAACGCCGATGAAGTCGAGCAGCCGTACCCTCGATACATAGATCAGCAAGGCGCTCAGCAGCACCCAGACCACCACGTTGATCTGCCGGCCCACGGTCAGTGCCAGGGGATCCTCGGTCATGCCGTGCAACACCACCTCGGCCAGCGTCAGCCAGAGGATCGAGAGCACCACATACAGCGCAGCCATGCGCAAGGCGTCGCGAACGGAAACAGACATGTCGGGTGCAATTGCCCATAAAAAATGATGGGGCATTATAAAGGCTGAAACATGTCGTGACTTCCTATCTGAACGGGTGACTGTATTTATTTCCTGCCCAAGGGATAATCAGCCCCTCCTCCTGCATTCCGAGGGTATTTACACCTATGTGGTACAACGGCCTGCTCGACTTGTCGGCCTGGCAACTGGTCGGCATCACCCTGCTGATGACCCACGTGACCATCGTCAGCGTCACGGTCTACCTGCATCGCTACTCCGCGCACCGGGCCCTGGAGCTCAATGGCGCGCTCAAGCACTTCTTCCGTTTCTGGCTGTGGCTGACCACGGCGCAGAACACCCGCGAATGGACTGCCGTCCACCGCAAGCACCACGCCAAGTGCGAAACCCCCGACGACCCGCACAGCCCGCTGTACAAGGGCCTGGGCACGGTGCTGCGCAAGGGTGCCGAGCTTTACCGGGAAGAGGCGCGCAACCCCGAAACCCTGCGCATCTACGGCAAGAACTGCCCGGACGACTGGATCGAGCGCAACCTCTACTCGCGCTACAAGCTGGGCGGCATCGCGCTGATGGCGGTAATCGACCTGCTGCTGTTCGGCACCATCGGCATCACCATCTGGGCAGTGCAGATGATGTGGATTCCGTTCTGGGCCGCCGGCGTGGTCAACGGCCTGGGCCACGCTCTCGGCTACCGCAACTTCGAGTGCCGCGACGCCGCCACCAACCTGGTGCCGTGGGGCATCGTCATCGGTGGCGAAGAGCTGCACAACAACCACCACACCTACCCCAACTCGGCCAAGCTGTCGGTCAAGCGCTGGGAGTTCGACATGGGTTGGGCGTGGATCCGCCTGTTCTGCCTGCTGCGCCTGGCCAAGGTGCAGCGCGTCGCTCCTATCGCCCACCGGGTGGCCGGCAAGGCCAGCCTGGACATGGACACCGCCATGGCCATCCTCAACAACCGTTTCCAGATCATGGCCCAGTACCGCAAGCTGGTGATCGGCCCGCTGGTCAAGCAGGAGCTGGCCCGCGTCGATGCCTCGCTACGCCACCACTTCCGCCGCGCCAAGCGCCTGTTGTCGCGCGAGACCAGCCTGCTGGAAGACCGCCACCATGTGCGCATCGAGTCGATGCTCGCCCACAGCCAGGCGCTGAAGACCATCTACGAAAAACGCCTGGCCCTGCAGCAGATCTGGGCGCGCACCAGCGCCAACGGCCACGACATGCTGGCCGCCATGAAGGACTGGGTACACGAGGCGGAAACCAGCGGCATCCATGCCCTGCGCGACTTCGCGGCACAGCTCAAGACCTACTCCCTGCGCCCGACCGGCGCCTGACCGCCGTTGATCGGCACGCCCCTTTGGCGGGGCGTGCCGCCCGGAACTTCGCCCTCTCGTTTACACTCATATCTGGCACATCGCCCGCGTGGCGGGCCAGATGCTGGCCGCACGCTTTCACGCCGAGATCTGCTCCGTGCACATGGCCAAGAACATTCCAACGACACTGCCCGGCACCCCGCCTCCCGAAGCCGCCCAGACCTTGCTTGCGCTGCTCCACGCCCAGGGCGAGGTTGCCCGCCTGAGCGAGCGCGAGCAGCTGTTCAGCTCGCTGCTCGACAGCGTCAACGCGGTGCTATGGGCCTTCGACTGGGAAACCCGTCAGGTGCTGTACGTCAGCCCCGCCTACGAACGCATCTTCGGCCGCCCGGCCAGCCTGGTGCTGGCCGACTACAACGAGTGGCGCGACAGCATCTACCCGGACGACCTGGAGTTCGCCGAGCGCAGCCTGGCCCAGGTACTGCTCAAGGGCTCGGTGGAAGACCGCGAGTACCGCATCCTCAATGCCGACGGCCAGCTACGCTGGCTGAGCGACAAGTGCTACATCAACCAGCAACGCGATGGCGACCGGGTGATCATCGTCGGCATCGCCGAAGACATCACCGAGAAGAAGCAGCTCGAAGGTGAACTGCAGCGCCTGGCCACCACCGACGTGCTGACCCAGAGCAGCAACCGCCGGCACTTTTTCGAATGCGCCCAGCAAGCCTTCGACAGCGCCCGCGAAGACGGTACGCCACTGGCCTTCCTGCTGCTGGACATCGACGACTTCAAGCGCATCAACGACAGTTACGGTCACCAGGAAGGCGACCAGGTATTGCAGCAGATCGCCGATAGCGGCAAGGCCGTGCTACGCCGAGGTGACCTGTTCGGGCGCATTGGTGGCGAGGAGTTCGCGGCAGTGTTCCCCGGCTGTAGTGCCCAGGTCGCGGAGCAGATTGCCGAGCGCTTGCAGCGGCATATCCAGCGGCTGAGCTTCAGCCATGGTGAGCAGACCTACGGGGTGACGGTGAGCCAGGGGGTGACCGGGCTGACTGACGAGGATGTGGCGCTGGACAGCCTGTATGCCAGGGCCGATGCGGCGATGTACCAGGCCAAGCGCCAGGGCAAGAACCAGATCGTCCGCGGCTGAGCCTTTGGGGGGGCTTTGCCCCCCTATCGCGACACAAGGCCGCTCCTACAGGCAACCGCTTACCCGTGTAGGAGCGGCCTTGTGTCGCGATGGGCCGCAAAGCGGCCCCAAAATCTCAGCTGGAAACCTCGGCCTCAGCTACCGGCGGCTCTTCCTGCGGCTTCACCTCCGGGTTCTCCACCTTGCGCAACCGCCTCAGTTCCGGCAGGCCAAGCTTGAGCAGCCGCGCGGTCTTGCTGCTGGCCACCTTCTCCAGCCCCTGCTCGGCCGGCAGCCGCGACAACTGCCCGGCCAGGTTCATGGCCAGGATCTCCCGCGAATACACCCCGCCGCCCAGCTGGTAGATCGCCGCAATCAACTCGCGCAACCCCAGCGGCAACCGCCAGCGCGTACGCAGCGCCGAGCCGAACGCCGCCCCGAACTCGTTGAGCGACAGCTGCACCTGGTCCTCATCCAGCTCGCCCCCGGCCAGCCGCCATTCCTGCAGGCAGCGCAGCACCGCCAGGTCACCCAGGCAATGCAGCAACCCCGCGCAATAACAACGCCCTTCGTCCAGCTCGAGCATGCGTGCCAAGGTGCGGCCATATTCGGCAGCGTGCAGCGATAACTCCCAGTAACGGGCCGCATGCTCCGCCAGCAGCGGGTCACTGAGGCGCGCACTGCGCTTGAGGGTCATGCCCAGGATCAGGTTCATGCTCTGGGTGCTGCCAAGCTTGTTCAAGGCCTGCAGCAACGTCTGCACCGGTGCTTCGCGGTGCAGCGCTGCGCTGTTGGCCGCAGCGATCAGCACGGCGGTGATCTGCGGGTCGCCCTGCACTTCCTCTTCGAGCACTCTCAGGTTCAGGCCCTGGGGGTTGAGCGCGCGCTTGATCGCCACCTGCACATCGGCCAACAGCGGCCCACCATCGGCGGTAGCGCGACGCTGTTCGAGGTAGGCCGGCAGGCTGGCACCAGCCTGCAAGGCTGGCACCGGGCAGGCGATCTCTTCGCCAACCGCCAGCAGCAGCTCTTCCAGGCGCTTGCGCAGGGTGTCCAGGTTCAGCGGCTTGCTCAGGTAGGCCGTGGGGTGCAAGGGCAGTGCTTCGCGCACACTGGCACTGTCGCTGCGGTTGCTCATGAGAATGAACGGCAACCCCGAACCTTTGGCGCGCACCTTGCGCAACAAGTCGAGGCCATCGACACCGGCCAGTTCGCGCGCGGCGATGATCAGGTCGGGTTTGCTGGACAGCGCACTCAAGGCCTGCGAGCCGTCGGCGCAGACCTGCAGCCGGGCATCACAGCGCACGCTCAACAGCATTTCGCTGAGCATGTCGCGTACCCAGGGGTCGCCCTCGACAATCAGTACGCTTGGTGGGGTGGGGTCTGCAGCGTTCATCGCCAACTCCTGAATAGCCCTGACACACAGTCCGTCGCAGCTTCCTGAGCAAATCCTCCGACAACGATAGCGCCCCACGGCTTTCCTGGGCACAAAAAAAACCCGCCGAAGCGGGTTTTTTCTGAAGCACGTCACATCAGGCGATTTCAGCGAAGCACTCTTCGATGATAGCCAGGCCTTTGTCCAGCAGAGCGTCTTCGGCGGTCAGCGGAACCAGGATACGCAGGACGTTGCCGTAGGTGCCGCAGGACAGCAGGATCAGGCCCTTCTCGCGAGCCTTGGCGACAACCTGGCCAACGGCAGCAGCGTTCGGGGTGTGAGTGCCTTTCTCGAAGACTTCGACAGCGATCATCGAGCCCAGACCACGGACGTCGCCGATGATCGGGTACTTCTTCTGGATTTCGCGCAGGCCAGCGGTCAGGCGCTCACCCACAGCTTTGCTGCGATCCAGCAGTTTCTCTTCTTCGAACACTTCGATCACGGCCAGGGCCGCGGCGCAAGCGATCGGCGAACCGGCGTAGGTGCCGCCCAGGCCGCCAGGAGCGATGGCGTCCATGTACTCGGCCTTGCCGCACACACCGGCCAGCGGGAAGCCGCCAGCGATGGATTTGGCGAAGGTGGTCAGGTCAGGCGCAACGCCCATCTGTTCCATGGCGAAGAAGGTGCCGGTACGGCCAGCGCCGGTCTGTACTTCGTCGGCGATGAGCAGGATGCCGTGCTGGTCGCACAGGGCGCGCAGGCGCTTCATCAGCTCTTTCGGCGCTGGCAGGAAGCCGCCTTCGCCTTGTACCGGCTCGAGGATGATCGCGGCGATGTCGCGCGGCTCGGCGTCGTTCTTGAAGATGCGCTCGACCGAGGCGATGGCGTCGTCAACGCTGATGCCGTGCAGTTCGCTCGGGAACAGGGCGCGGAAGATGCCACCTGGCATCAGGCCCATGCCAGCGGAGTACGGCACGACCTTGCCGGTCAGGCCCAGGGTCATCATGGTACGGCCGTGGTAGCCGCCGGTGAAGGCGATGACGCCAGCGCGGCCAGTGGCGGCACGGGCGATCTTGACGGCGTTTTCAACGGCTTCGGAGCCGGTGGTGACCAGCAGGGTCTTCTTGTCGAAGTCGCCTGGGACCAGCTTGTTGATCTTTTCGCACAGCTCTACATAAGGTTCGTAGGCCAGCACCTGGAAGCAGGTGTGGCTGACCTTGGTCAGCTGCTCTTGCACGGCCGCAACCACTTTCGGGTGCAGGTGGCCGGTGTTCAGTACTGCGATGCCGCCGGCGAAGTCGATCAGTTCGCGGCCTTCAACGTCGATCACGGTCGAGTTCTTCGCGGTATCGACGAAGATCGGGTGGATCTGGCCAACGCCACGTGGGACGGCGGCGACACGACGTTGCATCAAGGATTCGTTGGTCTTGCTCATAATGCCCTCATTGCGCCGGTCTGGAGTGGCGCTTTTATTCGGGGGTGGCTGGGAGTGCTCGCGAACAGTATTCGTTGATCGACTGCCGTGAACGCCCTGGCCACCAGGTACTGCGATGTAAAAAAGGCCAGCGAGACGTCGCTCTCGCGCCCCGCTGGCAGAGGTAAAGCCGTTACCGTGCTATCAGACGCTGATGCACAGGTATTTGATTTCGAGGTAGTCCTCGATACCGTACTTGGAACCTTCGCGGCCCAGGCCCGAAGCCTTGATGCCACCGAACGGTGCCACTTCGTTGGAGATCAGGCCGGTGTTGATACCTACCATGCCGTATTCCAGGGCTTCGGCAACACGGAACACACGGCTCATGTCGCGGGCGTAGAAGTACGAGGCCAGGCCGAACTCGGTGTCGTTGGACATGGCGATGACTTCGGCCTCGTCCTTGAAGCGGAACAGCGGCGCCAGCGGGCCGAAGGTCTCTTCCTTGGCGACGGCAGCGGTCTTCGGTACGTCGACCAGAATGGTCGGCTCGAAGAAGTTGCCTTCGATGATCTTGCCACCGGACAGTACCTTGGCGCCTTTGCCAACGGCGTCTTCGATATGTTCCTGGACCTTGGCGACAGCCTTGCCGTCGATCAGCGGGCCAGTGGTGGTGCCTTCTTCCAGGCCGTTACCGATCTTCAGCTTGGCAACCGCGGCGGCCAGCTTCTGGGCGAACGCGTCGTAGACGCCGTCCTGCACGTAGATACGGTTGGCGCAGACGCAGGTCTGGCCGTTGTTGCGGTACTTGGAGATGATCGCGCCCTCGACCGCCTTGTCCAGGTCGGCGTCGTCGAACACGATGAACGGGGCGTTGCCACCCAGCTCCAGGGAAACCTTCTTGATGTCCTTGGCGCATTCTTCCATCAGCTGGCGACCGATTTCGGTCGAGCCGGTGAAGGACAGCTTGCGGACCAGGGAGTTGCCGGTCAGTTCACCGCCAACTTCGCCAGCGCTGCCGGTAACCACGCTCAGCACGCCAGCCGGGATGCCGGCACGGTGGGCCAGCTCGACCAGGGCCAGGGCGGAGTACGGGGTCTGCGAGGCAGGCTTGAGCACCATGGTGCAGCCAGCGGCCAGGGCCGGGCCGGCTTTGCGGGTGATCATGGCGGCCGGGAAGTTCCACGGGGTGATAGCCGCGGTAACGCCGATTGGCTGCTTGATGACGATCAGGCGCTTGTCTGGCTGGTGGCCCGGGATGGTGTCACCGTAGACGCGCTTGGCTTCTTCGGCGAACCACTCGATGAACGAGGCAGCGTAGGCGATTTCGCCCTTGGCTTCGGCCAGCGGCTTGCCTTGTTCGGTGGTCATCAGGCGAGCCAGGTCGTCCTGGTTCTCGATCATCAGTTCGAACCAGCGACGCAGCTTGGCCGAACGCTCCTTGGCGGTCAGGGCACGCCAGGCCGGCAGGGCCTTGTCGGCGGCTTCGATGGCGCGGCGGGTTTCCGCGGTGCCCATCTTCGGCACGGTACCGATGACTTCACCAGTGGCCGGGTTGGTGACCTTGATGGTCTGGCCGTTGTCCGCATCCAGCCACTCACCATTGATGTAGGCTTGCTGGCGGAACAACTGAGCGTCTTTGAGCTGCATGTCGGCTTCCCGAATTGTTGATTGTTGAAAAGCGCCCAAGGCAGGGCATCGAGCGTTTGAAATCTCAAACGAATGCTAAGCGGCTGCTGGGGTGTTGGACAATAGGCTGTTCGAAAAAAAGAACGAATGGTTGAACACCCTGGCGGAAATTTCATCATTTGCATAATGGCAACGGGCCTCTTCGCGGGCACGCCCGCTCCCACAGGTACTCCACCGGTTTCGAACTCGGTGCAGTACCTGTGGGAGCGGGCGTGCCCGCGAAGAGGCCAGTACAGGTTAGACGAACGAGCTGAAGGAAATGTGATGGGAGGACCGACGGCCCTCCCGGAAGGGATGGGTCAGAAGGCCTTGGCCAGGTCGATCACCAGGGCCCGGTAACCCACGCTGCCCGGCTGCCGGCTGTGCACCTTCAGCTCCACCAGCACCTCCTGGGTCCCGCGCCGTACCTCGTTGAGCACGGTGGTGGTCAGTTTCTCCGGGGTCAGGAAGTTCACCGACGCCGAGTAGATGAACTGGGTGTCGGTCTCCGGCCGGTAGGCCACCACCGAGGTCACCGGGCTGTACCACTCGTCACCGCGCTCCTTGCCATATTCCCACACCTGTTCGACCGTGCCCTTGGCGTCGTCGATGCGGTACTCCACCGCCCGGCTGTAGTTGCCGGTCAGCCTGGTCGGCGCAAAGTCGCGGCCCCAGCCGTTGTCGAACACGGTCAGTGTGCCTTTTCCGGTCAGCCAGGCGGTGTGCTGGGTCCAGGACCAGTCGAAGCCTTCGCTCGCCACCGGCTTCAGCACTTTCTCGCGCAGACGCTCAGGCCAGCCTTGGGGCGAGGCGAGAATCCACTTCACCTGCTTGTCGCGGCCGATCTTCACCACGCCCTGGTGCCGTGCTGAAACGATGATGCTGTCGTCATCGGCGTCGTAGTCGATGGCATTGACGTGCGCCCAGTTACGCCCGGTGCCCACCCCCGGGGTGTCACCAAAGGGCAGGTCACCCTCGGCCAGTTCGTTGGCCAGCCGCTCGTCCTGTTTCTGCACCCCGGCCGGCAACTGGATGGCTGCCTTGCCCAGGGTTTCAAGCAGGTCGCCACGGTACGGGTCGAGGATCTGGTTGAGGTCCCAGAAGTCCAGCACATCACCGGCCTCGTCGACCTCGATGATGTGGTCGCGGATCGAGCGCACGCGCTTGCCATCGGGCCGGCGATAGTCGCTGGTGCCCACCCGCAGCAGGTAGGTGCCATTGGCGGTCTCGCGGATTTCATGGGAGAAGTCGGCAAACTTGTCGGGCAGGCTGCGCTGCCAGATACGCCGGCCCAGCAGGTCGTACTTGGAGTAGGTCTGGCCCTGGCCCCAGATCAGCTTGCCGTCGCGGGTCTGCTGGAAGCCCATGGTGCCGCCCAGGCCATCGCGGCGGTTGGAGTCGTGGATCTGCTCGATGTCCAGGTACCAGCGCACGTCGCCATTGCTGTCGGCGATCCAGTTGTTGCCCACCTGGTCCCATTCCGCCGCACCGCCGAGGGCATTCCACTTGAAGGCGCGCCCGCCCGGGATGTCCCCCTGCAGATGGTTGAACAGGTACAGGCGCTTTTCAAAACCTGGCGCTACTTTGACCGACTGCACTTCAGGCAAGGCAGCGGTCTGCCTGGCCACCACAGGCAGGCGCACGGCCGGGGCGTAGATCTGATACTGCTCGCGGATGCGCTCGCCGTCGAGCTTGTAGGTCACTTCCACCTGGTTGACGTGATCCGGGTACAGGCCGAATACCGGGATGCCGCCATAGGTCCACAACGAACGGTCGGACACCTCGTAGGCGATGTCCACACCGCGCTCGCCCCGCCCCAGCACGCGCACGTGCGCGGCACTCAGGCTGCGCCCACCGTCGCGAATGATCGCGGTCAGCGGCGCCAGGCGATACGGGTTGACCACCACGTCGCCGAGCAGCGCCTCGTCACGCTCGGGAACCTTGGCGGTCAGGCAGGCGCCTTCAGGCAATGCAGGGGTTTCGGTCTTGGCATTCATGGCATAGCTCCTTGTGCTCAGAAGTCGTAACGGGCGGTGGCGCCGAAAGTGCGCGGGGTACCGAGCACGCCGGCATAGCCACCGTTGGCGGAGTTCCACAGGCTGGTGAAGTAGGTCTTGTCACCGGCGTTCTTCACCCACAGCGACAGGTCGACCACGCCGTCGCCCTGGTCCAGGCGCACACCGGCGGAAAGGTTGACCAGCGCGTAGCTGGGGATCTGGCCGAAATCGGAATCGTCGATGGTGCCCACCGCCTTGGAGCGGAAGGCGTAGCTGGCGGTGACGTAGGGTTCGATGTGCTCGCTGGCCTGCCACTTGTACTGGGTGTTGAGGTTGGCGATGTACTTGGAGGCGCCGACCACCTGGTGGCCGGACAAATCGCAGGTGGCAGTGGCATTGGCCAGGCTCACTTCCGGCGGGCATGGGGCGTCCTTGTACTCGGTGTAGCGCACGTCGTTCCACGAGCCGTTGAAGTTGACCGTGAGGCCGCGCAGCGGCAGTGCCGTGGCTTCGAACTCCAGGCCACGCGAGCGCACGCGGCCGGCGTTGGCCAAGTACTGCACGCGGTTGATCTGGTCGTAGACGTTGGCCTGGTAGCCATGCACTTCGGCCCAGAACAGGTTGGTATTGAGTTGCAGGCGGTCGTCGAACAGCGAGCTTTTCAAGCCGAGTTCGGCGTTGTTGACCCGCTCGGTGCCGACCAGCAGCGAATCGGTGCCCAGCCGTGGCGCAGCGCCAACGGTAAGGTTGATACCGCCAGACTTCTCGCCGTGGGTCAGGGTGGCGTAGCCCAGCAATTGCTCGTTGAAGCGGTAGCTCAGGCCCAGCAGGCCAGAGGGGCTGAAGCTGTACTGGTTGAGGTCGCCTGAATCGTAGGCGCCTACCCGGCCCTGGCGTGCTGCTGCGGCGGCCCCGGTTACTGCCGCACCGCCGGTTGGTGCATCGCGGGTCACCCAGGCGCTCTTTTCTTCATAGGTGCCTCGAACGCCGGCGGTGAAGTCCAGGCGGTCGGTGATGTGCCAGGTGCCCTGGGCGAACAGCGCGTAGCTGTCCGTGTCGATGTGCCCGTTGCCAATGGTGTCGACGTTGGCCAGGGCGCCGGCCGGGGTGAGGTTCCAGATGTCCGCCTGCGGCCCGTAGAAAGTGAAGGATTTGTTGTCCAGGTCCTGCTTGAAGTAGTACGCGCCCAGCACGTAGTCGAAGGCACCACCGGTGGGCGAAGCCAGGCGGATTTCCTGCGAGTACTGCTTGTCGCGCACCGACACCCCGGCGCTGTAGAACACCGGCACGTTGAGGCCGTCGTCGTTGCGCGGGGTGAAGTCCCACCAGCGGTAGGCGGTGATCGAGGTCAGGGTGAAGTCGTTGGGCAGGGTCCAGTTGGCCTCCACCGAGGTACCGCCCTGGAACACCGTCACCTGCTGGTCGGCGTCGAAGTTCACCTTGCGGTGCTTGCCCGACACCAACGTCGCGCCGGCCTGGGCGGCCAGGCTTTCGTAGCGGTTGACGCCATTGATGGTAGGGCCGGTGCTGTACAGGCTGAGGATGCCGTTGTCGGAGTCTTCTTCGTTGTATTCGCCGATCCAGCGCAGGTTGAAGGTTTCGCTCGGTTTGAACAGCAGCTGGGTACGAAAACCTTGGCGCTTGCCGCCGTTGAGGTCGTCGCCGTTGTGGATGTTCTTCACATAGCCGTCGTCTTCGGTGCGATAGGCGCTGATGCGCCCGGCCAGTGTGTCGCTGATCGGCCCCGAGAAGCTGCCTTGGGTTTGCAGGTAACCGTCTTCACCAAACGACTGCTGGATGCTGCCCTCGCGGTGGAAGGTGGGCTTGCGCGTGGTGATGTTGAGCACGCCAGCGGTGGTGTTCTTGCCGAACAGCGTACCTTGCGGGCCGCGCAGCACCTCCAGTTGCTCCACGTCCAGCAGGTCGAACACCGCCATGCCGGGGCGGCCGAGGTAGACGTTGTCCAGGTAGATGCCGACGCTGCCTTCCAGGCCATCACTGGCGGGGTTGTTGCCCAGGCCACGGATCGAAATGCTCGACTGGCGGGCATGAACGTAGGCGACGTTGGTGCTGGGTACCAGTTGCTGCAGGTCTTGCACGCGGTAGATGCGTTGGCTTTCCAGGGTTTCGCTGTCGAGCACGCTGATCGGCGTGGGCACGCTTTGCGCGGTTTCTTCGCGGCGGCGGGCATTGACCGTGACGGTGCCGAGCTTGGCCTCCTGCTCCACCGCCGGGGTGGCACTGACCGGCTCTTCGGCGAAGCTGGCAGAGGACGCCGCCAGCAGCACGCCGGCAGCCAAGGGTTGCAAGGTGAAACGCGACGCGCGCGCAGGCCAACGGGAAACTCCGGACATGCAAATGCTCCTTGAGGCATGGGCCCTGGCGAGCATTTCCGTTGGCGGAACCGAATCGCGGTCAGTCGGGCTTATATTCTTTTAGGTGATATAAATATTTGTAAATCATATTTTGTGGAATAAGTGACTCCCTTTATAAGGGGGCTAACCCTTGTCAGCAATTGCATTCGACCGAAAGTTTCAATGTAAAAAATGCATATCGATCTCCGTCAGCTGCGCCACTACATTGCCCTTGTCGAGCACCGCAGCTTCGTTGCTGCGGCGGCTGCGGTGAACCTGTCGCAATCAGCGTTCAGCCGCAGCATCCAGACCCTCGAGCACAACATCGGCTGCCGCCTGGTGGACCGCGCCAGCAAGGAGCTGGCGCCGACTCGCCAGGGCCTGCTGGTGCTGGAGCATTCGCGGCGGCTGGTGCATGGGGCGCACAACCTGGTCAACGAGATCCACCAGTTCAACGGTGCCACTACCGGCGTGGTGCGCTTCGGCTCCGGCCCGGCGCCGGCAGGGGGTTTGGTACCGCGGGCGGTGGCACGCTTCGTCGCCGAATACCCCGCGGCGCGTACCTGCTTCCAGGTGGATAACTGGCAGGCGCTGAACCGCAAGCTGGTTGCCGAGGAGATCGAGTTCTTCGTCGCTGACACCCGCCAGTTCGAGTCCGACCCGGACTACCAGGTGCACAAGCTGACGCCGCAGCGCTGGCATTTCTGCTGCCGCGTCGGGCACCCGTTGACCGAGCGCGAGAGCGTGCGGGCGCGTGACCTGTTCGACTACCCCCTGGCCACCACCTTCCGCCCGCCGAACATCCGCAAGATCCTCAGCGACCTCAGCGGGCGGCAGGATTTTCTGCCGACGGTGGAGTGCGAGCATGGCTATGCACTGCTGAATGTGGTGATGCATTCGGACACCATCGGCATTGCCTGCAATGCCAACTTGCGGCCGTATCAGCGTGACGGGGGATTGGTGGCATTGCAGCTGGCCGACCTGACGGTGGAGCAGGAAGAAGCGTTCTATACCCGTTATGGGGTGGTGAGCCGGGTGGGGTATGGGCTATCGCCGTTGGCTCAGGGGCTGGTCAGGCAGTTGATTGCCTGCGATACCGAGTTGTAGCTGGCGGGGGCTTTGCCCCCGTTTCGCGACACAAGGCCGCTCCTACAAGGGTATGCGATCGCCTGTAGGAGCGGCCTTGTGTCGCGAAAGGGCCGCCAAGCGGCCCCGGCGATATCAGCCTTTACGCGTAGTGCGGCTGAGTTGCCCATCCACCCCGACCGGCACCTCACCCGCCAGGGTCACCCGCCGCACCACCCGCGGTTGGGTCCCGTAATCATCCACCGCATAATGCTGCGTCGCGCGGTTATCCCAGATGGCCACGTCCCCCGCCTGCCAGCGCCAGCGAACAGTGTTCTCCAGGCGCGTCACATGCCCTTGCAGCACCGCGAACAGGTGTTGCGAATCCGCCAGCGAATAACCTTTGATGCGCTTCACGAAATGCCCCAGCTGCAGCACCCGCTCGCCACTGATCGGGTGCACGCGCACCACCGGGTGCTCGGTCTCGTACACCGTGGAGGTGAACACTTTGCGATAGCGCTCCAGCTTGGCCGGGTCCACATCGGGCTTCACGCTGGCGTAGTCGTATTCGTTGCTGTGCACCGCCCATAGCTTGTCGGCCAGCTCGCGCAGCGGCTCGGGCAGCTCCTGGTAGGCCGTGGCGGTGTTGGCCCACACGGTGTCACCACCGGATGCCGGCGCCACCACGCTGCGCAGGATCGAGGCCTTGGGATAGGCGTCGACGAAGGTCACGTCGGTGTGCCAGGAGTTGGCCCGCTGGCCTTCGGCACCATCGAGCTGCAACAGGTAGCTGGTGCCATCCACCACCGGCACGGTGGGGTGGGCGACCGGCTCGCCGAGCAACTTGGCGAAGGCTTCCTGGCTTTGGTCATCCAGGTGGGTCTGGCCACGGAAGAAGATCACCTTGTGCTTCACCAGCGCGGCCTGGATGGCGTCGAGGGTGGCGGCATCAAGGTCGGCGGACAATTGCACCCCGCGAATTTCGGCACCGATGCGGCCGGCAACCGGGTGGATGTCGAGTTCGAGGGTTTGTGGCGCGGTGGCCAGGGCGGCGTTGCTCATGGTCGTGTCCTTGCGGTCATTGTCGGGTTATCGGGATTCAGCGGGCGGCCTGCACGGCCTGCTTCTGTTGCAGGGCGGCATCGAGGAAGCGTGGTTCGATCCAGTCGGCCACCTGGAAGCCACGGCGGATCAGGCGCTCCTTGGCGGCCAGGTCCACGCCCTGTTGCAGCTGGCCGACGAATTCGGCGTCCAGCCGTGGATCGAAGTAATGGGCCAGGTCTTCCTTGGCCAGGTCGTCACTGAGGATGCTGCGCGGCCAGTTGGCATTGCTGGCCACCAGCTCGACATAGGCCTCGCGGTTGTGTTCGTCGCGCAGCCAGGCGCTGGCCTGTTGCTGGGCATTGACCAGGCGCTGCACCAGCTCGGGGTATTTGCGGATGAAATCGCCAGTGCCCAGCAGCACCGCCTGGGTACTGCCGGCACCTTCCAGGTCACGCGAGTTGACCGGTAGCTCGACCAGCCCGCGCTCGCGCAGCGACAGCAGATTGGACAGGCCCCAGGTGGCGTCGATCTGCTTGGCGGCCAGCGCGGCATTGGCGGCGTTGAAGTCCAGGTTGATCACCTTCAGCTCGCGCTCGCTAAGCCCCTGGCTGGCCAGGGCGCTGGCGAACGACAGCTGGTTGGCGGTGCCACGGAACACCGCCACGCGCTTGCCTTTGAGGTCGTGCAGGGTCTTGATGCCGGAACCGGGCACCACGCCCAGGTAGCTCTTCACCCCACGTACCCCCGCCGACAGCACGCGGGTGTCCAGGCCATTGGCCTTGCCGACGATGGCGGCCAGATCGCCTAGGTAGGCGAAATCGGCCTGGCCGTTGGCCAACGCTTCGTTCACCACCGGCCCGGCGCCCTTGAAGAAGTGCCAGTCGATGCGAATGTTGTCCTTGGCGAATTCCTTCTCCAGCAGTTGCTGGTCACGCAGCACGTCGACCACGCCACCGGCGCTGGGCTTGCTGCCCGCGCTGAGGTCGGGCACGGCGATGCGGATGCTTGCTGGCTTGGCCGGTTCAGCTGCGTGGGCGCTGAGGGTGAAGGCCAGCCCAAGGGCGGTGATCAGGTGGCGCAGCGGGGTTTTCATGGCAAGGCTCCTTGGCAGGCTGCCACCGGCGATGGCCGGCGCTTTGGCCAGAAGCTAGGCAGGTCTGGTTAGAACCTACAAAGATCAAAACTTCATTCTTCAGTAACTGAAAGGCATAAATCAGGCGGCATGCGGGCCTGCGGCTGGCTTGCGGAAAACGCATGGAAAATATGAGGAAAACGCAACGGCGAGGGGCTTCCGTATGCATGAAGCGCATGCTCTTATCTCTTGAAAGTCATTTTTTAGAATTTTTAATTCCATAAATGAATAATCTAACAACGCTTCGAGAGATGGCCGATGAATGGAGTTCTGAGCAGGAATCGGAGGTGGCTCCGGGGGCCGCTGTGCGGCCCTATCGCGACACAAGGCCGCTCCTACAAAGGCCTCGCATACCTGGTGCCTGCAGCAATTGCCGTGCTGTGGGTAGTGGCCAGCCGGGAGCACTGGATGAGCGAGCAGATCCTGCCGGCGCCAGCATTGGTGTGGCAGAGCGCGGTGGAGTTTGGCTCCGGCGAGCTGTGGGGGCACCTGGGGATAAGCTTGCAGCGGTTGTTCTGGGGGCTGGCGGTCGGCATCGGCAGCGGGTTGCTGCTGGGGGTCTGGCTGGGTGCTTCGCGGCGGGCGCAGACGCTGGTGCTGCCGACCTTCGTGGCGCTGGCACAGATTCCTACCCTGGCCTGGATCCCGTTGTTCATGCTGTTCTTCGGGATCGGCGAGTTGCTCAAGCTGGTGGTGCTGGTGAAAGCCGTGGTGGTCCCCGTTACCTTGCACACGCTGGTCGGTGTACGTGATGCCCAGCCCAAGCTGCGAGAGGCCGCTGCGGTGCTGCGCCTGCCTCGCCATCTAATGTTCCTGCGCCTGCTGCTTCCGGCTGCCCTGCCCGCCTTCCTCACCGGCGTACGCCTGGCCCTGGCCACCGGCTGGACCTCGCTACTGGCGGTCGAACTGCTGGCCTCCAGCGAAGGGATTGGCTACCTGATGGTGTGGGGACGGCAGCTGTTCATGCTCGACCTGGTGCTGCTGTGCATCCTGGTGATCGGCCTGGTCGGCGCACTGCTGGAGCGCGGCTTCTCGGCCCTGGAAAAGCGCCTGCTGTACTGGCCGCAAGCGGCCACAGGGGAGCAGCACCGTGGCCCCGTGCCGCGGGGTTGGCAAAGCCTGCTGCTGCCACTGGCACTGTTGGCCCTGTGGCAGGCCAGCAGCAGCTTTGGCTGGGTCGACAGCAACATCCTGACCTCGCCACTTGAAGTGTTGCGCACCCTGCTGACCGGCCTGGCCGATGGTTCGCTGCCGCAAGCCTTGCTGCTGAGCCTGCAGCGCGCTTTGGCCGGCTTGCTGCTGGGCGGTAGCGCTGGCCTGCTGGTCGGTTTGCTGTTGGGGCTTTCGGCCAATGCCGAAGGTATCTTCGGGCCCAGCCTGTCGGCCTTGCGTCAGGTGGCGTTGTTTGCCTGGGTGCCGCTGCTCACAGCCTGGTTCGGCCTGGGTGAAGGGGCCAAGCAGGTATTCGTCGGCATGGCTGCGTTCTTCCCGTTGCTGATCGCCACCCAGCGCGGTATCGCCAGCCTCTCGCCGCAGCTGGGTGAAGCCGCGCGCACCCTGCGCCTGAACCTGTGGCAACGCCTGCGCCTGCTGGTGCTGCCCGGCGCAGCCCCGGCCATTTTTGCCGGCCTGCGCCTGTCGCTGATCTACGCCTGGCTGGGCACCATCGGTGCCGAATACTTCATGCCCTCGGACGGTGGCATCGCCAGCCTGATGATCGGCGCCCAGCAACTGTTCCGCATGGACCAGGTAATGGCCGCCATGCTGCTGATCGGCCTGGTAGGCGCCCTGCTCGGCACCCTTGGACAACGCCTCGAATCGCGCGCCACGCGCTGGAGAACCGCATGAACGCCTTCAATACCTCGCACCTGCACGCGGCCAACCAGCCCGACGTCACCCCGCCCCTGGTCAGCTTCGAGGGGGTCGGCAAAGTGTTCAGCGTCGATGGCCAGCCGCTGGAAGCCATCCGCAACTTCAACCTGTCGATCAACCAGGGTGAGTTCATCGCCATCGTTGGTGCTTCCGGCTGTGGCAAATCCACCCTGCTGCGCCTGCTGGTAGGGCTGGATACCGACTACAGCGGCAACATCCGTGTGGACGGCCACACTGTCAGCGGCATTGGTAGCGAACGCGGCATCGTGTTTCAGGAACACCGGCTGTTCCCCTGGCTGAGCGTGGAACAGAACATTGCCCTGGGCCTGGTCAACGAGCCGCTCACCCAGGGTGAGCGCGCGCGGCGGGTACACGAATTCGTGCAACTGGTGGGGCTGGTCGGCTTCGAGTCGGCCTACCCACACCAGCTGTCCGGCGGCATGGCGCAGCGCGTGGCGATCGCCCGAGGCCTGGTAGCCAGCCCGCGTATCCTGCTGCTCGACGAACCGTTCGGCGCGCTGGATGCGCTGACCCGCCAGCAACTGCAGGACGAGCTGCTGGCCATTCGCGAACGTGCCGGCATCACCACGCTGCTGGTCACCCATGACGCCGAGGAGGCCACCTACCTGGCCGACCGGGTGGTGGTTCTGGAGCCGCGCCCGGGGCGGATCAAGTCGGTGGTGGAGATCGACCTGCCACACCCACGGTTGCGTACGGGCGTGGCACTTCACGAGCTGCGGGAGAAGGTGCTGCACCAGATCACCGGGGATGGCGGCTACCTGACGCCGCCGGTGCGCCGGGTCGAAGGGCTGAGGCCGGAGCTGATTGCGCTCTGAGCCTGTGGGAACGGGCCCGTACTCATAGAAATGCCCATGACTCACTGAATTAGCAGGGCCCCTGTGGGAGCGGCTTTAGCCGCGAACACCGGCGCAGCCGGTGCCATGCACCGAGTTGGATTCTTCGCGGCTAAAGCCGCTCCCACAGGGTACGCGGACCGCTTGCGAATTCAGGTCTCACCGGGCACTGAGGTCACGCAGGTAAGCCCAAGGGTAGATACCCCGCTCATGCCCATCGCTGAACACCAGCTGCACGCCATATCCTTGCGGCTCGATTTGCACCACGCGCACATCATCGCGAACCAGGCTGATGCTCCCCTGCAGCCGTGCCGCTCGGCATTGTGAACAGGGGCAAGCACCGCGCAGGCGGGCATGGCTGAGGCTGTGTTCGCCGTCTTGCCATTGCAGCACCAGTTGCCCGGGCCCGCGCATGTTGCGAATAGCTTGCGGGGCGTTCATCAGTAGGCCCCGCGCAGTTGCGCCATGGCGATCCGCACAGCCTTGCGCACCTCGGGATCGCTATCGGCCTCGGCGGCCTGCAGCACCGGCAAGGCACGCGCCTGGCCCAGCTCACCCAGGGCCAGAGCCGCCTCCTTGCGCAGGTTGGCAATGCCGTGGCCAAGCAACTCGCCAAGCGCGTCCAGGGCCGCAACATGACGCAGCCGCCCCAGAGACCGCGCCGCACGCAGACGTACTTGCCAGAAGTCATCGGCAAGAGCATTTACCAGTGCCGGGCCTGCTGGGGCCAGGCCCACCTTGCCTAGCGTGGTGGCGGCTTCTTCACGCACTTGCCAGGCCTTGTCAGCCAATGCAGCCACCAATGCTGGCACCACCGCGCTGTCGCGGGCGAGGCCCAGCGCACCAATGGCCGCGCGGCGCACCTCGGTGTCCGGCTCGTCTGCGGCAAGCTTTGCCAATGCTGGCAATGCCGGCTGGTGCTTGAGCCAGCCAAGAATACCCACTGCCTCACGCCGGACCGCGGCGTCGCCATCGGTCAGGGCCAGCAGTGCAGGCTCTGCAGCATCTTCCAGGCGCAACTCGCGCAAGGCACGCAGGGCGCTTGCACGGACGAAGGCATCGGCATGCTTGACCCATGGCAGGATCAGCTGACCGGTTTCAAGGCTCTTGAGTTCGCTGAGGCTCTGGGCGGCAGCCAGCCGTACCGGCTCGGCAGCATCGGCCAGCGCAGCACACAGGGCCTGCACAACTTCGGGTTCTTCCCAGGCCTCGAGCAGGCGCGCGGCCTCGGCACGCACCTCGTCGGCGACATCCACCAGCAGTGCATCGTTGAGCCATGGCAAGCCATCCGGGTCTTCCAGGTCGGCCAGTTCGATCAGGGCGATGCGGCGCACGCCTGCATCAGCGGCACCAAGGCGAGGCAGAAGAGCAAGGATGTCGGGGTTGTCAGTCGTTCGTTCAGTCATAGCGCGATCCGTAGCGGTGGGTGCTCAGTGTCCGGCAGGCCCAGCGGGGTCAGGCGCGGGAGTTCGCGGCCTTCCTCGTGACGGAGCAAGGCCAGACAGTGACGCTTGAGGTGAGTGAATTCAGGGCTGGTCAGCAGGCTGGCGCGGCGTGGGCGCGGAAACTCCAGGTGCAGGTCTTCGATAAAGCGGCCAGGTCGCGGGCTCATCACCAGGATACGGTCGGCCAGGAACAGCGCCTCGTCGATATCGTGGGTGACGAACACCACGGTAGTGCGGATGCTTGCCCAGATATCCAGCAACAGCTCTTGCATGCGTGCACGGGTTTGCGCATCCAGGGCACCGAAGGGTTCGTCCATCAGCAAAAGGCGCGGGCGGTTGATCAGCACACGGGCAATCTCGGCCCGTTGCTGCATGCCGCCGGACAACTGACTGGGCCAGCGCCCGGCAAAGTCGGCCAGCCCCACCAGTTGCAGCATTTCACGAGCCTGCCGGCGACGTTCGGCGCGGCCCTGGCCCTGCATCTTCAGGCCGAAGGCCACGTTGTCGAGCACGCTACGCCAAGGCAGCAAGGTGTGGTGCTGAAACACCATGCCACGCTGCGGTGACGGCCCGGCAACGGTCTGGCCATCCACGCTCAACTGGCCGCTGCTGGGCACCAGGTGCCCGGCCAGGGCGCCAAGCAACGTCGACTTGCCACAACCGGAGGGGCCAAGGATGCAGACGAACTCGCCTGGCTCTACGGCGAAGTCCAGACGCTGCACCGCCTCGAATGCTTCGCTGCCGTGCCCCAGTCGAATCGACAGGCCACGCCCGTCGATACGCCCTGGTGCTGGTTGATAACTGTTCATCAACTGGCCCTCCGCGTGCGGTACCAAGGCGTGGCCAACTCCCCAAGGCGCTTGACCAGGGCGCTGCTGCCCATGCCCAGCACGCCGATCAGCAGCATGCCGACGATGATGTCCGGGTAGTTTTGCAAGGTGTACGACTCCCAGGTGTAGTAGCCGATACCGAACTGTCCGGAAATCATCTCGGCGGTGACCAGGCAGAACCATGAAGTCCCCATGCCGATGGCCAGGCCAGTGACGATGCTTGGCAGCGCTCCAGGCAACACCACTTCGCGCAGGATCGACCAACGCTCTGCACCGAGGCTGCGCGCCGACGCCACCAGGCGCGGGTCGATGGCCTCGACGCCGTGCACGGTGTTCAGCAGGATCGGGAACAGCGCACCAGTGAACGTTATGAACACCATCGACAGTTCCGACGATGGGAACATCAGGATCGCCAGCGGGATCCACGCCACCGCAGGAATCGGCCGCAGCACTTCGAGTGGCGGCAGCAGGGTGTCCTCGGCCCATTTCGAGCGGCCGATCAACAACCCCAGGGCCACGCCAATCAGCGCCGCGGCGCCATAACCGGCAAAAACCCGCGACAGGCTGCTGCCCAGGTGCGCCAGCAGGGTGCTGGAGGTCAGCAACTGCCAGGCAGCTTCCAGTACCGCCTTCGGTGTGGGGACATAGGTGAACGTCAGCAGCCCGAGGTCCAGCTTCACGCTCGCCGCGACCTGCCAGAACAGCAGGCAGGCCAGCAGCGAAGCCAGGCGCACCGGCCAGCGCTTGAGGTTGCAGGTCATGTCGGTGCCTCCCGGTCAGCGCTGGGCGACCAGCTTCTGGTTGGCGCTGACGAAGTCCAGCGCTTCACCACCATGGGCCTTGGCATACTGCTCGGCCTGGTCCTTGAGCAGGAACGCCGCCAGTTCACCCTTGGCGTTACGCACGAACCAGGCCTGGTTCGCCAGCAACTTGATTCCGCTGTCGGCGGCCTGGGCGTAGATGGCGCGGATGTCCTTGCCCTCCTGCTCCAGCTGGGCCAAGGCGCCAAGCGCGGCCTCCGGCGAAGCGTAGTGGCGGACCTTGCCTTCACCGCGCACCCAGATCTGTGCCAGGCGGCTGAAGTCAGTAATCGGTTTGCCTGTCAGCGCGTCATTGGCCTTGAGTGGCTGCGGATCGTAGTCTTTCAGCGCCTTGTCGTAGTCCAGGCCAGCCTCCTTGAAGGCCGCACGGATGTATTGGTCGTCGATGAACTTGTCGGTGTCGAGGCCGCGGTCGGTCTTTTTAAGCAGCTTGAGCGTATCGATGGAGGTTGCGACTGCCTGACGGTATTCAGGCTTCCATGTCAGGTCGCGGGTCTGCAGGCCGAGCGGGCCGTGGAACAGGTAATTGACCTCGGCCTCGATGCCGGTGACTTTCTCGATCAACTCGCTGTACTTCTCAGGTTCCGCAGCGATCAGCCGATCAGCTTCGAGGCTGGCGCGCAGGTAGGCGGTGACCACTTCGGGGTACTTCTTCGCATAATCGGCATCGACCAAAGCGCCATGGAAGGTCGGTGCGTTGGCCTGGGCGCCGTCATAGATCTTGCGGGCGAAGCCGCGGTTGGGGAACAGTTCGGCGAACGGCACGAAGTCGGCATGGGCCTCGATGCGGTTGCTACGCAGGGCGGAACCGGCGATTTCCGGCGCCTGGGCGATGATTCGCACATCCTTCTGCGGGTCCCACCCCTGGGCTGCTACGGCACGCAGCAGCATGCCGTGGGCGGTGGAGGCGAACGGCACGGAAATGGTCCTGCCCTTGAGTTCAGCCAGCGACTGCACGCTGGACGCCGCCGGTACGACGATGCCATTGCCGCTGCCGTGCACGCTGCCCGACAGCACGCTTACGAACAGGCTGCGCTTGCCGGCATCCAGGTGAGCAACACCGTTGAACGACCCGGGGAAGTCGGCCATTGCACCGAAGTCGAGTTTGCCAGCGACCATTTCATTGGTCAGTGGCGCACCGCTGGTGAAGTTCTTCCACTCCACCTGATACTTGGCATCTCTGTATTTGCCGTCATGCGGCAGGTACTTGTCCAGCAGGCCAAGCTCGCGTATCAGCAGGCCACCAGTGGCGCAGTTGATGGTAGTGTCCTGGGTGCCAATGGCGATGCGGATGGTTTCGGCGCTGGCATTCAGGCCAGTGAGCGCCAGCGCGAGGCCGGCCACGGTTGCAACAAGGCGCATGGGTGTTTCCCCTCGAGTCGTTATAAGAGTTGGGTCGTCTCCGCCGCCCGGCTTGGGTGGTGGGAAACGAGGGGCACAGCAGGAGGGCGTCCGGTGGTGCGCCGGATGGCGGGATGAATCAGCGCAGCAGGTACGGGATGTCGACCTTCACCGCACCCGTGGGGCAGTCCTTTTCGCAGGGCATGCAGTACCAGCATTCGTCGAACGCCATGTAGGCCTTCTGCGTGGCCGGGTTGATCGCCAGCAGGTCCATGGGGCAAACCTCCACGCAGACGGTGCAGCCTTTTTCGGCGATGCACTTGTCTTCGTCGATGGTGACGGGGGCGCTGCTGCGGAAGAAGATTTCTTGCGGCTGGTAGGCCATTTCACGGAGTCCTCGGGGCCTGCGGCCCTCGTTCTTCGAAGTGTTCACAGGACACAGCGTCGCCTAGGCTGCATCGGCCTTTACTCGCAGCTGGTCGTAGGCGGTCTGCTCTTCTGCGTCCAACGCAATCAGGTAAGGCTCGACCGCTTTCCTGAAGCTGGTCATTTCACCGTTTTCGCCCTTTTTCAGATGGCAATGGCAGAACCACTCGCCATCATTGCGCTCAGGGAAGTCCACCCGGTGGTGGTACAGCCCCCAGCGGCTTTCCTCGCGGAACAGCGAGGCCCGCGCCGCCATCTCGGCGCAATCGCGAATCACCGAAACCTCCATCGCACGCATCAGTTCATGAGGGTTGCTGGCCTTCATCTGGTCCAGGTCACGTTCGATCTCGGCAAAGCGCGCCAGGCCGATTTCCATCTTTTTGGTCACCTTCGGCGGTTGCAGGTAATCGTTGACCATGCGTCTGAGCTTGTACTCGACCTGCGCCGGCGGCAGGCCATGCTGACGCTGCAGCGGGGCAAACACCCGCGCGCGCTCGCGCTCGACCTGTTCGGCATCGACCTCGGCGAATTCGCGCCCGGTCACGTAATGCGCAGCGTTCACACCGGCAAACCAGCCATAGGTGAAGGCCCCGAGCATGTAGTTGTGCGGCACCGCTGCCATATCGCCCGCGGCATACAGCCCTTTGACGCTGGTCTCGGCCTTTTCATTGACCCACACCCCCGACGCCGAATGCCCCGAGCAGAAACCGATCTCCGAGATATGCATCTCGACCATGTGCTGGCGATAATCGGTGCCACGCCCGGCGTGGAACTGGCCACGACTGGGGCGCTCGTTGCTGTGCAAGATTTCTTCGATGTTCTGGATGGTTTCCTCGGCCAAATGATCGAGCTTGAGGAACACCGGGCCATTGCCGCCCTCGAGCTCCTGGTGGAACTCCCACATCATCTGGCCGCTCCAGTAGTCGCACTCGATAAAGCGCTCACCCTTGCTGTTGGCGGTATATCCACCCAGTGGGCCGGTGACGTAGGCACAGGCCGGGCCGTTGTAGTCCTTGATCAGCGGGTTGATCTGGAAGCACTCGAGGTTGGCCAGTTCGGCACCTGCATGGTAGGCCATGGCGTAGCCATCACCGGCGTTGGTCGGGTTCTCGTAGGTGCCCATCAGATAGCCCGACGACGGCAGGCCCAGGCGCCCGGCCGCTCCGCAGGCAAGGATCACCGCCTTGGCCCGCACCACGCGAAACTCGCCGCTACGGCAATCGAAACCCAGCACGCCAGCGGCCGCGCCTTCACCATCGAGCAGCACACGGGTGCAGACCATACGGTTGCTGATTTCGACCCGGGCACGCTTGAGCTGACGGTACAGCACCTTCTTGATGTCGTGGCCTTCGGGCATGGGCAGCACGTAGGCGCCCATGTGGTGAACCTTTTTCACCGCGTAGTCGCCGGTCTCGTCCTTCTCGAATTTCACCCCCCAGCGGTCGAGTTGCTCGATGGTTTCAAAGCTGTGGGTAGCGTAGGCATGCACCGTGGCCTGGTTGACGATACCGTCATTGGCCACGGTGATTTCCTTGGTGTACTGCTCGGGGGTGGCATGGCCTGGGATGATCGCGTTGTTCAGGCCATCCATGCCCATGCTGATGGCACCGCTGCGCTTGACGTTGGCCTTGTCCAGCAGCAGCACGCGCAGGTTTTTGTCCTGCTCCTTGGCCTTGATCGCCGCCATCGGCCCGGCGGTACCGCCACCGATGACGATGATGTCGTAGTCCTGGGTCTGGATGCTCATGCCTTGCTCCCCTTCTGGCGGTCGATGCGCAGGCGGTACTGGAAAGCATCGCCGCGGTAGTAAAGGTGTTCGAAGTCCAGTGGCGTACCGTCGGCGGCATGGGTCAGGCGCTCGATGCGCATGATCGGCGAGCCTTCTTCAACATCCAGGGCCTGGGTCAGGTCGCTGTCGGCCAGCACGGCATCGATGGCCAGGTCGGCGTGGCCAAGGGCAATGCCGCAGTCGTTTTCCAGGAGCAGGAAAATGTCGCGGGTGACAAGGTCGGCCTTTTCCAGTTTTTCGCCGACGGCCTTGGGCAACCAGGTCAGCTCCAGCGACACCGGCTCGCGGTTGATCAACCGCACCCGGCGGATCTCGGTGACCAGGCTGCCCTCCTCGACCTGCAGCCGCGCGGCCACCAATGCATTGGCTGGCACATGGCGGAAACTGCGCAGGCGGTTGATCACCTCGTAACCCATTTGCGTCATCGACTCGCCCAACCCCTGCAGGGTACTGACGTTCTGGAAAGCCTTGGGCTTGGCTACGAAGGTGCCCTTGCCGTGGATCTTGAAAATCAGCCCTTCCTTCTGCAGGTCGCCCAGCGCCTGGCGCACGGTGATGCGGCTGACGTCGAAAGCCTTGCCCAGCTCGCTTTCCGAGGGCATGCGGCTATGTGGCGGATAAGTGCCATCGAGGATGCGCTCGCGCAGCAATTCCTTGAGCTGGGTGTAGAGCGGTACCGGGGACAGGGGGAGCAGTTGGGCCATAGGTCTCTTCACTGATCGATTACTTGTTATAACAAGTTGTGACTAGAGAATAGTGGGCATAACAGCAACGATGGAAATATCGATATTGCATATGGATAGAGGCATTTGTGAGTGCCATTACCGCCCGTTTCACGGCTGAAGGGAAAAATGGCTACAGATCAAGGTGATGGACGGCACCACCACAGATGGGTATCATGCGTGCGCGTTGCACTCGTAGCTCAGCTGGATAGAGTACTGCCCTCCGAAGGCAGGGGTCGTGGGTTCGAATCCCGCCGAGTGCGCCATCTTCTTTCCCTTGTGTCACAAGGGGTTGGCGCTTCCGCGCAGAACTTGCCTTGGTCCTGAAAGTCGCTTTGCCAAAGTGCAACTGGGCGATGTGCGTCTGGACTATCAATAGGCCGAAGATCGGCATCACCGGAACCGTTTCGCTCAAGTCGGCCGGCTCGCCCCCAAATGTATTCTATTCCCGGCGCTATTCCAGGTACGGCCTGAACGTAACCCACTGGGCCGCATGGCTGCTGGCCTTGGGCATGCTCTGGCACCGGCGGCACAAGGCGCTGGGTTGAGGAAGGTCAGAACAATCGCAGCGGCATGTTGACCACCAGCCGCACTTCGTCGTAGCTGCCATCGATCTGCCCGCCGTGGGCGCGATGGTTGTAGACGATGGTACGCACGCTGGTGTCGCGCCAGGCGCCGCCCTGCAGCACGTAGCCAAGTACCAAGCCATTCTCCTCGTGCCGCGCGCCGCGCAGACCGCGCACGTTGTATCCGGCGTGGCGGCCATTGCGGTCACCCTGGTAGTGGCTGCCATCGATGCCCCAGCCCTTGGCGTGCCACAACCCAAAGCTCAGGCCCGGCACGCCGTAGGCGCTGGCATCGAAGTCGTAGCGCAACTGCCAGGAGCGTTCGTTCGGGCCGTTGTAGTCCGAATACAGCGAGTTGGCCATGTAGTTGCCGGTCGACTCCCACACATAGTCGAAATACTCGTTGCCCTCGACCTGCTGCCAGGCCAGCGTCAGACCATGGGCCTGGTGCGCCAGCGTGGTGGCCAGGCTCCAGGCCTGGTTGTCGATATAGCCCAGTTGCTGCTGGCCGCTGTCGCGGGTGCGGTAGTAGTGAAAGGCCGGGCGCACAGCCAGCTTGGCCCGATCGCCCAGCGTGCCGCCCAGCCCCACGTACAGCTGCTGCCAGGTATCTGCCAGGTGCGAGCCGTACAGGCTGGCAGACAGCGCGCCGCTGTAACGGGCACCGATATAGCTGATCGAATCGGCCTTCACCGCCCGATCGCCGAAGGTGCTGGTCAGCAGCTCGCTGCCGGTGCCGGTGCGCGGGATTGCCCGATCGAAGCGCCCGGCGTCCAGTTGCAGGCCAGCGATGCTCTGGTTGCTCAGCGCCACACCCTGAAAGCTCGACGGCAGCGCCCGGTTATCCTTGTAGCGCAGGATCGGATTGTCCAGGCGTTGTCGGCCAACCCGCAAGGTACTGCCGGCCAGGCGCAGGCGCAGCGCGCCGACAGCCAGGCGGCTCCAGGTGGGGATGGCGTCGCCGTCGCTGTCCACCAGTACCCGGTCGCCACCGTTGGCCACCCGGCCATGGCCGCGATTCAGGTTTATCGCGCCGTACAGCGAGGCATCCACGCCAATGCCGAGCACACCGCTAGTGTAGCCTGACGCATAGTCGAGCATCGCCGCCTGCACCCAGGTCTCGCGCAGACGCGAGGGGGTCAGGCGGCCGTCCTTGCGGATCGCCAGGTAGGTGTCGCCCTGCGTATGCTGGTTGGAGTAGTAGTGCCGCAGGTTGAGGTCCAGACGGCTGCCGTCGATGAAGCCGGGCTGGCCAGCAGCCACACAGGGCGTGATGAGGGCGCAGCACAGAAGTGTGCGTCTTTGCATATGCAAGGGGTGTCCTGTCCGTGAACGAAGGTCGGTGCCGTGCCTGCCAGGCACTTCATAGGGTCAATCGGGCCAGTGCCGGATCGGCCCGCGCCAGGTTTCGAAGGCCTTGGCCAGGCGCAGCAGCCAAGTGTCGGCGAAGCGCGGGGCGACCATCTGCAAGCCAATGGGCATACCCTGGTCACTGAAGCCGCAGTTGATCGACAGCGCCGGTTGCTCGCCCATGTTCCAAGGCACGGTGAACACTATGTGTTCGAACGGCAGTTGCGGGTCGTTGCCGGGGGAGGCCAGCTCGGCGGGATAGGCCTGCACCTGATTGGT
Source organism: Pseudomonas sp. B5(2017) (assembly GCF_002112825.1). NCBI lineage: Bacteria > Pseudomonadati > Pseudomonadota > Gammaproteobacteria > Pseudomonadales > Pseudomonadaceae > Pseudomonas > Pseudomonas sp. B5(2017). The sequence goes on from NZ_NEIR01000005.1 coordinate 296,044, forward strand.
CGGCGACAGCAGCAGGTCGCACTGCTCGAACAGCCGCGCAGCTCGCCGGCGCATCTCGAAGGTCTGGTTGAAGCCTTCCACCGCCTCCACCGCCGTCATGTGGCGGGCCGGCTCGGCCCACTGGCGGATGTACGGCAGCACCTGGGCCAGGCGCTCGGGCGCCAGCTGGCGGAGTTCGCTCCACTGCCGCGCGCGCCAGAAGCGGTCAAGGCCGTCGAGCAGACGACGCTCCATCAATGGCGCCACCTCCACCAGCCTGGCGCCCTGCGCCTCGAACAGCCCGGCGGCGGCGCGCACCGCGGCGCAGGTCTGCGCGTCGGGCTGCAGGCCGCAACCGGGTTCAAGCAGCAGCCCCACCCGCAGGCCGCGCACGCTCACCGGGGGCAACCCCCAGTCGAGCTCGGCCGCCGGCAGGCTGGTGGCATCACGCAGGTCCGGGCGCGCCAGCACCGCCATCATCGCCGCGCAGTCGTCTACCGTGCGGGTCATGGGCCCGGCGCAGCGGCCGGTATAATACGGGTCGATGGGTATGCGCCCGAGGGTCGGCTTGAAGCCCACCAGCGCGCACCAGCCGGCCGGCAGGCGCACCGAACCACCGATGTCGGTGCCCAGGTGAAGCGGACCGTAGCCCGCCGCTGCCGCGGCCGCCGTCCCGGCGCTGGAGCCACCGGGGTTGAGTGCCGTGTTCCATGGGTTGCGGGTGATGCCGTGCAGGCTCGACAGGCCCGAGGACAACATGCCGAAATCCGGCACGCAGGTCTTGCCCAGCAGTACCGCGCCCGCCTCGCGCAGGCGCGCCGCCGGTGGCGCATCGGCTAATGCCAGGCGCGGCTCCAGGCCCGCGCACCCCTGGTCGAGCAGCTGCCCACGGGTGGCAATCAACGATTTCAAGGTCACCGGCACGCCATCCAGCGGCCCGAGCGGCGCGCCCCTGGCCCAACGTTGGGTGGACGCAGCGGCCTGCTCCAGCACCAGCTCAGGGGTGAACTGGCACAGTGCATTCAAGGCCGGCTCGCGGCGCTGTACATGGTCAATCAGGTACTGGTGGTACTCCAGTGGCGACAGCTCGCGGCGATCATACAGCGACGTCAGTTCGGCCACCGACAGCCACTGCAAAGGGCCGCAGCTCATTTGGCACCTGCCGGCACACTGGCATTTTCGACGTCCGGCCCACGCTGGGCGAACAGGCGCACGCAGCAGAGCCCCACTGCGCCCATGAGCACGCTGAAGCCCACCGCGACCCACTGGTTCCAAGGCATAAGGGCGATCAGCAGCAACGGTGTAACGCTCGCCCACAACGCGTAGGCGATGTTGTAGGTGACAGATATCCCCGACACGCGAATGGCCGCCGGGAACAGCCCGACCATGATCGACGGCACCACCCCGACCACGCCGCAACACAAGCCGGCCAGCGCGTAGGCCACGCCGATCAGCGGCAACTCGAAAATCAGGCTGGCGTACAGCGCCGCCACCCCGACGGGCAGCAGGGCGCTGTGGATCGCCAGGGCACGCCAGGGGCCGAGGCGGTCGGCCATGCGCCCGGCGAGGATGCAACCGATATTGAGGAAGACGATGCCCAGGCTGCTCAGGGCGAAGGTCTGGTCCGCCGGCAGTCCGAAGCGCTTCTGCATCACCGTCGGGGTAATCACCACCAGCACCACCACTGCCGAGGTCAGCACGCAGGTCAGCAGCAGTGCCGGGGTGATGGCTCGCCGGTGTCCGCGCAGCACGGTGCGCAACGGCAGCTCCGGGTCGGCTGCGTGGCGCGCCTGCAGGGCGACGAATACCGGCGTTTCGCTGAGCCAGCGACGCAACCAGACACCGACCAGACCAAACACACCGCCCAGGATGAACGGCAGACGCCAGCCGTGATCGAGCATCTCCTGTGGGGTGTAGACCCGCGCCAGCACCGCCGCGGTGACCGCGCCCAGCAGGTAGCCGAAGGTCAGCCCGGCCTGCAACATGCCCAGGGCGAAGCCGCGGTGGCCGGCCGGTGCGTGCTCGGCGACGAACGCCCAGGCGCTGGGCACTTCGCCGCCTACGGCGGCGCCCTGCAGGATGCGCAGGGCCAGCAACAGCAACGGTGCCCAGTAGCCGATCTGCGCGTAGGTCGGCATCAGGCCGATCAGCAGGCACGGCAACGCCATCATCAGGATGCTCAGGCTGAACACACGCTTGCGCCCCAGGCGGTCGGCGAAGTGCGCCAGCAGAATGCCTCCCAGCGGCCGCGCCAGGTAGCCGGTGACGAATATGCCGAAGCTCTGCAGCAAGCGCAGCCATTCGGGCATGTGCGGCGGGAAGAACAGCTCGCTGAGGATCAGCGCGAAGAACACGAAGATGATGAAATCGTAGATCTCCAACGCGCCGCCCAGCGCGGCAAGGCCCAGGGTCTTGTAGTCGGCGCGGCCGAAGCGCGTGGAAACGGGTCGAGGATGGGCCGTCATTGGCATGGGTGTCCTGTAATCGGGTAACGAAGGCGCGGCAGAACCGGTCGGGTTCATGGTCACCGTCGCGGGCGGACAGGACAATAAAAAGCGCGTCTGGGTCGCTTTTTCACCGGAATCTGTACATTGAGTTTTGACAGCGAAAGCCAATAATCGGGCCACCTTTGACCCACAAGATGGCCCCAACATGGATGAAATTCAGCGCCAGATCGCCGCATTTGACCACCCAGACGTCGAAGCAGTGGCCATTATCCGTGGCCGTGTGCTGCACGCCCTACAGACCTTCTTGCTCGACCGTGACTTCCGCCAGTTGTTGCCGATACTGATGTCGCCGATCACCGACCCCCTGAACCACGCGGTGTACCCGGCCGAGATCCAGTACCAGCAGCGGCGCCTGAAACTCACCGCCAGCATGATCTTCCACAAGCAACTGGCCCTGACCGCCCGCGGCCACGAGCGCATCTTTATCGTTGCGCCGAACATCCGCCTGGAAAAGCCGGAGATCAAGGACTCCCAGCGTCACTTGCTGGAGTTCTCCCAGTTCGACTTCGAGATTCGCGGCGGCACCATGCAACAGGCCATGCAGTTGATCGAGCAGATGGTCAAGCACACCCTGGACGAGGTGCGCCAACACTGCGCCGCGCAACTGGCCCAGCTGGGCCGTGAACTGCCGCGTTACGAAACCGCCTTCCCGGTGTACAGCACCGACGAACTGCAGGCCGAACTGGGCGATGACTTCGAGCGCTTGATGTCGGAAAAGGCCCATACGCCGTTCTTCATCACCAACCACCGCCGCGAGTTCTACGACCGCGAGACCCCCGGCCAACGCGGCCACTACAACAACTATGACCTGGTCTGGCCCGAGGGCTATGGCGAGGCATTGTCGGGCGCCGAACGGGAGTACGAGCACGGTCAGATCCTCTACCGCATGAACGAGCTGGACATGGACCTGACCCCGTTCGGCAACTTCCTCGAAGCAGCCCGCCAGGGGCTGCTGCATCCCAGCGCCGGCGGCGGGCTGGGCATCGAACGGCTGCTGCGCTTCATCTGCGGCAAGCGCCATATCCGCGATGTCGCCCTGTTCGACCGCAGTGTCGGCAGTGACTTCCTGTTCTGAGCCCTTCACGCCCTCGCACCGGCCCGCTCTGACGGCGGGCCTTTTCCGGAGACACCCGCATGACCCCCTTGCGCATTCACTGGTGCTCGCCGCTCGACAGCGGCCAGCAGAAAGCCTCCGACAAGTACGACACCGGACGCCTGGACTTCGCCGGTATCGTCGATTTCGCCCAGGAGGCCGACGAACTGGGCATCGACTCGCTGCTGATGGGCATCAGCTACCACATGCCCGACCCGCTGCCGATGATCGGCGCGCTGGTGCGCGAAACTCGCAACGTCAAGTTCATCCTCGCCTACCGCCCCGGGCTGCTGCACCCGACCCTGTTCACCCAGGTGGTCAACACGCTGTCGTGGATGTCCGACAAGCGCATCGCCCTGAACCTGGTGGCCGGCATCTCGCCGGACGAGCAGGCGTACTACGGTGACTACGTTGCTCACGATGGCCGCTATGCGCGCACCTGCGAGTTCATCGAGATTCTCAGGCGCTTCTGGGCCGGGGAAACGCCACTCAGCCACCATGGCGACTTCTACCAGCTGGACAAGGCCCAGCTGGGCCTCCCGTTCAAGGACCTTGAGCGGCCACGCCTGTATCTGAGCGGCGCCTCAGGCATCGCCCAGCAGGTCGCGGTATCCCACAGCGACTGCTGGCTGCGCTACGGCGACACGCCCGAAGGCATTGCCGAGGCCGCGCGCGAAGTACTCGCGGCCGGACGTTCGGTAGGCATACGCATGCACGTGCTGGCGCGAGAAACCCGCGACGAGGCACTGGCCGAGGTCGACGCAATGATGGAAAACCCCGACCAGCAGCACCGTGAATGGGTGCGCCAGTTTGTCGCCCGCTGCGACTCCGAGGCGGTCAAGACATCGTTTCGTCTGGCCGAGGGTGCCCATCACGACTGGCTGTCGCCGATGCTTTGGTCGGGGGCTGTGGCCTACCGAGGCGGCCCGGCTCTGTGCGTGGTAGGCAGCTATGAGGAAGTGGCCGCCTACCTGCTGGAGTACAAGAAGGCCGGGGTGAGCGAGTTCATCTTCTCCGGTTGGCCGACCCGCGACGAGATGCGCAGCTTCTGCCAGCACGTGCTGCCACGCTTGCGCGAACTTGAAGCCGAACTGGACCGCCAGCATGGCTGAGCACCCGCCCCTGCGCCGCTTCGGCGCCGGCCTGCTGCTGGGCCTGATGGCCGAACAGACGGTGCTGTTTGCCGTCCCGCTGATGGTCTACCAGGTCACCGGCAGCCTGCGTTACTCCGGGCTGGTGTTCGCCCTGGAATGGCTGCCGGCGCTGCTCGCTTACCCGTTCGCCGGGGTGCTGGCGGACCGTGTAGGCGGGCGCAGTCTGCTGCAGTGGGCCAACGTGCTGCGCGCCGCCAGCCTGGGGCTGACCGTACTGTGCTGCAGCCTGGCGCCGGCCCTGACGGTCTGGGCGCTGGCGGCCAACGGCGTACTGCTGTCGCTGCTGATGGCTCCGGTGCGCATGGCCGTGGAGCGCACCGTGCCGCAGGTGGCGCCGGCCGAGCGCCTGGCCCACACCCAGTCGCTGGTGCAGAACATGGAGCTATTGGCACAGGTGCTGGGTCCGGCCTGCGCCGCCGCGCTAGTGCTGTACAGCGGCAAGCTGGCGCTGCTGGGCCTGGCCGCCGTCGCGCTGCTGCTGGCAGCACTGTGCTGGCGCGGTCTGCCCAACGCCCACGCCGACAGTACTCGGCAACCTGTGCTCGCAGCCCTGCGCCAGGGCTGGCAGCTGCTGCTGGGTAACCCGCCGATCATCAGCCTGGCGCTGCTGAACTGCAGCATCAACCTGGCCTTCGCCTGCGTGCTCAGCGCCAATGCCTTCGTCGTCAGCGACGTGTTCCAGGCCACCGACAGTGCCTTCGGCCTGATCAACAGCGCCGCCGGGGCTTTGGGCCTGCTGAACTTCCTGCTGGTGCCGTGGTTGCTGACAAGACTGTCGATCCACCAGGTGGGGGCGCTGGGTTTCGCCGTGCTGTGCGGCGGGATCCTGGCCATGGGCATGGCCAATGGCGTATTCGCCTACGGTGCCAGCTTCGTCCTGGCCATGGCCGGCTGCACCCTGTTCAACGTGTTCAACCGCACCCAGCGGATCAAGGTGATCCCGCGCAAGCACCTGGGCAAGGTAATGGGCCCTTTCTACCTTCTCAACCTGGCGTCCTACCCGCTGGGCGGCCTGCTCAGCGCCAGCATCGGCCAACGCTACGGCATTCAGGGCCTGATTCTCGCCATGGGCCTGCTGTTGAGCGTGCCGGGCGCCCTGCTGTTCCACCTCACCACGCGGCGCCTGAACGCCGCACTTGGCACTGACACACTAGCCATGGAGGCATCCCGATGAAAAGCCAACACCTGTGCCTGCTGGCCACGGTCGAATCCGACTCGCACATGTGGAACCTGGTGTACCTGCAACTGTGGCTGGGCGAGCGCGGCCTGGAGGTGAAGAACCTGGGCAGCTGCACACCGGTCCAGGCCGTGCTCGACGCCGTCGACCAGCACCAACACGCGCATCTGCTGGTGATCAGCAGTGTCAACGGCCACGGCTACTCCCAGGGTCTGGCACTGATTCGCGCGCTGCGCCAGCAGCACCCGCACCTGCACATCGTGATTGGCGGCAAGCTGACCACCTCCGAGGCGCAAACCCGCGCGGTCCGCGAGGAGCTGCTGGCTGCCGGGTACGACGCGGTGTTCACCGAGGACGACGCCCTAGACGCCTTCCAGCGCCATCTCGATCGCTTGGCCCAGGCCCGTCACTCGCTGGTGCTCGGCGCTGGCGACGTGACGCACTGGACCTGAGCCCCCTTCTTGCCCGAACAAGGAACGAACCCATGCATATCGTGATCGTCAACCGCTGGCCGCGCTTCCACGACGGCCAGCGCTGGGACAACGAACTGACCCGCTACGAAGCCTTCTTCGATCACCATGCCCACCGCATCAGTTATGTGGTCGACGGCCCCGGCGCGCTCGGCGTGCTGACGCCACGCGAGCAGATCGCCCACATGGTGCAGGTCGAGGACGTAAACCAGTACCCACAGTTGCTGGCCGCAGTGACTGAAGTGATCGAACGGGTCGGCCCGGTCGACCTGCTGATCGCGTTGTCCGAATTCACCCTCGAAATCGCCGCCCAGGTGCGCCAGGCACTGAACATTCCGGGCCATGGGCCGGACGAAGTGGGGGTGTACCGCGACAAGGCGCGGATGAAACACGTGCTGCAAGAGCATGGCCTGGCCGTGCCGGCCTTCACTCGCTGCCATAGCCTGGAACACACCCTGAACTTCGCCAACGCAACCGGCTACCCGCTGATCGTCAAGCCGGTGGACGGCGCCGCCAGCATCGGCGTGGTGCGGGTCGATGACGAGCGCCAGCTGCTGGCCGCGCTCGACGGCGTCGACCTGGCGCGCCACGAAGTGGAGGCCTTCGTCGAGGGCCAGGTATACCACGTCGACGGCTACACCGACGCTACCGGTCAGGTGCCGTTCCAGGCCGTGTCGCGCTACCTCAACAGTTGTCTGGACTTCGCCCGGCACCAGCCGTTGGGCTCGGTGTTGCTGCAAGCCTCGCCGTTGCGTACGCGCATCGCCGACTTCAGTCGCCAGTGCCTGCAGGCGCTGGGGCTGCGCGACACCGCGTTCCACCTGGAACTGTTCGTGTGCGAGGACGGTCGCCTGGTATTCCTGGAAGTGGGTGCGCGGGTTGGCGGCAGCGAGGTGCCACACCTGATCAACCAGGTGTTCGGCGTCAATCTCTATGAGCATTGGCTGAAGAACCTGCTCGGCGAGCCTGCCACCCTGCCCGGCCAGGACAGCGACCCCAGCGGCGGCTGGCTGATCATCCCCAAGCCGCGGCAACTGCCGTGCACAGTGCTCGAGGCACCGTCGCAGCGCACCCAGGTCGCTTCGCTTTGGCGCGAGTTGCTGCCCCAGCCCGGCGAAGTGCTGGAGGTCGGCGGCGGCTACGACGCGCTGCAGGGCGGACGTTTCATTTTCACCGGTAGCGACCAGGCTGGCATCGAGCGAGACATCCGACATGTCATCGAACACTACCGCCTGGAGACGCAACCAGCATGAACCACGCCGCACGTACCGAACACGACGACGCCGCGCTGCTGGCCCGGCTCACCCCTTACCTGAGCGACAACGACCAGAACGCCGTGCGCGTGTTCGGCGAACGCCTGATCGAGGCCGCCGGAGGCCTGGAAGGCCTGGCCGACTACCGCCTGATGGTCGCCTACGGCGGCGGCAAGGACAGCTCCTATACCGTGTCGCTGCTGCGCGCGACCCAGCTGCACCTGGCCATCACCCATGGTCGCACCTTCCACCTGCGTATCGCCAACATGCGTCATGCCGGGGTGGCCGACGCGGTGATGGCCAACATCGATCGGGTCTACCATGCCCTGGCGCTGTACGGCGACGCACGGGTCGAGATGCTGGTGGTCGACCACCAGCAGATCCGCCCGTTCGAACGCCACCTGCCCTTCCCCGGCCAGGTGAAGGCGATGAACCGCTTCGACGTGCTGATGAACGGCCACCGCACCGCCGGCGACGGTCGCCCGACCTTCTGCAACAGCTGCAACCTTGCGGTGGCCGACTTCTTTGGCCGCGCCGCCTGGTGGCAGGGTGGCGTCGACGCGGTGGTCACCGGCGACTCGCGCAAGGAACAGAAGCACTACTTCACCTGGATCATGCGCCTGGCCGAACGCCTGGGGCTGAACGTCGAGGCCTGCCGCCGCCAAGGCTTTCGCGGGCTGCTGCAGGCGCTGGACGGTATCGCCCAGGCCTACTTCATCGAACTGCTCGGCGAAGGCTTCGACGCCGCACTTGACGAGCGTCGGGTCAGTACCGGCAACGCCGGCGGGGAACCTGCGTTCATCAGCATCTACGACCTGGTGAGCTACCGGGTCGACGACCACTGGGAGCTGATCACCGAGTTCCTCGGCTTCCGTTTCGAGGAGCTGGCATTCAGCTTCACCGAGTCGGACTGCGCCAACCCGATGCTCATGGCCCATCTGCGCGGGCTCAAGGCCGAGCAGGTGCAAGGACGCAGCTACGATGATGGCCTGGCCGAATACCTGGAACTGGCCCAGGCCTTGATGCGCAAGAAGGAAATGCCCGATCGTCTTATCGAGCTGGCCCTGGCGCCCTATGCCGGCGCCGCAGGCATGGCCAACCGGCGCGCCCTGGCCGACAGCTTCGCCCGCTCGGCTTTTGACCTCGACGAAGAGCAGCTTGTCTGCATGCAGTTCTCGCCCTTCGTCAGCCATGGCCGTGACCTGGCGCTATACCTGAGCCTGCGTCATCCTCAGATTGTCGGGCGGCTGGAGGACTTGCACGCGCTGCTTGACGGCCAGGCCGAGGACGAGATGCTCGGCCAATGGCTTGGTGAGGTCAGCGGCCTGCCGCTGGCGGCATTGCGCAGCCTTTACCGGCACGCGCCCATCGATTTCGACAGCGATACCTCGCTGATCGCCCGAGTGCGCGCCGGCGACCCGCACAAGGGGCGGATCGTGCGTCACGATCCGATCACCGGTGAACAGGTGGTCGAACTGGTGTCAGGGCGTTGACCATGGCCAGCACGAATACCAGCCACTTCCAGCGCTTCATCGAACGCGCCCGCGAGCGCAGGCAGCTTGTGGTGCAGCCGCGCATGGGTTTCGCCGACATCCCCAGCATGCGTGCTGGCCTGGAGGCCGTGGCCCGCCAACCGGACGCCCTGGGCACCATCACCCTCGACAGCTACACCCGTGTCGGCGATTACCAGAGCGCCCTGCGCTGCCTCAACGACGGCAGCCCGCTCAATGGCTTTCCCATCGTCAGCCACCCGCTGGAAGCCCTGCGCGGCATGCTCGACGGCCTCTACAGCGAGCACTTTCCGATCCAGGTACGCCATGGCACGGCCCAGCCGCAGAACATCTTCAAGCGCATGGCCGCAGTTGGCCTGGATGCCACCGAAGGCGGCCCTGTGTCCTACTGCATGCCCTACAGTCGCTTGCCGCTGCTGCGTGCGGTGGACGCCTGGGGACAAAGCTGCCGTGCGCTGGCCGAGGGCACCGCGCATGGCCATATCGAGAGCTTCGGCGGCTGCCTGCTGGGTCAGTTATGCCCACCCTCGATGCTGCTGGCGGTCGGCCTGCTCGAAACCATGTTCTTTCGCCAGTACGGCATCCGCAGCGTGTCGCTGAGCTATGCCCAGGGCACCAGCATGGCCCAGGACCAAGGCGCGCTGCGCGCCTTGCGCCAGTTGGCGGCGCACTACTTGGGCGATATCCATTGGCACGTGGTGGTGTACACCTACATGGGCGTGTTCCCCTGCACCGAACATGGCGCCCGCCGGTTGATCGTCGACAGCGCCCGCCTGGCACAGGCCACCGGTTGCGAACGGCTGATCGTCAAGACCGTGGCCGAAGCCCGACAGATTCCCTCGGTGCGCGACAACCTTCAGGCGCTGGACATGGCCAGCAGCAGCGCGGCGCAGGCACCAGCGGCGCTCGATCCTGCCAACCAGGGCTATTACGAGGAAATCCTGATGGAAACCAGGCAACTGGTCGACGCCGTGCTCGACCTGCACGCCGACCTGGGCATTGCGCTGCTGCAGGCCTTCGCCCGAGGTTTGCTGGATATTCCCTACTGCCTGCACTCCGACAACGCCGGCCGCGCCACCACCCTGATCGACGACCACGGTGCGCTGCGCTGGGCCACCCTGGGCGGCCTGCCGCTTGCGCGTAGCCACGCGGCAGGCAACGCCGAACACGGCGTGCGCGCCGACCAACTGTTCCAGATGCTGCACTACATGGTGAACCGTTATGACCAACCCTTGCATTGAACCGGGCCAGCGTCCACTGGTACTGGTGGACGCCTACTCCACCGGGGCCTTTCTCGCTCGTGCCCTGGCCGAGCACCGTCCGCTGCTGCACGTGAGCTCGCGACGGGACATGCCGGCCGCCTTCGCCGCCAGCTGCCCGCAGGCCCTGTTCGCCCAGCGCTACCAACTGCACGAGGTCGGCTTCGAGCCACTGTGTCAGGTGCTGGCGGCCCAGCACCCCGAAGCCGTGCTGACCGGCAGCGAGTTCGGCGTTGAGCTGGCCGATCGCCTGGCCGCCACCCTTGGTCTGCCGGGCAACGACCCGGCGCTGTCGGCAGCGCGCCGCGACAAGGCGCTGATGGCCGAGCAGGTGGCCGCCGCAGGTCTGCCGGTGGCAGCGCAATTGCGCACCGGCAGTGCCGAGCAGGCCTGCGCCTGGTTCCAGGCCCAGGGTCCGCGGCCGGTGGTGGTCAAGCCGCTGGACAGCGCTGGCTCCGACCAGGTGTTCATCTGCCGCAACGCCAGCCAGGTCCGCGATGCCGCCGACGCTATCCTCGGCGGCACCAACCTGATGATGTGCGACAACCATGAAGTGCTGGTGCAGGAGTACCTCGAAGGGGACGAGTACGTGATCAACACCGTCAGCCACCAAGGCCGGCACTGGCTCAGCGATGCCTGGCGCTGCACCAAGACCCTGAGCGAGGATGGGCGAAAGATCTACGACAGCGAATACCTGCTGGCCCCCGACGACCCGTGGCTGGAGGCCCTGGTCGGCTATGTCGAGGGCGTGCTCGATGCCCTGGCTATCGGTGAGGGTCCGGCACATACCGAGGTGATCCTCACCGCCGCCGGGCCACGCTTGCTGGAAACCGGCGCGCGCCTGTCCGGCCTGGCCAACCCACCCGCCCTGCAGGCTGCCACCGGCGCCGACCAGGTCAGCCTGACCGTCGAGGCATGCCTGACCCCAGCGCGCCTGCTGCAGCGCCCACGGCGCTATCGCCAGCTGCAGGCGGCCTGCACCCTCAACCTGATCGCCCGCGGCCAGGGTCGCTTCGACCTGGGCCGGGTAACCTCGCACCTCGACCAGCTGGCCTCTTACCACAGCGCCCGCTGGCGTTTCAGCGACGGCCGCGCCCTGGCGCCGACCGTCGACCTCAACAGTTCGCCGGGGGCCGTGTTCATGGTCCATCCGCAACCTGACCGCATCCGCCAGGACCAACTCGCCTGGCGGACGTGGGAGCAAGACTGGCTGTAACCGGGAGCCCCGATTACCGGGGCCGTTTCACCACTAAGGAGACACTGATGAGCACGCATATCCGTAACGGACGAATGACTGTCCCGCAACTGGTGGCCATGAAAGGCCGTCAGAAGATCGTCTCGCTGACGGCATACTCCAGCGCGATTGCCCAGGTAATCGACCCCGTGGTCGACTTCATCCTGGTCGGTGACTCCACCGCGATGGTCGGCTACGGACGCAGTTCTACTCTGGGCATGCGCCTGGACGAGACCATCGCCCATACCCGCGCGGTGGTCGACAGCACGCGCCTGGCCTGCGTGATCGCCGACATGCCGTTCGGCAGCTATCAGGAGAGCCCCGAGCAGGCGTTTCGCAACTGCGCCGAGGTGCTTGCCCGTACCGGCTGCGCCGGGGTGAAACTGGAAGTCAACCAGGTGCTGGCCGGCACCGTGGAATTTCTGGTGGAACGCGGTGTGCCGGTGATGGCGCACATCGGCCTGATGCCGCAGTTCGTCAACGTCATGGGCGGCTACAAGGCCCAGGGCATGAGCTCGGAAAGCGGCGCAGCATTGATGGCCGATGCACGCGCCAACCTGCGGGCGGGCGCCTTCGCGCTGCTGCTCGAAGGCGTCGCCGAGCCGGTGGCCCGGGCCATAACCGAGGCCAGCGACAAGCCAACCATCGGTATCGGCGCCTCCCCGACCTGCGATGGCCAGGTGCTGGTCACCGAGGACCTGCTGGGCTTGGGGGGTGAGCATGTGCCACGGTTCGTCAAGCAGTACGCCGATGTCGCCGGTGTGATTCGCAAGGCCTGCACGCACTTCGCAGACGAGGTGCGTGACGGCACCTTCCCGACGCTTGAGCACTGCTACGGCGTCTGAGCCTCGTCCTGGATCGCCTTGACCAGGCGCTGCAGCGCCTGGGGAATGTCCTTGCTCCAGTCCAGCGTGTAGCACAAGCGCAGATGGCTGCGCCACAGGCCCCGCTGACTGAAGATTTCCCCGGGCGCGATGACGATGCGCTGGCTCAGCAGGCGCTGGAATACCCGGCGCATTTCCACCGGCCGGGTCGCTTCCAGCCACAGGCTGGCCCCGCCCTGGGGCGCGACCCAGCGCAGGCAACCTTGGCCGTGGAGCTCCAGCAGGCCCTGCATGTGCTGCATGCGTTCGCGCAGCATGGCGCGTAGCAACTGCAAGTGCTGGTCAACCCGGCGGGTGGTGTACATCTTGGCGATGGCCTTCTGGCGTATCGGCGATAGGCGGAAGGCACGTTCCAGAAACAGCTGCTGCAACTGCTCGGTTTGGCGCCGACACAGCAGGTATCCATAGGGCGCCTCGGATCCGATGACTTTGTCGAGCGTGGAAAACACCAGCAAGCGGTTGGGGTCGGCGAAGTCACGATAGCGGGCCGGCGAGGCCTCAAAGCAGAACTCGCCGTAGCCATCGTTCTCGAACAGCCACACATCCCGCTCGGCCAGCCAGCGGGAGATCTGCCGCTTGTCCGCGGCCGGCATCAACCCGCCCTGGGGCACATTGGTGGCCGACGACAGCACCGCCAGGCGCACGGGCTGGGCATGCAGCAACTGACGGAACTGCTCCAGGTCGAAACGGCCGTCGGCGCGCAATGGCACCTCGACGATGGTCATGCGCGCAGCCAGCAACTGCCGCAGCACCGCCCAGGAACAAGGCGACTCGACCAGCGCCACCTGGCCTTCCAAGCCCAGGGCGCGCAACGACAGCTCGAGGATGCTGCGCAGGTCCGAGCCGATGAACACATGCTCGGCATGCCAGTAGCGCTGGGGCGAGCGAGTGTAGCGGTCGGCCAGCACACCGCGCAGCTCCGGCTCGCCGAACGGCTGGTACAGCGGCGCATGGGAGCGGGGGTACTGGCGCGCCAGTTCACGCTCGATCATCAGCAGCGGTTTCTCCAGCGACAGCAGCATGGCCGGCGCGTCGCTGCTCAGGGCCAGCATGCCGGGCTGGCGGGCGCTGGAAAACACCGTATCGAGCAGGCTGGGTGAACATTCGCCGTGCAGCGGCGCCTTGCTGGCTCGGGTGAAATAACCGAGCCTGGGCCTCGCGTATACCCGGCCCTCGTCTTCGAGCAGCGAATAGGCGTACTTGGTGGAGGACACCGACACGTTCAGGCGCTGGGCCAGCTGGCGCAACGACGGCAGGCGCTGTTCAACGTCCGACGGTGAGGCCTCGATCCAATCGAGCAGGTACCGGTACACGGCCTGGTAGGTGTAGTGGGACTTGGTGTTGTTGTCTGCTTCCATACTCACGGGGTCACTTGTGAAAAAGCGCAGGCACAGGTTACACGCGAATCCCGCGCGCTGCGCTACGCCCCGGGCTGTAGGTATGAACCTTGCTCAGGACGGGACAGAAGCACAGAAAGGCCCCGGCAACTCGCCCGGGGCTTTTTCGTTTGTGCGACATGTCGCGTTTCTGGCACTCCCGTGCCACGGGTCATTGGTGTTAGCGTGGGCGTCTTCCCGTTTCCCGACGGGTAACCCACAACAATGATTGGCGAAGGAATGCGCACAACCATGCACCTGAAAAAACTTACCGCCACCACCCTGCTGCTGGCCAGCATCGGCCTGTTCACCCAACCGGCACAGGCCAACCTTACCCAGCAGCAGTCCGCGGCCATTGTCAAAGCCTTCGACGGCAGCGACCCAAGCGACTTCAAGCAGTTCCTCGGCAAGCTCAAAGGCAGCGACCTGGCCAAGGCCGACAACCTCGCGGCAACCCTGGATGCCTACCTGGCCGGCAAGCCACTGGCCGCCGAGCAGCAGAACGAGATCAACCGCCTGCTCGGCCTGTATACCCGCATCAAGTACGGCAAGGCTGCCAGCGAAACCCTGCGTGAACTGGTGGCCATCCCCACCTTCAACGTCGAAGGCACGCCGCAGCACGAGAACCCCGAGTTCCTCAGGATCGCCGACAAGATCAAGGCCCTGGCCGACAGCTTCGGCCTGGCTTTCCGCAATATCGACAACAGGGTGTACGAGATTTCGCTGGGCAGCGGCAAGGAAGTGGTCGGCATCCATGCCCACGCCGACGTAGTGCCGGTCAACCCGGACAACTGGAAGCTGGCCGATGGCACGCGCCTGGACCCGTTCAAGGTCACCCTGGTCGGTGACCGCATGTACGGCCGCGGCACCGAAGACGACAAGAACGGCATTGTCGTGGCGATGTACGCGCTGAAAGTGGCCAAGGACGAGAACCTGCCGCTGGCTCGCCAGTTCAAGCTGCTGATCGACACCACTGAAGAAACCAGCGGTGATGCCATCCCCTACTACTTCGAACGCAACCCCACGCCCGACTACAACCTGGCCCTCGATGGCGGCTACCCGGTGGTCATCGCCGAGAAAGGCTACGGCACGATCATGGCCAGCTTCAGCAAGCGCCAGGCCAGTGGCAAGGGTGCCGAGATCGTCAACCTGACCGGCGGCCTGGCCACCAACCAGATCCCGACAACCTCGGTCGCGACCTTGGTCACCGACAACCCGGCGAAGCTGGCCAGCCAGCTGGAAAAAGCCGGCGCCGATTACGTGAAGCGCAATGGCGGCGACTTCAGCATAGCCGCCAAGGCCGATGGCAAGCAGGTGTTGCTCACCGTGACCGGCGTGTCCGCCCACTCTTCGGAGCCGGAGTCCGGGGTCAACCCGGTGGCGCGCATGCTTGGTTTCATCAACGGCCTGGGCAAGGATGTGCCGCTCAAGCACAACCACTTCACCGATGCCGCCCGCTATGCCACCGACAACTGGGGCCTGGACTACCTGGGCAACAAGCTCGGCGTGGCCTTCAAGGATTCGTTCATGGGCCCGCTGACCGCCTCGCTGACCTTTGTCGGGGTGGATGAAAAAGGCCTGAAACTGGCGGTGAACCTGCGCATTCCGAAAGGCAAGCCAATTGCCACGATCAAGGACGAACTGGCTGACAAGCTGGGCAAATGGACCCGGCAGAGCCATACCTCGGTGGCCTTCGACTACAGCCTGGACGAGCCGATGTACCGCAACCCCGAGGGCGAATGGGTCAAGGCCTTGCTTGATGTGGCCACCGAGAACCTGGGCATGAAGCACGAGTTCGGTACCTCGGCGGGTGCCACCTCGGTACACGACTTGCCTAACGGCGTGCAGTTCGGCCTGGCCATGCCGGATGTGAAGTACACCGGGCACAACGACAACGAGTTCAAGACCGTTGAGCAGTTCATGCTGGACTTGCAGGTGGTGAGCGAGATGGTGGCGCGGATCGGGCAGATGCCGAAGCTCTGAGCCAACTCTACCGGCCTCTTCGCGGGCATGCCCGCGAGGAGGCCGGCACAGGCGACCGCTCATGACGTTTTTCAATCGACTCGATGCCGTTTCCTGCATTGCCGTGCAGAGCGCCGTGCCGGATGCTTTATTTACTCCGAGACATCGCTTTTTTCACCCGCAGAGGCCCGTATGAAGACCGTCGAACAAATCCTCAAGACCAAGTCCCAGCACCAGACCGTGTACACCATCGGCCCGGATGACTCGGTACTCGACGCCCTGAAGCTGCTGGCGGAGAAAAACGTCGGTGCGCTACCGGTGGTCGAGGCCAACCAGGTAGTGGGTATCGTCAGTGAACGGGACTATGCGCGCAAACTGGTGCTGAAGGGCCGCTCGTCCGCCGCCACCCCTGTGCGCGAGATCATGAGTGCGCCGGTGGTCACCGTGGAACCGAAGCAGAACCTCGAGTACTGCATGAACCTGATGACCAACCGCCACCTGCGCCACCTGCCGGTGGTCAGCAATGGCGAGCTGCTCGGCCTGCTGTCGATCGGTGACCTGGTCAAGGAAACCATCGCCGAACAGGCAAACCTGATCCTGAAACTGGAGCAATACATCCGCGGCGAATGAAGCACCTCAGTGGTAGGCGCGCTCCAGCTCGTCCAGCTGATGGTCGAAACTGCGCAGGCGCGCCGACCAGGTGTACACCAGCACTTCCAGGTCCCGGTTGAGCACGGCGGTGTTGCCATGGCCGCTGCGGGTCGGCTCTCCCACATCCAGCTGGTAGCGTTCACGGGCCATGGCCTGGGCCACGCTGGACAGGTCGCGGGCATTGGCCAGCCAGTGGTGATGGTGGTCATGAATTTCGCGATCGAGCAAGCGGCACTGGCGTTTCAGGGCATCCAGGCTCTGCTCCAGCGGCGTGCCCTTGAGCTCGCCCATGACCTCTTCGAAGGTGCGCCCCGAATGCCAGTAGCTGCCCCAGAAGTAACGGTCGAACACCGTCTCGACGCGGCGTAGCGCGACCTTGGTGTTCCAGATGGTCAGCAACGTTCGCCCCTGCACCACCTCACGCTTGTTCAGGTGCAGTTGCTGCCAGGCGATCCAGGCCAGCGCCACCAGTGCAACCGCCACAGTGACAGCGGCAGCGGCATACAGGAAATGCACCGCCTGGTTCATCTGTTGCGTTTGCCGTATGCCGTAGAAATAACTGGCCGTCAACGTGCCCAGGATCGTCACGGAGCACCAGAAGCCTGGTGCGTAGGGATCTTTCATCGCGCTATCCCCTTGTTGTTTTCCTGAGCATAGCAACGGCCAATCACTCGTCAGGCACCACTCGGCGCTTTATTTTTTGCTTGGATGCAGCGCCTCGTTCAGTTGGTCGATCATCGGAATCCAGTCGTCATCAGCGATGTACTTCTCTTTCAGGAAATCGCGCTGTGAATCGTTCCAGAAAGGCGCGTCAACCAGCTTTATATCGTCGTCGAGCGGCGAATGGGTGGTGATGAAACGGTCGATATCGACCGGATCGTCAGACAGCCCCAGCTGTTTGAAAATCTCGGACAAAGGATGAATCGGCTTATCCATGGTTCCTCCTCGTCGCCAGACCGGTCGTCGACGATGCCGGCCCGGCATGGGTTGAGAGCATCAGCTGAGCTCACGCACTTCGGCGCGCGGCACCAGCTTCAGATATTGCTCCATGCTCATGTGGATCAGGTGATCGTGATCACCCGCCTCCAGATAGACATCGCCTTGGCGGGTAAGACTCGAATCAAGCAGCATCTTTATCTGGTAGGCATCGCCAAGCGCCGGTACGGCACCGCGCTCGCAGTCGCCGAACAGGCTCGGCAGGCCGCTTTCACGGGTCAGTTGCCAGGCCCCGGACATGCGTACCTTGGTCATGTCCAGATGCCGGTTGGCCGGTAGCACGGCCATGATGTAGTTGCCATGACGGTCATCGAGCATCACCGACTTGGCGACCCGCTCGGCGGGCACGCCGGCCGTACGGGCCGACTCCAGGCTGGTGGCCGAATGTGGATGGGGAATGATGTCGTAATCGCAGTTGGCCTTGTCCAGGCGATCCTGCAGGGTCTTTGCCATACGCATGATGCACCTCCGGTTTCGCCCCCCAATTTCCAATTTTAGGTCGGGTACCAGCAGGCAGGGCTAAACTTGTGCAATAGAGGCAAACGAGGTGACGACAGGTGATCACCCGCTGCTGGCGCTGGCTGTTGCTGCTGTTGCTGCTTGGTATCACGCCAGGCGGCTGGGCAGCGCCCGGTACAGTATGGGTGCTGGGCATCGATGACGCCATCGGCCCGGCCAGCGCCGACTACCTGGTGCGCAGCCTCGACCAGGCCAAGGCGCAGGGTGCGCAACTGGTGGTTATCCGCATGGACACCCCGGGCGGGCTGGACAGCGCCATGCGCCAGATGATCAAGGCGATTCTCGCCAGCCCCGTGCCGGTCGCAACCTTCGTCGCCCCCAGTGGTGCCCGCGCCGCCAGCGCTGGCACTTATATCCTCTATGCCAGCCATGTCGCGGCCATGGCGCCCGGTACCAACCTGGGCGCCGCAACCCCCGTGCAGATAGGCGCCCCGCCAGGCACGCCCAAGGACGACAAGGCCAAAGGCAGCGATGACGAAACCCTCGCGCGCAAGCAGGTCAACGATGCGGCAGCCTACATTCGTGGCCTGGCGCAGCTGCGCGGGCGCAATGCCGACTGGGCGGAGAAGGCTGTGCGCGAGGCGGTCAGCCTGTCCGCCAGCGAGGCCTTGCGGCTCGACGTGATCGACCTGGTGGCCGATGACCTGCCCGACCTGCTGCGCAAGCTCGATGGCAAAACGCTCACTGTCGCTGGCCAGCCCCAGCAGCTGCAGACTGCCGGCGCCAGCCTGGTCGAGCACCTGCCGGACTGGCGCACACGGGTGCTGGCGGTCATCACCAACCCCAGCGTGGCGCTGATCCTGATCATGATCGGTGTGTACGGCCTGCTGTTCGAGTTCATGAACCCCGGCTCGACGGTAGGCGGCGTGGTCGGCGGCATCTGCCTGCTGCTGGCGCTGTATGCCCTGCAGCTGTTGCCCGTGAGCTTCGCCGGGGTGGCGCTGATATTGCTCGGCATCGCCTTCATGATCGCCGAAGCCTTCCTGCCCAGTTTCGGCGTGGTCGGCTTTGGCGGCATCGTCGCCTTCGTGGTCGGCGCGCTGATCCTGATCGACACCGATGCCCCTGGTTTCGGCATCCCGCTGGCCCTGATCGGCACCTTGGCGGTGCTCTCGGCGCTGCTGATCGGCGGTGTGCTGGGCATGGCCCTCAAGGCCCGCCGACGGGCGCTGGTCAGCGGTGACGCCGGCCTGGTCGGCAGCCTGGTCACCGTCACCCAAGTGATGGCGGGCAACCCGTTCTGTGGCTTTGTGCTGGCCCAGGGCGAGCAATGGCAGGCGCAGTGTGCAACGCCACTGCAAGCGGGCCAGAACGTGCGGGTGACCGCGCGCCATGGCGTCATGCTGGAAGTGAGCGCCGCCGCGCCCGCGGCGCAAGGAGAATGACCATGTTCATGCAATTGGGCTTCGGCGCGGTGCTGATCGTGCTGGCGATGCTGTTGCTGTCGGCATTCCGCATCCTGCGCGAGTACGAGCGCGGCGTGGTGTTCCAGCTGGGGCGCTTCTGGCAGGTGAAGGGGCCGGGGCTGATCCTGTTGATCCCGGTGATCCAGCAAATGGTGCGGGTCGACCTGCGCACCGTGGTGCTGGATGTACCACCGCAGGATGTGATCACCCGCGACAACGTCTCGGTCAAGGTCAACGCCGTGGTCTACTTCCGCGTGCTCGACCCGCAGAAGGCGATCATCCAGGTCGAGGACTTCCTCGTGGCGACCAGCCAGCTGGCCCAGACCACGCTGCGCGCGGTGCTCGGCAAGCACGAACTGGATGAACTGTTGGCCGAACGCGAGCAGCTGAACTCGGACATTCGCCAGGTGCTGGATGCACAGACCGATGCCTGGGGCATCAAGGTGGCAAACGTCGAGATCAAGCACGTCGACCTCAACGAATCGATGGTGCGTGCCATTGCCCGCCAGGCCGAGGCCGAGCGTGAACGACGGGCCAAGGTGATCCATGCCGAGGGTGAGTTGCAGGCGTCGGAGAAATTGATGCAGGCGGCGCAGATGCTGAGCAAGGAGCCGGGGGCGATGCAGTTGCGTTACATGCAGACGCTGGGGACGATTGCGGGGGACAAGAGCTCGACCATCGTCTTTCCGCTGCCGGTGGATTTGCTCAAGGGGTTGGTGGACAAGCAGAAATAGCAAAGGCCGCCATGCGATCCCTGTAGGAGCGGCCTTGTGTCGCGATGGGCTGCAAAGCAGCCCCCGGGCCTATCAGACTGGTGCGCGGCGCAGGGTCGCCAGGAAGGTGGCCGCACCAATGAACAACCCGGCGAACGTCCGGTTCAAACGCTTCTGCTGCTTGGGCGTACGCAGCAAGCGCAAAACCCGCGCAGCCAACCCGGTGTACCCCGCCATCACCAGCATGTCCACGGTGACCATGGTCACGGTGATCGCCACATACTGCGGCAACAGCGGTTCATGCGGGTTGATGAACTGCGGCAGCACCGCCAGCATGAACACCAGTGCCTTGGGGTTGCTGACGTTGACCAGGAAGCCACGGAACACCAGGCTCAGCGGTTTACCGATAGGGCGCACGGCGGATTCATCGCTCATGTCCATCGGCAAGGCTCGCCATTGCTTGTAGGCCAGGTAGACAAGGTAGGCGACGCCGAACCATTTGATGATCTGGAAGGCCGTGGCCGAGGCGGCCAGGATGGCGCCGACGCCGGCGGCGATGATGGCGATCTGCACGATCAGGCCCAGTTGCAGGCCCAGGGCGTTCCAGTAACCACGCCAGAAGCCGTATTGCAGGCCGCTGGACATCGAGGCAATCGCCCCGGCACCGGGTGAAAGGCTGATCACCCAACAGGCGGCAAAGAAGCCCAACCACACTTCCATCGACATCACACACCTCGCTCGAACATATGTTGCAAAACGTTAAGCTAAGGTGTTGGTGAAAAAATAACCAGCGATTTCTGAAGGATTTGTATTGCCTGTGCTGGCCTCTTCGCGGGTGAACCCGCTCCCACAGGTATCGCGCTGTCCCCAAGGGCTGCGGAACTCCTGTGGGAGCGGGTTTACCCGCGAAGAGGCCGGTGCAGGTTCAGTCAGCCTCGGCGGACGACTCTTTTTGCATGGACTGCACCTCAGCCCCGCGCCAGCGCCGTACCGACTTCTGGAAGAACTGGCTATTGGGCACCTGCACCAGCGCCCCGCCCGCCTCGGGCATTTCCATCAGGGTGGTGAACAGCAGGTTGATGGCAATCACCCGGCCCTTGACGCCCGGCTTGTCCAGGGTGTCGACCAGTTCGACCACGTCACCAATACGAAACGGCCCGACGGTGAAGATCAGCACCGCGCAAAGCAGGTTGGACAGCACACTCCACATGGCGAAGAAGGCCACCGCCGCCACCGCGACGAAGCCGGACAGTGCTGTCCACAGCACAGTCGCCGATACACCCAGGCGCTCCAGCACAAACAGCAACGCGCTGCCCATGATCAGCCAGCGCAGGCCGCCACGCACCGGCACCAGCAGTTCCGGCGGCAACGGGTAACGCTGGCCCAGGCGGCTCAGCCCGCGTGCAACGATGCGCTGCAGGACGAAGGCCGCTACCAGGATCAACAGGATCTGCAAGCCCAGCCAGAAGGTGTCCATCCATTGCCCTGGCAGCAGCGAACGCAGTTCCTCCATCAGGACAGCGCCTCGAGCTCGGCCTGCATGCTTTCGAGGGTTTCCAGCGCTTCCATCCAGGCCTCTTCCAGTTCGCCTTCGCGCTGCTTCAGCTTGGTCTGGCGCGCCAGCAGGTCACGCAACTCGTCCTTGCGCGACGCGTCGTAGAGGCCACCATCACCCAGCGCGGTCTCGATCTCGGCCAGTTGCGCGTGCACCTGGTTGAGCTCGGCTTCCAGCTTGTCAGCGGCCTTCTTGTGCGGGGCCAGTTGCTGGCGCAAGGCTGCGGCAGCCTGGCGTTGGGCCTTCTTGTCGGTCTTGTCCGGGTTGACCGGGGCGGTACTGGCCGGCGCGCTGCGCTGGCGGTACTCGACCAGCCAGCGGCTGTAGTCGTCCAGGTCACCATCGAAGATGTCGACCTTGCCGTCAGCCACCAACAGGAAGTCGTCGGTAGTGCTCTTGAGCAGATGGCGGTCGTGCGACACCACCACCACGGCACCGGCAAACTCCTGCAGGGCCATGGTCAGCGCCAGGCGCATTTCCAGGTCGAGGTGGTTGGTCGGTTCGTCGAGCAGCAGCAGGTTCGGTCGCTCCCAGGCGATCAGGGCCAACGCCAGGCGGGCCTTCTCGCCACCGGAGAAGTTCACCACCGGCTCGTCGACGCGATCGCCATGGAAGTCGAAGCCGCCCAGGAAGTCGCGCAGGGTCTGCTCACGCTCGGTGGGGGCAATGCGCTGCAGGTGCAGTAGCGGGCTGGCCTTGTCGTCCAGCGAATCCAGCTGGTGCTGGGCGAAGTAGCCCACGGCCAGGTTCTCACCCCGCACCAGGCGGCCCGACAATGGTTCGAGCTCGCCTGCGAGGTTCTTGATCAGGGTCGACTTGCCAGCGCCGTTGGGGCCGAGCAGGCCAATGCGCGCACCGGGGGTGAGCTGCAGCTTGACCTTGTCGAGGATCGCCTTGTCACCGTAGCCCAGGCGGCCTTCGGACAGGCTGAGCAGCGGGCTGGAGATTTTCTGCGACTCGCGGAAAACGAAGTCGAACGGCGAATCGACATGCGCCGCCGATAGCTCCTCCATGCGCTCCAGGGCCTTGATCCGGCTCTGTGCCTGGCGGGCCTTGGTGGCCTGGGCCTTGAAGCGGGCAATGTACTTTTCCATGTGCGCACGCTGGGCCTGCTGTTTCTCGTAGGCCTGCTGCTGTTGCGCCAGGCGCTCGGCCCGGGTGCGCTCGAAGGCGGTGTAGCCGCCTTTGTACAGGTTCAGCTTGCGCTGCTCGACGTGCAGCACATGGTCGACCACGGCATCGAGGAAGTCGCGGTCGTGGGAGATCAGCAACAACGTGCCGGGGTAGCCCTTGAGCCAGTCCTCCAGCCACAGGATAGCGTCCAGGTCCAGGTGGTTGGTGGGCTCGTCAAGCAGCAGCAGGTCGGACGGGCACATCAGGGCCTGGGCCAGGTTCAGGCGCATCCGCCAGCCACCGGAGAAGTCGCCGACGCGGCGGTCCATCTGTTCGTTGGTGAAACCAAGGCCGGCCAGCAACTTGCGTGCGCGGGCGTCGGCGGTATAGCCGTCGGCGCTATCCAGCTCAATGTGCAGGCGCGCCAGGGCGGTACCGTCGTGGGCCTGCTCGGCCGCGGCCAGTTCGGCCTGGACCTTGCGCAGGCGCACGTCACCGTCGAGCACATAGTCCACGGCCAGGCGGTCGAGGGTATCGACTTCCTGGCGCATGTGGGCGATGCGCCAGTCACCGGGCAGCTGGCAATCGCCGGCATCGGGCGACAGCTCACCGCGCAGCAAGGCGAACAGGCTGGATTTTCCGGCGCCGTTGGCGCCGATCAGGCCGGCCTTGTGACCGGTGTGCAGGGTCATCTCGGCGCCTTCTAGCAAGCGCTGCGGACCACGCTGTAAAGTGAGGTTGGATAGTCTGATCATGATGGTCGCGGAGTCTACCAGCTTCCTCGGCCCATAGCGCGAGTGGAACCATGCACACCGACCTGTGGAATCACGCCCTGGCCCTGTACGCCAGGCCCGGCGTAGAAGCCGCCTGCCTAGACTTGCAGGCGCTGGGTGGCGATGTCTGTCTGCTGCTGTGCGCAACCTGGCTGCAGGCGCATGGCGTGGCCGTGCGGGACGAACGCGTGCAGGCATTGCGCGAGGTTACCGAGCCTTGGCAGCGCGAAGTGGTCAACCCGTTACGTAGCTTGCGCCAACAATGGCGAGCAGCAGCGCAAGGTGATGCGCAGCTGGCGGCGTTGCGTGAGCAGGTGAAAGGGTTGGAGTTACAGGCCGAGAAAGCCTTGCTGGAACGCTTGCAGGAGCGTTCGCGACAGTGGCCGGTGGGCGCCCATGAGCCCATGGAAAACTGGCTGGACCAGCTGGCGCCGGCCCAGGCCCGCCACCACGACGCGCTGGTTCGGTTGCGCGTCGCGGCGGCAGCGCTTCAGGACGCCGAAGACGGTGCCTGAGCCGGGGTGCTGGCAGGTGCCGATGGCGCTACCGAAGCTGCCGGGGTGGCCGAGTTGGTCGCGGCGGCCGGAGTGCTGGCGGCTGGCGTAGCCGGTTTGGCTTCGGCTGGCTTGCTGGCAACAGGCTTGGCAGCTGCTGGCTTGGCGGCGGGTTTGGCAGCCGTACGTGCTGGGGCCTTGGCGGCAGCTGGTTTCGCGGCCGGCTTGGCAGCAGCGGCTTTGGCTGGCGTTTTGGCCGCCGCTGGCTTGGCTGCAGGTTTAGCGGCTGCGGTGGCTTTGGCTGCAGGCTTGGCTGCAGGTTTGGCAGCAGCAGTGGCCTTGGCAGCCGGCTTGGCTGCAGGTTTGGCAGCAGCAGTGGCCTTGGCGGCTGGCTTGGCCGCAGGTTTGGCAGCAGCAGTGGCCTTGGCGGCTGGTTTAGCCGCAGGTTTGGCAGCAGCAGTGGCCTTGGCAGCCGGCTTGGCCGCAGGTTTGGCAGCAGCAGTGGCCTTGGCGGCTGGCTTAGCCGCAGGTTTGGCAGCAGCAGTGGCCTTGGCAGCCGGCTTGGCCGCGGGTTTGGCAGCAGCAGTGGCCTTGGCAGCCGGCTTGGCCGCAGGTTTGGCAGCAGCAGTGGCCTTGGCGGCTGGCTTAGCCGCAGGTTTGGCAGCAGCAGTGGCCTTGGCGGCCGGCTTGGCTGCAGGTTTGGCCGCAGCAGCCTTGGTGACGGGTTTGGCGGCTGCCGGTTTGGAGGTCTTGGCAGCACGCTGGTCAAGCGCCTTGGCTGCAGCTTCGCGAACCTTGCCTACACCTTGGGCCAGCTTGAGGCTGTCCTGGGCATCGCGCTTGAGTTGCTGAATATAAGAACGGGTCTGGGTTTGACGCTCCTTGAGGGAGTCGAGCAGTTCTTCAAGTTCGCCAATGACTTTTTGCGCCTTGGTCTGCGCCTTGGCTTTACCTGCCTTGGCCGCGTCTTGCAGTTTCAGGCGACCGTTGTGCAGTTTTTCCTGGGCCTTGCCACGCTGCTTTTCCAACTTGGCCAGCAGTTTTTCCGCATCAGCCAGCGCTTGCGAGCAGGCATCTTCCAAGTGTTCGAGCAAGCTGCCCGAAAGTTGCTGGAGCAGGTGTAACGGCGTGCTTACTGGCTTCTTTTTAGCCGACATGGTTTACCTCCTGGCTGACGAGATTGCGGCTCATACTATGCTTCTGCTGCTACCGCCGCTAGGGCATGTTGACAGTATTATTTACGCCGCGTTGCATGCCTGGGCAAAGTTGTTATCTTGCAGCTCCGAGCAAGTGTAGTTGCTGAATAAATCATTGCTGATATTTGGCAATTATCTGTACTGCGCAGCCCCCTGCAGGAGCGGCCTTGTGTCGCGATGGGGCGCAGAGCGGCCCCCGGTGTCAGCGCCAGGGCAAATATCGCCGGGGCTGCTCCGCAGCCCTTTCGCGACACAAGGCCGCTCCTACAGCGGGCGTAAAAAGGCGAATACAAATAACGAACACTGGCATACTTCCCCGCTCATTGGCGCAGGAACTGACCATGCCTCGATATCTTGTTTTAGGTTTATGCCTGCTGGCACCCATCGCCTTGGCCGACAGCGAAGAACATGACCTCGCCTACAGTATCGGCGCCAGCCTGGGTGAGCGGCTGCGCCAGGATATGCCGGGCCTGCAACTGGATGCGCTGGTAGAAGGCCTGCGCCAGTCCTACCAGGGGCAACCGCTGAAACTCGACAAGGCACGCATGCAGGCCTTGCTCCAGCAGCAGGAAGCCCAGGAAGGCGACGCCGCCATGCAGAAACTTCAAGCTGCCGAAACACGCTTCATGGCCACCGAGCGTGGTCGTTATGGCGTGCACGAACTACCGGAGGGCGTGCTCTACAGCGAACTGCAAGCAGGTACGGGTGCGCAGCCCAAAGCCGGTGGCAAGGTGCAAGTGCGCTACGTGGGCAGGCTGCCAGACGGCTCGGTGTTCGACCAGAACCAGACGCCCCAGTGGTTCAGCCTGGACTCGGTAATCGAAGGGTGGCAGGTGGCCTTGCCAAAGATGCACACCGGCGCCAAATGGCGCCTGGTGATTCCCTCAGCGCAAGCTTATGGCGCCGAGGGCGCGGGCGACCTGATCGAACCCTATACACCCTTGGTGTTCGAGATCGAACTGCTGGCGGTTGGCGACTGACGCCAACCCTCAGGCCTGGACCGCGCCTTCTTCCTTGTGCGCGTTGTGCAACACTTCGATCAGGCAGTCTTCCAGTTCGAAGCGCTCGTGCAGCAGGCCACCCAGCTTGCCCAGCTTTTCGGCAAAGCGTTCGGTGTCCTTGCATTCACCCTTGGCGCAATGGTCATTGAAGGCCAGTGCGATCTGAGTACTGTCGTTGATCCGTGGGTTGATCTCTTCGGCCAGCTTCAGCGCCTTCTCGTCGCCGAAGGCCTTGGCCTCACTGACCAGCTGCTCGCAGACTTCGAAATGCCACGCCGAAACGTAGTCGACAAGGAGCGTGCAAAACTCCCCGTTCGTGTCCTTGTCGGCGAAGGCCGGCTTGGCAACCCGCAGCGCGCGGAAAGCCTGCACCAGTTCCTGGCGCTCCTCCAGCCAGCGGTCGATCAGTTTGTGAACCCCACCCCAGCGTTCCTGAGCGTTCTGACAACTATCGAGCATGGCGATCTCTTCCCTTCTGGGTAGATGCCGCTGCACCTCGCACCACGACCGTGCAGCACAAAGGTGACATCAGCAGGCGGCATCGAGCAGTTGTGTTTTCGGTATGCGTGCTGGGAGATTATTCCCGCGCGTGCTGCCCTTCAAGGTACGCAGCGGACAAAGTTCATACAAGTGTTTAATACCCTGTTACACGGCCATTGGTCGTGCCAATGGCGCAACCTTGCGCCAGGTCATGTTCTCGCTAGGGTGCGGAAACGATACGCCAGCAGGCAACTCAAGGGCAGCACCGCCAGCAGCAGGAAGGCCAGCAGGCTCCACTCGGGCAGGGTCAGGTCGAGAAAGCTCCAGGTCAGCGAGTTGCAATCCGGTCCGCCGAACAACAATTGCCGTGCCGCCTCGCCCCAGGATTGCTCGAACAGCCGCCCGAGCGGCACCGGGCAGACCGGGATGGCCCCGTCATCCCCTTGCAACCAGACATGTCGCGCTGCCAGCAACGCCCCGGCCAGCGAACAGCCCAGCGTCGCCCGCGCGTAACAGCGAATGCCCGCCGTACCCGGTGCCTGCAGCACTGCCGCCAGGCACAGCAGCGCGTACACGCCAAGCAGCAGCCGCTGGCTGAAACACAATGGGCAGGGCACCAGCCCGAGGACGCTTTCCAGGTGGAAGGACGCGGCCAGTACCGCCAATGCAGCAAGACAGGCAGGTAGGAAAAAGGTGCGCAAACGGGCCGGCAACATGGGCGGTGAAGGTCCCGGGATAATGAAGTGGCCTGAAACGGTAGAGGAAAGACGCGCTTTGTTTCAAGGCGCGACAGCAACGACAAGTCGCTGAATCGCGAAGGAAATTTCCAACTATGCAGTAGGAAACGTCTGAAGAAATGGATTGCAGATCTAACTTACATCGAGAGAAAGGTTACCCGCCCCCAAGGCCCGCGCCTTTGCGCGGGCCCTGGGGTAGGTCAGGCGCGTACGCCTTCGGGCAAAGGCAGGGCTAGCAGGCGCTCGTCCAGCAGGCCGAGGCCCTCCTGGAACAGCTGGTTGCTGCGCTCGGTCTCGCCAAGGCCAGCGAGCAGGCGCGCCAGCTCGGCACAGGCTTCGGGGTTGCGCTCCATGCGCAGGCTGCTTTCCAGGTAGTCGCGCGCCTTGCCCCACAGGCGGTTCTGTAAGCTCAGACGGCCCAGGGTAAGCAGCAGGCTGGCATCTTGCGGGTGGGCCTTGAGCCAACCTTCGGCTGTTTGCAGCTGGCGCGCCGGGTCATCGCCGCGCACCAGGCCGTACAGGCGGGCCAGGTGGCTTTCGTATTCACGCTTGAGGGCGGTACGCAGCACTTGTTCGGCTTCGCTCTGGGCACCCACCTGGCGCAATTGCTCGGCATAGGCCAGCACCAGCTGTGGCTCCTGGCGCTGGGCTGCGGTCAGTTGCTGCCAGGCGCGCTCCAGGGCCTGACGGGCACTTTGCGCATCCTCGCCACGGGTGGTGGCCAGGCTCAGGTTCTGGCCCCAGGCACGTTGCTCCAGGGCAGCCAGCTCGGCGGCTGGCAGCACCTTGCCCTTGCGCAGGTCGGGCAGCAGGCGGATCAATGCCGACCAGTCGCCGCGCTCCAGGTGCAGGCGCTGCAGCAGGCGCAGCACCTGGCCGTTGTGCGGGTGGCGCTCCTGCATGGCCAACAGGGTTTCGAGGGCGCCGTCGCTTTCGCCACGGTCCATCTGCAACTGTGCATGGGTCAGGGCGATAGCCAGTTCCGCTTGCGGCTGGCGCTCCAGGGCACGTTCCAGCAGGTTGTCGCTGTCTTCGGTTCGGCCTTGCTCGTTGGCGGCACGCGCGGCACCGAGGTAGTACAGCAACGGCTGGCGCTCGGCCTCGGCGGCACGGTGCAGATGGCGCTGGGCACTGGCCCAACGGCCCTCGGCGAGGTCCAGCTGGCCCTGCTCGATGGCCAGACGAACGCGCCGGCTGCGATTACGCCGCGACCACGGGTTGACCACGCCGCTGGAAGTCAGCACCAGGCCGACCAGGTAGCGCACCAGCCACAGCAGCAGCACCACAACCAGCAAGCCGGCGAGGGCCGCCCACAGCCCCGACTGGTAGCGGAAGCTGCCATAGGAAATCAGCACGTAGCCGCTGTGCTTGGCGACCGCAATACCCAGCGCCGCGGCGACCACGATCGCCAGCACGGCCAGCAGGTAGACACGCTTCATGGCTTGCCCCCTTCAGCCTCGGCCGGCAGGTGGCGGCGCTGTATATAGGCCTGCACTGCGGCCAGGCTTTCGCTGAGGTCGGGGGTAACCACCGACACCGGCTGTTCGGCCAGGGCGTTGAGGCTGTCAAGCATGGCCTTGCTTTGCGGGTTGTCGGCGTTGAAGTTGGCCAGCAGCACGCTGCGGGCGTCGTCCAGCGCCTGGGTGTACACCTTGCTATCGCCATTGAGCGCTGCCCACTGGGCCTGCTCGATGGTCAGGCTCAGGGCCAGGCGCAGCTGGTTCAGTTGCTGCCCGGCCAGCAGCGGACGCACGTTGTCATCGGCGTTGAAGTCGATCTGGAAGTACTTGGAGATCTCGGCCCACCACTGGGACAGGCGACTGGCGCCGTCACCATCGGCGGTGAGCGCGCCCAAGGCATCGGCATTGGTGTCGAACTCCGGCGACTGGGCGCTGAGTTGCTGCACCAGCTCGCGCTGAGCGGCCAGTTTCAGGAACAGGCCGGTACGGTCCGGTTGCTGGGTGCTGTTGAGCGTGGCCAGGCTGCGCGCCAGTTGCTCACGGGCGGCGAAGGCACCCGGATCGCTCTGCTCGCGCAGGATCTCGTCCGCCCCCTCGACCAAAGCCTTGGCACTGGTGATGTCCTGCAGCGCCGACAGGCGCAGGGTGGCCAGGCGCAGCAGGTGCTCGGCCTCGGCCAGGCGCCATTCCTTGCGGCTTTCGCCCAGTACGGTTTCCAGGCGCTGGCTGAGGCGTTGCTGGTCGCCTTGCAACTGCGCCACCAGGCGGCGGCGGTCTTCCAGCTCGCTGGCCGCCGGCAGGCTGGCCAGCTGCGCGCTGATCTGCTGTTCACGCTGCTGCAGGGCTTCGGCGCGCTGGTTCAGCGCCTCGATGTGCTGGCCCTGGTTGAATTCGCTGCCTTGCAGTTGACGCACCTGCCAGACACCCCAGCCACCTACCGCCACCCCGGCCGCGCCCAACAGCAGGGCCAACGTTGCCAGGCCACTGCCGGAGCGCTTGGCAGGTGGGGTGGTGACGGGTTCCGCCGGCGCCTGTGCCGACGGCTGATCGTTATTGGACAAGACAGTCTCGCTCACGTATCCATCCTTTGCATGGGGGCGCATCGCGTTCAGCTTAGCGCCTTAAGAGGCAGGTGCAGCGCTGCGCTGCACGGCTGCCAGCAAGGCCGTGGCACTGGCGCCACGGCAATCCACAACCTGTTGGGCCCCGGCGGCCCTGGCCTGCTCGGCAACCCGAGGGCTGGGCACGAACAGCGGCAGACGCGCCAGCTGCGGCCAATCGGCGCCGGCCATCTGCTGCAAGTGTTCAAAACCCTGCCCACTGCTGACCACCAGGCCATTGAGGCGTTCCGCTTCGATGCGGCGCATCAGGGTGCCCGCCGGGTAAGCCGGCAGGCAGCGACGATACAGTTCCAGATAATCGACACTAGCACCTTGCTCTGCAAGACGCTCTGCCAGCAGTTCGCGACCTCCGACGCCACGAACGATCAAGATCCGCGGTGCCGGCACGGCAACTGCCTGGCGCAGGGCTGGCAGCGCCAGCAACGCTTCGCTGTCATCGCCACGTGGGGGGAAGCTCACCGCCAGGCCCGCGCCCTGCAGCACGGCGGCGGTTGCCTCGCCCACAGTGAACCAGCCTTGCACGGGTGGCTGCAGGCCGGCATCGGCCAGTTGCTCAAGCAACAACCGGGCTGCCGGCTTGCTGACCACGATGATCGCCCGGAAGCCCTGCAGGCCTTCCAGCAACAGGCGTTGCTGGTTATCCACAGCGACGGGCTCGATTGCCAGCAGCGGCAGGCAGCTGCTGGCTACCCCCGCCGCTGCCAGGCTTTGCGCCAGTGCCGCACAGTCCTCGGCAGGCCGGGTCAGCAACAGGCGCCACGAACTCACGGGTGGCCGGCCTCGCCGTAGACTTCCTTGAGGATGGCCTCGGCGCCCTGCCCCAGCAGGTCCTCGGCCACCTGCACGCCCAGGGTTTCGGCGGCAGTACGTGGTGCGCGGGCATCGGCCACCAGCAGGGTACCGCCGCTGGGCTGGCCGACCAGGCCACGCAGCCACAGCTGGTCGCCTTCCAGCACCGCATAGCAGGCAATCGGTACCTGGCAGCCGCCATTCAGGCGTTTGTTCAGGGCGCGCTCGGCCACCACCCGGTCGGCGGTATCGGCATGGTGCAGCGGCGCCAGCAGCGCGTGGATTTGCTGGTCGGCGCTGCGGCATTCGATGCCCACCGCGCCCTGGCCGCCAGCCGGCAGGCTGTCATCGACGCTGATGGTGGAGGTGATGCGGTCTTCGAAGCCCAGGCGGATCAAGCCGGCGGCGGCGAGGATGATGGCGTCGTACTCACCGGCATCCAGCTTGGCCAGGCGGGTGTTGACGTTGCCGCGCAGGAAGCGGATTTGCAGGTCCGGGCGACGCGCCAGCAACTGGGCCTGGCGACGCAGGCTGGAGGTACCGACGATGCTGCCGGCAGGCAGCTCATCGAGGCTGTCAAAGGTATTGGAAACGAAGGCATCGCGCGGGTCTTCGCGCTCGCAGATGCAATACAGGCCCAGGCCATCGGGGAAGTCCATAGGCACGTCCTTCATCGAATGCACGGCGATGTCGGCTTCGTTGTCCAGCAGGGCGGTTTCCAGTTCCTTGACGAACAAGCCCTTGCCACCGATCTTTGCCAGCGGCGCGTCGAGCAGCTTGTCGCCACGGCTGACCATGGGCACCAGGGTCACCAGCAGACCGGGGTGGGCCTGCTCGAGGCGGGCTTTGACGTATTCGGCCTGCCACAGGGCCAAGGCACTTTTACGGGTGGCAATGCGGATTTCGCGAGTGGACATGGAACGCCCCGATCCAGAGAAATGCTGTCGATGATAACAGCATCGCCGGTATCGCTAGCAGATACGGATCAACAGGCCATGCGTGGTTTGCTGTGGGAGCGGCCTTGTGTCGCGAAAGGGCCGCACAGCGGCCCCAGGATTTCGGCAGTGATGCATAATTTGCTGGGGCCGCTTTGCGGCCCTTTCGCGACACAAGGCCGCTCCCACAAGGCCCGAGCAAATCCACAGACTTGCGCAAAGGGCTCAGAGGGTTTGCATCATCTTGCGCACACCGGCCACATGGCGCCGGCTGACGGTCAGGGCGTCACCGTCAAGGCCTTTCAGGTATAGCTGGAAATGCCCCAGCGGCGTGCGCTGCAGGCGTTCGATACGCTCGCGGGCGACCAGCGCATTGCGGTGGATACGCACGAAGCGTTCGCCAAACTCGTCTTCCAGGGCCTTGAGCGGCTCGTCCAGCAGTACTTCCCCGGCCTCGTGGCGCAAGGTCACGTACTTGTGATCGGCAATGAAATAGATCACCTGGGGCAAAGGGATCAGTTCGATGCCTTTGCGCGTGCGGGCACTGATGTGGCTACGCGGGCCACCGCCTTCATTGGCGGGCCTGGTGAGCGCCGCCAATTGGGCGCGGTTGGGCTTTTCAGCCTTGCGCAAGGCATCGCGCAAGGCCTGGGCCTGGAAAGGTTTGGTCACATGGCTGAGGGTACTGTCCTTGAAAGCCTCGGCACCGTATTCATCGTCCCCGGTGCAAAACACCACCGCCGGCGGCGCCTCGCGCTCGCACAGGCGAGCAGCAACCTGCAGGCCGTCCAGGCCCGGCATGCCGATGTCCAGCAGGACCACATCGGGCTTGAGGCTTTCGATCAGCGCCAAGGCCTCCTCGCCGTTGGTGGCGCTAGGCTCCAGCACGGTGTAACCCTCCAGTTCGCCGAGCAGCCGGCTAAGCCGCTCACGGCCTTGGGGTTCGTCATCAACGATCAGGACATTCATAATTGCGCTGGATTCCTGAATGAGTCTCGCACAGGTATAGCGTAGACAGGTATGGTTCGAGCGACACTAAGGTCACGCTCTAGACCGGTGCGATGGCCAAAGATTCACTCGGCCGGCAGATTCACTGCCAGTCCTCTGTCCAACTGTAGACGGTCCGTGGAACACTGCCGTTCATTCCTGCAAATCCTTCTCTATCGTTTTCCGCGCATTTCTCTCGACCAGCGCCCTGCGGCGGCCAGCCCAAACCCTGCTATCATCGGCGCCACTTTTTCGTTCACGCCTGCAATGAGTGAATCCATGAGCACCGACAAGACCAATCAGTCCTGGGGCGGCCGCTTCAGTGAGCCCGTCGACGCCTTCGTCGCCCGTTTCACCGCCTCGGTCGATTTCGACAAGCGCCTGTACCGCCACGACATCATGGGTTCGATCGCCCATGCCACCATGCTGGCGCAAGTCGGCGTGCTCAGCGATGCCGAGCGCGACACCATCATCGATGGCCTGAAGACCATCCAGGGCGAGATCGAGGCTGGCACCTTCGACTGGCGTGTCGACCTCGAAGACGTGCACATGAACATCGAGGCACGCCTGACCGACCGTATCGGCATCACTGGCAAGAAGCTGCACACCGGCCGTAGCCGCAACGACCAGGTGGCCACCGACATTCGCCTTTGGCTGCGCGACGAAATCGACCTGATTCTGGCCGAAATCACCCGCCTGCAGCAGGGCCTGCTGGAGCAGGCCGAACGTGAAGCCGAAACCATCATGCCCGGCTTCACCCACCTGCAAACTGCCCAGCCGGTCACCTTCGGCCACCACCTGCTGGCCTGGTTCGAAATGCTCAGCCGCGACTACGAGCGCCTGGTCGACTGCCGCAAGCGTGCCAACCGCATGCCCCTGGGCAGCGCCGCGCTGGCAGGCACCACCTACCCGATCGACCGTGAACTCACCTGCAAGCTGCTGGGCTTCGAAGCCGTGGCCGGCAACTCGCTGGACGGCGTGTCGGACCGCGACTTCGCCATCGAATTCTGCGCCGCCGCCAGCGTGGCGATGATGCACCTGTCGCGCTTCTCCGAAGAGCTGGTGCTGTGGACCAGCGCACAGTTCCAGTTCATCGACCTGCCAGACCGCTTCTGCACCGGCAGCTCCATCATGCCGCAGAAAAAGAACCCGGACGTGCCGGAACTGGTACGTGGCAAGAGCGGCCGTGTGTTCGGCGCCCTGACTGGCCTGCTGACCCTGATGAAAGGCCAGCCGCTGGCCTACAACAAGGACAACCAGGAAGACAAGGAACCGCTGTTCGACGCCGCCGACACCCTGCGCGACTCGCTGCGTGCCTTTGCCGACATGATCCCGGCAATCAAGCCCAAGCACGCCATCATGCGTGAAGCGGCCCTGCGCGGTTTCTCCACCGCCACCGACCTGGCCGACTACCTGGTACGCCGTGGCCTGCCGTTCCGTGACTGCCACGAGATCGTGGGTCACGCGGTGAAGTATGGCGTGGACACCGGCAAGGACCTGGCCGAAATGAGCCTGGACGAACTGCGCCAGTTCAGCGACCAGATCGAGCAGGACGTGTTTGCCGTGCTGACCCTGGAAGGCTCGGTGAATGCCCGTAACCACATTGGTGGTACCGCACCGGCGCAGGTGCGTGCGGCCGTCGCCCGCGGCAAGGCGCTGCTGGCTTCGCGTTAAGGCCCATTGCGAGGGCTTCGCCCTCGTTCGCGGGCACGCCCGCTCCCACAGGTACATCGTTTCCCTGTGGGAGCGGGCGTGCCCGCGAAGGGTCCAACACCAGACTCAGCGCTTGCCGCTGCGAATCATCTCCATGAAGGCCGGCATCGCCGCCTCCTTGTCCGCCACGATCCGCGCCATGTGCGGATTGTCGCCCATCAGCTGCAGCAACGCCTTGGCCTCTGGGAAGTCCGCCAGGAAGTCGATGTTCAGCACCTTCTTGCCCACCGCACAGGCCAGGTCTACCGAGAAGCAGAACATCAGGTCTGCCAGGGTCAGTTGCTCACCCGCCACATAGGGTGCGAAGCGGCCGTTGCGCTTGAGCGTGGCAAAACCGGCCAGCAGGTCGGCGCGGGCTTTTTCCTTTATCAGCGGCTCGACCTGCATACCAAAGAAAGACTCGGCATAGCAGGTACGCGCCGGCAGTTCGATGTACAGCTCGATTTCCTTGAGCAGCTCACGCACCTTGGCCTGCCCGAACGGGTCGGCCGGCAGCAGCGCCTTGCCGCCCTGGGTCTGCTCGATATAGTCGAGGATCACACTGGTTTCGCTGAGGAAGCCGTGTTCGGTCTGCAGCACCGGCACCTTGCCTCGCGGGCTCACTTCCAGCGCCTGTGGCGCCTGGCCGCCATAGAAGGTGACTTCCTCGAAGGGCAGGCCTTTTTCCAGCAGGGCCAGCTTGACCATGTTGTAGTAGTTGCTGACCGAGAATCCATGAAGCTTGAGCATGAGGTAACAGCCTCCAGGCCGTAAGGGGTTGGCCCGGCTTTTATAGACCGTACGCCCGCTCCTGACCAGCGTCATGCGCCCCGTCAATGCCCGGGCATTGCCGACACAGGCGTGGCACACTGTGCATCCCATCACAGGAGTACCGCCATGAGCGAGCCCACCGACATCGACAATGACGACGACGAAGCCTTCGCCGAGGCAACGCTGACCCAGGCCATCGAGAACCAGATCGAAAGCGGCGACCCGGCGGCGGCGAAAGCCACATTCAACAAACTGACCCTGGTCGGTTACGAGCGCGAAGACATTCTCAACCTGATGGCCCATGTACTGGCCTTCGAAATTGACAACATGCTGGTGGAAGACCGCGAGTTCGACCGCGAGTGGTACGAGAATGCCCTGCGCGCGCTGCCGGAACTGCCGCCTGAGATGGATCAAGGCGAGGACGAATAACCCGGCTACACTCGAAGGTCAGGCACCGTAGAACGGTGCCGTCATCCTTGTCTGGAAGTCAGGAGTCGCCATGCCTTTTACCCCCGATCTGATCGACGAACTGGAAGTACTCGCGCTGTTCAAACACGATAGCAGCCAGGAAGGCATCAAGATAACCAGCACCGCCGCCCCCGCCCTGATCGCGGCTGCAAAACGCCTGCATGAAAAGGGGCTGACCGATCAACCTGATGGCGGCTACCTGACCAGCCTGGGTCATGACGCTGTCGAAAGCGTCCAGTTGCTGCAGAACATTCTCAAGGCGCCACAGCCGGCCTGAACTGATAATGCCAGGGGCTGCCTTGCAGCCCATCGCCGGCAAGCCGGCTCCCACAGGTACTGCAAATGGCTTGAGGCCGATGCGGTCGGGGTGGGAGCTGGCTTGCCGGCGATGGGCCGCAGCGCGGCCCCAATCAGTTGGCCGCTGCCCTGCGCTTCTCCGCCAGGCGCGAGCGCCCGTACAGGAACACGATGGCCAGCAAGGCCAGCGCCTGCGCCGAAAGCGAGTAGGCGTCAGCGTGAATCCCCAGCCAGTCGAACTCGAAGAACGCCACCGGCCGCGTTCCAAGTACCCCGGCCTCTTGCAGCGCCTTCACGCCATGCCCGGCGAACACCACCGACAAGGCACATAGCAGCGCGGCGTTGATGCTGAAGAACAGCGACAGCGGCAGCTTGGCCGAGCCACGCAGGATCACCCAGGCCAACCCCACCAGCAGCACCAGCGCCGTGGCACCACCCGCCAGCACCGCCTGGTGCCCGGCTGGGCCGGCCTGCAGCCACAGGGTTTCGTAGAACAGGATCACTTCGAACAGTTCGCGGTAAACCGAGAAGAACGCCAGCACGGCAAAACCGAAACGTCCGCCACCACTGACCAGGCTGCTCTTGATGTAGTCCTGCCAGGCGGCGGCATGGCGGCGGTCGTGCATCCACACGCCAAGCCACAGCACCATCACCGCGGCGAAAAGCGCCGTGCAGCCTTCCAGCAGTTCGCGCTGGGCGCCACCGACGTCGATCACGTAGGCTGCCAGCGCCCAGGTTGCGAAACCAGCCACCAACGCCAGGCCCCAGCCGATGTTGACGCTGCGCACCGCCGACTGCTGGCCGGTATTGCGCAGGAAGGCCAGGATCGCCGCCAGCACCAGAATCGCCTCCAGGCCTTCGCGCAGCAGGATCAGCAAGCCGGATACAAAGCTCAGCGACCAGCTCAGGCCATCGCTGCCCAGCAGCTTGGAAGCCTGCTCGAGCTTGGCCTTGGCTTCGCTCAGGCGTTGCTCGGCCTGGGCCACGGGCAAGCCGTCCTGCAGCGACTGACGGTACGCCATCAGCGATTTTTCGGTGTCCTTGCGCGCCTGGGTGTCGATGTTGTCCAGCGAGCTTTCCACCAGCTCGAAGCCTTCCAGGTAGGCCGCCACTGACAGGTCATAGGCCTGGTCGTGATCACCTGCGCGGTAGGTCGCCAGGCTCTTGTCCAAGGTGCTCGCGGTGTATTCGAGCAATTGCGCCGGGCCACGCTTGACCTGTGGCGGCTGGGCGCGCTGGGCGCGGAACGCCTCCACGACCGTGGCACCTTCGCTGGCGGAGACTTCGGCCGGGGTCTGGCGGGCCAGGTCGGCGATGTTCCAGGTCTTGTCGCCTTTGCCGGCTTCTGGCTTGGCGGTGAAGCTGGCGATGTAGGCAGCCACATCCCAACGCTGGCGGTCGTCCAGCTGGTCGGCAAACGAAGGCATCTCGGTGCCATCGATGCCCAGGGCCAGGGTGTTGTAGAGGTCGAACAGGCTCAACTGGTCGAGGCGCGAAACATCGCGCAGGTTGGCAGGTGCAGGCTCCAGGCCCACGCCGGCCGGGCCGTCGCCGGCGCCAGTGTCGCCGTGGCAGATCGAGCAGTTTTGCGCATACAGCGAAGCGCCGCGGGCCGGGTCCGGGGTAATCACTGGAGCCTGGCTGACCTCGTAGGCCACCGCCAGGCGTGCGCCCAGCTGGCGGGCCTGCCTGGCAACAGCCGGGCCGTCCTGGCGCTGGTCAATGGCCTGGCGCAGCGCCTGGACGCCCTGCTCCAGGGCTGCTTGTTCAGCATGCGCAGGCAGGCCTTTGACCAAGTCGGCCAATACCGCGCTGAACTCCTGCTGCTCGCGGTATTCACCATCGTCGATCACCTTGCCGTCTTGCACGGTGGGCGGGTAGTCGGCGCCAATGTAGTCCAGCAGGTGCAGGGCCTTGGTGGCCTCGGCGGGGGCTTCGGCCAACGCCAGGGTGCTGCACAGCGCCAGCACCGGGCCGAGCAATATAACCGGCAGCCAGGCAAGCAGACGGGAACGGGTTTTCATGGCCAGTCTCGAAGGGAATGCGAAAGAGAACATTGTTCACTTCCACTTTGCTTCGCTCAAGGGTGCCGGGCGGATTTCATGAAAAATCTTGCTACAAATCAGATGAAGAGGGGGGATGCGCTGAACCTGTGGGAGATTCTGTCTTGTGTTGCCTGCCCACAGGTATTGCACATGGCTTGAGGGAGATGCGGTCGAGGTGGGAGCTGGCTTGCCGGCGATGAAGGCTGCGCCGATGTCACTGGAAACACCGGGTACCAATTGATTGGTTATTCGCAGATCCATAGCCACTAGCCTGAGGAGCAAACCATCAGGAGACAGGGAACATGGATCGTCCCCACTCAGACCAGTTACGGCTTGGCCGTTTTTCGGAAACCAGTCGATTGTATCTGCTTACCAGCACAACCCTTGACCGGGCCCCAATATTCAATGACTTTCACTCGGCCCGCTTGCTGGTTGCCGAGTTGCGCCAGGCTGAAGAGGAAGGTGCCGTCAGATCGCTGGCCTGGGTGGTGATGCCAGATCATTTTCATTGGCTGGTCGAGCTTGGACCTGGCAGCCTGAAGCGCTTGATGCGCAGGGTGAAATCTCGCAGCACCATGATGATCAACAGGTATCAAGGGCGAAGCGGCCAGCTCTGGCAGAAGGGATTTCATGACCGGGCATTGCGCCGGGAGGAGGATGTGCAGGCGATGGCGCGGTACATCGTCATGAATCCGAAGCGGGCAGGATTGGTCGCGAGGGTTGGGGATTATCCGCATTGGGATGCAATTTGGCTTTGATGGGGCTTTGCCTGTCAGGGCCCTATCGCCGGCAAGCCAGCTCCCACCGAGTACTCATCAGGCCTCTGGCAGGCGCTGACCTGCCTGGGCCTCATCGCCGGCAAGCCACACAGGTAAGTCACAGGACTCGATAGCAGTGGCGTACAGGTGTGGGAGCTGGCTTGCCGGCGATGGGCCGCACAGCGGCCCCGGGGTCTTTAGGGTTATTGAAGAACCTTGTTCATCCCCCGCTCCATATCATCGATCAAAGCCTTGGCCATCTCGCTTAGTATCCGCGCAGCACTACCAGCAATACGGTCATTTTCCATTTCCGCTTCGGTGGTCAGGTGGCGAATACAGCCCAGCAGCACAGATAGCTGCGAGAAAGCATGGCTGAACGGCACATTTGGCTGCAGGCGGAACAAGTCGAAGGTTTCCACACCTGCGGTTGCAGAGTCTCTTGGATCATCGCTCATCGGGTCGCTCCTTGATCGTGGCGGGTTGCATGGGTGCGGTCGCACATGGCATTGATCAGGCGGCAGAGCAATCGAATATTCATGCCCATGGCATTGCGCATGTCGCCGGGAGGGTTGTCGAGCAGGACTGTGGTGGTGTGGTCGATGGTCAGGGTGATGGCGCTGATCAGCTCTTCGCAGGCTTTGCGGCTGAGTGGATCGATTAGTGAGAGCGCGGGAGGGTCGAGCAGAAGCAGATCGGTAACTGGTGGATCGGGGACGAGCTTGTTCATAATTGCATTCCTTGTGAATAACTATGAACTGCAATCCTCTTCGTCTCACGGAATTGGGTGGCAGTCGTGCGAGGGGTGAGACCCGGGCTCACAGGAAAACCCGACCAGGCGAAAGCCTGCCCGCGCACGACCACCATTAAGCGGTGCGTTCTGTGAGTCCGGGGGTCTCAATCCCGATCGCCTTGCGAGGCGACCCCGCGACAGTATTCCGGGAACACTTTCCAGCCAAGACAGCACCTTCCGACAGGTGCTGTAGGATAATTCGACAGGGCGTTCGAACTGAAGCATTTGGTTTCTGGTTCGGAAATGTCTTACAGCTCTAGAACCTAGGCGAGGGCTTTGCCCTCGATCGCCGGCAAGCCAGCTCCCACATGGTCCGCATCAACTTCAAGGCATGCACAAGCCAGCTCCCACTTGGTTTGGACCAACTTCAAGGCATGCACAAGCCAGCTTCCACATGGTCCGTACCAATTTCAAGGCATGCACAAGCCAGCTTCCACATGGTCCGGACCTACTTCAAGGCATGCACAAGCCAGCTCTCACATGGTCCGGACCAACTTCAAGGCATGCACAAGCCAGCTCTCACATGGTCCGGACCAACTTCAAGGCATACACAAGCCGGCTATCACAGGTGAACCACAGGCCTCAAAAGCGGTGGAGTACCTGTGGGAGCTGGCTTGCCGGCGATTGGGTCCTCAAGGCTTGGCGGTATCCTTCCACCCCCCACCCAACGCCAGGAACACGCCAATCTGCCCCTGAGCCACCTGGCTATTGGC
Organism: Pseudomonas sp. B5(2017); assembly: GCF_002112825.1. Classification (NCBI taxonomy): domain Bacteria; kingdom Pseudomonadati; phylum Pseudomonadota; class Gammaproteobacteria; order Pseudomonadales; family Pseudomonadaceae; genus Pseudomonas; species Pseudomonas sp. B5(2017). The sequence goes on from NZ_NEIR01000005.1 coordinate 336,363, forward strand.
CGCCGCCAGTTGCGCGCGCATGTCGGTATAGGTCCGCGTCGCCTGCAAGTCGGCCAGGAACGACTCACGCCCGGCCTGGTAACGGCGATGAGTCTGGTCCGCCGCTTCCTTGGCCGACTTCTCCGCCTCGGCCAGCGCGTCACGCCGGTCCAGCAGGGCGCTGTACTGCGCCAGGCGGGTCTGGGTCTCGCGAATGGCGTTCAACACTACCCCGTCAAAATTCGCCAGGGCTGCCTGGGTCGAGGCTTCGGCCATGCGAATGCGGGCGCGGGTGCCGTTGGTGGGGATGGTCCAGCTGATCTGCGGGCCGAAGCCCCAGCGGTTGGTCGCCGGCTCGCCAAGGTTCTCGAGGATACCGATGGTGCCAATCTGGGCGCCAATGCTGATGTCGGGGTACAGGGCGCCGGTGGCCACGCCGATGTAGGCAGTGGCAGCGGCCAGCTGCCGTTCGGCCTGACGCACGTCGGGACGGCGCTTGAGCAACGCCGCGCCATCGCCCACCGGGACCAGCTGGTTCAGGTGCGGCAGCTCGGCACAATCGGCAGTGCCGGCAGGCAACTGATCAACCGGTTTTGCCAACAAAGCGGCCAGTGTGTACATGCCAGTCTCGCGCTCCGCCTTGAAGCGTGGCAGTTCGGCGCGCAAGGATTTGAACTGGGTCTGCGAGCGGGTGACCTGGGTTTCGTCGCCACGCCCGGCATCACGCAGGCGCTGGTTAAGCTTCACGCTCTGCTCCTGCAGGTCGAGCGACTCGCGGGCAATGTGGTATTCCTCGTTGGCCGAGCACACCTGGGTGTAGGCCTTGACCACATCCGCCACCAGGGTGATGCGGGCGGTATCGGCGGCGGCCTGCACTGCGTCGGCATTGGCCTTGGCCGCCTCGGTGCCACGCTTGAAAGTACCCCACAGGTCGAACTGGTACGAAGCACTGATGATGGCTTCGCCGATGTTGGCCACCGGCACTTTCTCTGGCAGCAGGAAGGCCTCGCCCGATTCCTGCAGGCGCTGGGCGCCAAGTTTGACGCCGCCGTTGAAGCCACCTTGCGACTCAGCCACTTCGACCTGGGCGCGCGCCTTGGCAATGTTGGCGGCAGCCACGCGCAGGTCGGTGTTGGCACTCAGGGCCTGGCGCACCAGCTCGTTCAGCCGTTGATCCTGGTACAGCTGCCACCAGTCCTCAGGCACCGGTGCCGATACCACGCTGTCGGCATCCTGGCGCAGCGGGCCGTTGAGGTCGCTGCGTTGCACCGCCGCGTCCTTCGGCACCTCATAGTCGGGGCCGACCATCATGCAGGCCCCCAACGACAGGCACAGCCCCGCCAGGATCAGCTGTTTCATGGGCGCTGGCCCTCGATGATCGACACCGTGGCGGTTCGCCCGGCAATCATGCGGAAGTCTTGCGGCACTTCATCAAAGGCGATGCGCACCGGAATACGCTGGGCCAGGCGCACCCAGCTGAATGCGGGGTTGACGTTGGGCAACAGGTTGGCACCACTGCTGCGGTCGCGGTCTTCGATGCCGGCGGCAAAGCTTTGCACATGGCCACGCAGGCGGGTGTTGTCGCCCATGACGCGAATGTCCACGGCATCGCCGATGTGGATACCGCCAAGCTTGGTTTCCTCGAAGTAGCCATCGACGTGGTACGAGGCGCTGTCGACCACCGACAGCACCGGGCGGCCGGCGGTGACGAATTCGTGATTACGCGGTGCTCGGTCGTTCAGGTAACCGTCCACCGGGCTGCGCACCACCGAGCGGTCGAGGTTGAGCTGGGCGGTATCGACGGCCACCTGCGCTTCGCTGACGGCGGAACGGGCACGGGCCTCGCGGGACTGGCTTTCTTCCAGCTGCTCGGCGGCCACCAGGTTGCCCAGCTTGCGGTTGCGCTGCGCTTCGCGGGAGGCCTGGGCCAGGGTTTCCTGGCGCTCACCCAGGGTCGCCTTGGCCTGGCGCAGGGCCAGGGTGAAGCGGTCCTGGTCGATGGTGAACAGCACATCGCCGCGCTTGACGGTCTGGTTGTCACGCACCTCGACCTTCTGGATCAGCCCGGACACGTCCGGGGCAATCTGGATCACGTCGGCGCGGATGTGGCCGTCGCGGGTCCAGGGGGCGAACATGTAGTACACCACCATCTGCCACACGAGCACGGCGGCGAAGGTCACTACCAGCAAGGTCAGGACCACACGGCCCAGGGTCAGCAAAGGTTTTTTCATGGCAGCATCAGGTTTCGGCAAAAGTGGTCCACCGCACCAAGCAGCACGGCATACAGAGCAACGTTGAACAACGCCCGGTGCCAGACCAGGCGGTAGAAATGCAGGCGCACCAGCACCGCGTGCACCCCGAGGAACAGCAGGTAGGTGCCAAACATCATCACCAGCAGCGTGGGCAGGAATACCCCGCTGATATCCAGTTCACCAATCACAGGGGCGCTCCGTCGAGGCCGGGGGGCAGTTGCGGTTGTTCGGCTGGCTCGAGCATCACCTCCACGCCCGGCAGCAGCGCCAGGCGCAGGCCGCTCAGCGCGTGCAGCAGGTGGGTACGGGCATCGCCGCGCTCGTACAGCTCATCCAGGTTCAGCGCCAGGCGCGCGCGCTCCATGTTGCGCAGCAGCGCGGCCGGGGCGTGCAGGCGCTCGCCGGCGCGCAGGCAGGCGGCGTAGTGTGCGCCGACTTCCTCGACTACCGTGTTCAGGCGCTCACGAGCCTGCTGCCCGGCACGCGGCATATAGGCCAGCAGGTCGAGCAGGTTCAACCCCACGCGCAGGTCGCGCAGTGCCACGCCGCTGTCCTGCCCGGTTTGCGACAAGCGCGGCAGGTGCTGCATCAGGCGGTCGAGCATCTGCACACCGACCTGGCGGTGCTCGGCCAGGGTGGCCGGCTCGGTCATTTCGACGATGTCGCGCCAGGCGAAGCGGGTCATGCGCTTGGCTGCCAGCTCCACGCCGAACGGGCGCATCACCAAGGTCCAGATGAAGGCGAACAGCAGCCCCACGGGGCCGGCCAGGTTGGAATTGAGGAAGGTGAAGAAGTCAGCATCGTAGGCACCCTGGATGCTGATGAAGGTCGAGGTGTTGACGATGGTCAGCAAGGTACCCAGGTAGAAGCGCGGCTGCACGGTCAGGGTGCCAACGCAGATGAATGGCACGGCGAAGGCCAGCACCAGCATCGGGAAGTCGTGCAGGTTGGGCAGCACCAGGAATAGGTACAGGCTGGAGAAGATGACCGACATCAGCGTCCAGAAGAAGAACCTGTAGATCTGCGGCGCCGGGTCGTCCATGGCGGCGAAGAAGCTGCACGACACGGCGGCGAGGATCACTGCGCTGGCGCCGTCGTTCCAGCCCAGGCCAATCCACAAGCCGCAGGCGACAACGATCGCCAGCACGGTTGAGGCCACCGAATACAGCATCAGGCCACGGTCGAAGAACGCCGTCAGGCGACCCAGGCGCCAGTGGCGGTACACCGCGCGCCAGGGTTTGGGATCGTCGCTGCGCAGGGCATGTTGCAGGCTGCAGCAGTCCTGCCACAGGTCGGCCCATTCGGTCAGGCGATACAGGGCGTTGGACAGCAGCAGTTCGGCGCGCTGGTCGAGGGCAGCGGCGCCGGGCTGCAGGCGCTCGATCTGTTCGTGCAGGGCGGTCCAGCGGGCGACCGAGGCGCTGTCGACGGTGCCTTTGAGCCATTCGCGGGCGGCATCGAGCAACGGCTGCAACTGGGCGAACTGTGCCGGGGCGCGGCCTTCGAGGGCGACCAGGGCGTCGTCGAGGGCATCGATCACGGGCAGCAGGTGGATCATGCGCCCGCGCAACTCGCGGGCATTCTTCAGGGTGTGCGGACCAGCGCCTTCATGGCCGAGCTGGCCGATCATCAGCTCCAGCGAGTTGAAGGTGGCGACCATCGCCCCGCGCATGCCGCCAACCTGGTCTGCGCTGGCCTGGCGGGCCAGGTAGGTGTCGCTGTAGCGGATCGCTTCGGTGAACCAGCTACCAGTGGCACCGACTACAACTGGCGCCAGCCGGCGTGGCCAGAAGATCGCTCCGACCACCGCCGCGCAGACGATCCCCAGGCAGATTTCCTGGGCGCGGGAAGACGCCACGTCGAACACAGCAAGCGGGTTGTCGACCACCGCCAGGGCAATCATCGGCAAGGTGTAGCCGGCCAGCATCAGCACGTAGTTGTTGGCGGTGCGCAGGTTCAGCGAAAGGAACAGCAAGGTGCCGGTCCACAGGGCGATGGCGATGCTCAGCAGCAACGGCGACTGCACCAGCGGTGGTACCAGGAAAATCGCCCCGCCGGCACCGAGCAGCGTGCCCACGGCACGGTACAGGGCCTTGGAGCTGGTGGGGCCAAGGAACGGGCTGGAGACGATGTACACCGTGGCCATGGCCCAATAGGGGCGCGGCAACTGCATGAGCAGGGCGATGTACAGGGCGATCATGGAGGCGGCAAAGGTACGCACGCCATAGAACCAGTCGCGGGCCGGGGGCACCGAGCTGAAGAAACCGTTCATGCTGCCCCGCCTGTGTTGCCCAGGCCGGCGGCTTCGAAGGCACGCAGCACGCGCAAGGCGGCTTCCAGGTCGGCCTGGTCGATGCCATGCAGCACCTCGCGGCGCAGGCGCACCAGTTCGGCTTCGATGGACTCGGCCAGGGTGCGGCCTTCGGCGGTCAGGCTCAGGGCCTTGGCACGGCGGTCCAGCGGGTCTTCGCTGCGACATACCAGGCCAGCCTTGCACAGCTGGTCGAGAAGGCGCACCAGCGACGGGCTTTCCAGGCCGGCGGCCTGGGCCACGGCCACCTGATGCACGCCGTCACCCAGGCGCACGATCATCAGCAACGGCGCGGCGCAGGCCTCGGAAATGCCGTAACCGGTCAGGGCGGTATGGCAGATGCGCCGCCAATGGCGGGCGGCAACCACCATGCCACTGCTGACTTGCAGGCGCAGGAGATCAAGGGACATGACAGGAACCAAGGATATTCATAGTTTGCTAACTATCAATATACGCCTGTGCCTCCCCCTGTCGTCAACCAGGGGGATGGATGAATTGTTGTTCATGCTGGGCCTTCTGGCCTGCCTGTGCCGGCCTCTTCGCGGGTAAACCCGCTCCCACAGGTGCTGCATAGGATTCAGCCATGCGCGGTACCTGTGGGAGCGGGTTTACCCGCGAAGAGGCCCGGACAGGCAACAGAGCATTCAGGGCTGTATCTGGTCTTCCAGCTTCATGGTCAAGGCCAGTGTGCTGCCCATCTGCACCGCCCGGTCACGCCACTCCTGGTAGCGGCCCTCGTCACGGCTGCTGAAGTGCACCGCCAGCTCTTCGGCCGCCTGTACCACCCCCGCAGCTGCCGCCAGCTCCAGCCAGTACAGCGCGGCCTTTAGATCAGCCTCCACGTACAGCCCATGCATCAGCCGGTAGCCCACCTCGAAACGGCAGCGTGCCTCGCCCTGCTCGGCCCCGCGCAGGAACCACTGGTAGGCCTGCACCAAGTCGACCTGCCACTGCAGGCCGCCATCACACACCTCTTCCTCGTACAGGTCGCCCAGCGCGGCAGCGGCATGCAGCATGCCCCGCTCGAAAGCCTGCCGGTAGCACTCCGCCGCCTGCATGTAAGAGGGCTCGATGCCTTTGCCAAAGTAATGTTGCTGCCCAAGGTTGAACCATGCCGCGGCATTGCCTTGCAGGGCCGCCATGCGCAACAGGTGGCCGGCCAACACGGTGTCAGCACGCCAGTATTTGCCGTTGAGCCAGATCCAGCCAAGGTCGTTGAGCGCCGCCACGCTGCCTTGCAAGGCCTGGCGGCGCAGGTCGACGTACACCGCCTGCAAGTCGCTGGCTTCGTCCAAGCGGCTGACCAGCAGCGAGCGCTGGCTGGGCAACCCTATCCCGGCAAACAGTCGCTGTCGCCTCCCGACAGCGGCCGGTGGGGCAATGACCCGCTCGGGCAAAAGGCGGGCAAGCAGCGAATGGATATTGCTGGCAGCAGACATGTTCATCCTCATTGAACGACACACAACCCCAACCTTCGGCTGTGATGAGGCGTGATTCTGCGTGACGTGACGTCAAAACCTGTCGCGAACGATTCGGCGCCAGGCAACCAAATGCGACTTCCTTGATCTGAGCAGGCTGTGGCCAATTGCCATGACCCACGCCTGCCGCCATCCTATTGCGGCAAGCCTAGACAAGGACGTTATCTTTTGCCGTTCGCCACAACTCGCGCCACCCTCAGCCGACAGTGGGCGCTGCTGCGCCAGTTGCCCAGCCGCTCCCCAGGCATTACCAGCGCCGAATTGGTCTGGCGCCTGCGTGACGTGGGCTTCACTGTCAGCAAACGCACTGTCGAGCGTGATCTCAATGAGCTGTCGCTGATATTTCCGCTGGAGCGCAATGACAAGAGCATCCCGTTTGGCTGGCATTGGTCGGCGAGCGCAGTGGGCGACTTGCGCGGCAATTTCGACTTGTTGACGCACCTGCGCGGTGATGCGCTGCAACCGGCTCGGGGTGAGGGGGTGGAGTTGGTGGCGCGGATCAGCGATACGCTGGCGCGGCAGTTGCGGGTTGCGCCGTTGAGTAGCGACATGCAGCTGACGGCCTTGGAGCACGGGCATCGGTTGCAGGCCACGGTGAGTGACGGCTGGCCGTTGCGCTGGTGGCTGTTGAGCCATGGCGATGGGGTGGTGGTGGAGCAGCCGGGCGGCTTGCGGGAGGAGATTGGCAAGATCCTGAGCAATGCGGCGGCGCAGTACCAGAATTTTTAGCCTGTGCTGGCCTCTTCGCGGGCTTGCCCGCTAAGAGGCCGGCACAGGCATACCAGTTAGCGCTGCATGCCCCAACGCCGTACCGTCAGCCGCTCGAGGGTATTGAACACCAGCCCTTCCACCAGCAAGCCGATCAGGATCACCACCGCCAACCCGGCAAACACCTTGTCGGTGTACAGCTCGTTGCGGTTCTGGAAGATGTACCAACCCAACCCGCCTTTGCCACTGCTGGCCCCGAACACCAGCTCGGCAGCGATCAGTGTGCGCCAGGCGAATGCCCAGCCGATCTTCAGCCCCGAGAGGATCGACGGCAACGCCGCCGGCACCAGGATATGCAGCACCAGCCGCAGCCCTTTCAGGCCGTAATTGCGCCCGGCCATACGCAGGGTTTCCGACACGCCGAGAAAGCCCGCATAGGTGTTCAGCGCCAGCGCCCATAGCACCGAGTGCACCAGCACGAAGATCAGGCTGTTGTCGCCCAGCCCGAACCACAGCAAAGCCAGCGGCAACAGGGCAATCGCCGGCAACGGGTTGAACATCGAGGTAAGGGTGCCCAGCAGATCGCGCCCAAGCTGGGTCGACACCGCCAGGCTGGTGAGGCCGAAGGCCAGGATGATCCCCAGCAGGTAACCCTTGAGCAGAATCACCAGCGACACGCCAACCTTGGCCGGCAACTCACCGCTGACCATGCCGTCCCACAGCGCCGTGGCCGTCTGCAGGAAGGTCGGTAGCAGCAGGTCGTTGCCCTGGTAGCGGGCAATGGCCTCCCACAGCGCGGCGATCACCAGCAGGATGACCGCCTTGCGCAACCAGCCGTGCTGCCACAGGCGCTGAGCCAACGGCAGGTTGCGCTCCACAGGCACACTGAGCAAAGGCTCCAGCTGCACCTCGTATTCCTGGCGTACAGGTGTAGTGGTCATGGCTGAAGCTCCTGTCAGTAGGCGATACGGATATCGTTGAAACCAAGATCGTCGGGCTGTTCGGGGGCATCCACCTCATCGAACAGCAAACGATGGATGCGCCGGGCACTGGCCTGGAAGTCGCTACCACCCAGGCTGCCCAAGTCGTACTGGTGGCTGTGCACTTCGGCGCGCACCCGCCCCGGGTGGGGGGACAACAGCAGGATGCGGTTGCCGACCACCAGAGCCTCTTCGATGGAGTGGGTAACGAACAGCAGGGTAAAACGCACCTCCTCCCACAGCAGCAGCAGTTCTTCCTGCATCTTGCGCCGGGTCAGCGCATCAAGTGCCGCGAACGGTTCGTCCATCAGCAGGATCTTCGGCTGCGTGGCCAAGGCCCGGGCAATTGCCACGCGCGCTTTCATACCGCCCGACAGGGTGTGTGGGTAGGCATCGGCGAAGGCGGCCAGGCCGACTTTGTCCAGGTAGTGCAGCGCCCGCTCCTCGGCCTCGGCGCGTTTCAGCTGGCCCGACACCAGAAGAGGGAACATGACGTTCTGTTTCACCGTCTTCCATGGCGGCAGCTGGTCGAACTCCTGGAACACCACGATGCGGTCGGGGCCTGGGCCGCTGACTGGCTGACCTTGCAGTAGAATCTGCCCCTCCTGGGGCGAGATGAACCCGGCCACGGCCTTGAGCAAGGTGGACTTGCCGCAGCCGGAGGGGCCGAGCAGCACGAAGCGGTCGGCACGGTCGACTTCGAAGCTGACCTGGTGGGTGGCCCGCACCACGCGTTGCGCGGTGCGGTATTCGAGGCTGAGGTTATCCACCTTGAGCAAAGGCGGCGTTGCGACACGGCTCAGGTTGCTGGCCGTGTGGCCTGGCAATGGGGCGGTCATGATCGGTCAGCTCCCCTGCAGCGGGCGTTCATCCTGGAAGAAGTAGTCCTTCCACGATTCCGGCTTGTGCTTGATGGCGCCTACTCGATAGAGGAAGTCGGCCAGCTTGTAGGTGTTCTTTGGCGTGACGGTGAATTCGTACTGCGGGTTGTCGATCAGCTTGATCAACGTGTCGCGGTCGATCTTGGCCTTGGTCACGCGGATGTAGGTGTCGGCGGCGGCCGCCTTGTCCTTCTGGGCAAAGTCCGCGGCTTCGGCCAGCGCATCGACGAAGGCCTTGTAGGTCTTGGGGTTGTCCTTGCGGAATTTTTCGGTGGCGAACAGCAAGGTCGGCGAGTTGGGGCCGAGCAGGTCGTAGCTGTTGAGCACCACGTGCACGTTCTTGTTGGCCAGCACCTGGTCCTGGAACGGCGGGTTGGAGAAGTGCCCGTTGAGTTCGGTGCCGCCGGCCAGCAGCGCGGCAGTGGCATCCGGGTGCGGCACGGCCAGGGTGTACTTGTCGAGGCGGTTGTATTCCTTGTCGCCCCATTGCTGGGCGGCGGCGTATTGCAGGAAGCGCGACTGCACCGAAACGCCTACCGCCGGCACGGCGATGCGGTCCTTGTCGGAGAGGTCGGCAATGGTCTTCACGTTGGGGTTGCTGCTGACCAGGTAGTACGGGAAGTTGCCCAGCGAGGCCACGGCCTTGACGTTCTGTCGGCCCTTGGTACGGTCCCACACGGTCAACAGTGGGCCGACGCCGGCACCGGCGATGTCCACCGAACCGGACAGCAGTGCGTCGTTGATGGCCGACCCACCCGACAGCTGGGCCCAATCGACTTCGATGTCGATGCCCTGCTCCTTGCCATGTTTTTCGATCAGATGCTGGTCACGCACTACGTTCAGCAGCAGGTAGACAATGCCGAACTGTTCGGCGATGCGAATCTTGCCTTCTGCTTGCGCCGCGGCGGGGGCCGCCAGGCTGCCTACGACCAGGCTTGCGCCCAGGCCGATGCTTGCCGCCAGGCGGCTGATGGATTTACGCATGATGGGTTTCCTCAGTCGTCAGAACGGGGCATCGCCCTGGATGGTGGTGCGGTAAAGCTTGCGCCGCAGGTGTGCGGGGCAGCCGGTGGCCAGGTGGATCAGCGAGCGGTTGTCCCAGAACACCATGTCGTGGGGCTGCCACTGGTGGCGGTAGATGTTCTGCTCCAGCACGCTCAGGGCATACAGCTGTTGCAGCACGTCGCGGCTTTCGTCGCTTGGCAGGCCGACGATGCGGGTGGTGAAACCTTCGCTGACGAACAGCGCCTTGCGGCCGTTTTCCGGGTGGGTACGGACCACCGGGTGGATGACTTCCTGTACCTGCTCCAGTTGCTCGGCGGTCAGGGTCGGGCGCCAGTTGCCTTCGAATTTGGTCTCGGCGTAACGGGCGGTGTAGGAGTGCGCAGCATCACGGCCCTCGATGACCTTGCGCAGTGCCGCGGGTACGGCGTCCCAGGCCTTGTGCATGTCGGCGAACAAGGTATCGCCGCCCTCGTCGGGCAGTTCCTGGGCATGCAGCATGGAGCCGAGGCTGGGCAGTTCCTTGTACGACAGGTCCGAGTGCCAGAACTTGCCGGCATCACCCAGGCCGATGTTCTGGCCGTTTTCGACGATGTTGGAAACGATCAGGATCTCGGGGTGGCCGGCGAGCAGGAACTGCTTGAGCACATGGATCTGCAATGGACCAAAACGGCGGCTGAAGGCGATCTGCTGGTCGGGGCTGATGCGCTGGTCGCGGAACACCAACACATGGTGATCGAGGTGGGCGCGATGGATACGGGCGAAATCCTCGGCGTTGACCGGTTTGGCCAGATCCAGGCCGATGATCTCGGCGCCTACGGCACCGGAGAACGGGCGGATTTCGAAGCGTTGCGGCTGGGCGCTGTCGATGATCGACAAGGCGTTCGAGGCGGCTGACATTTTTCACTCCCACGCAGTGCGCGACTTCAATGGCGCGCAACGATCAGAAACGCACGGGGATTTCCCGTGTGGGTTCAAGTCGTGCGGCGCATCGATTGGTCGACGGGTACGCAGTGGAAGTGACTATAAAGTCATAAGAGCTATATTTTAAATACCGTTAAAGAATAACCATAGCACTGCTGCCAGGGGTGCTACGCAATCAGATCAAGCCGCCCTGCTCTTCTTCATCGATGAGATTGTTCAGGCTGCTGAGCGCCTTGCGCGCTGTAGAACGGTTGAGCAGCTTGGCCTGCGCACCGGGGGGCAGGTCGGTGATCTTGAACACACCCTTGGCGGTCAGCACATCGATCAGGTCCTCGAGCACGCGGATCATGTCGAGGTCGCTTTGCTTGAGCTGATTGAGGCTGTTTTCCACCACGTCATGGGCAAACCATTCCTGGATATCGGCATGGTCGGCGGGGAGCATTTCGGTGAACTCGTCAAAAGCGGCTGCTTCTACCCGCAGCAACTGGCCAGCGGCATCGCGTTGCACGTAGAACATGGCGGTGTCCCTCGTCACATTGGTTCCTTGGTGGTAGACAGCAGCATAGGCAAAGATCACCAGGCACGCCGGCCCGGCGCCAGAGTATGCGCTGTCATGGAGTTGCGGGAAAGGCCCAGGCACGCGCCCTGTAGGAGCGGCCTTGTGTCGCGATAGGGCCGCAAAGCGGCCCCACGGTTTCGGCAACAATGCCGGAGACCTGGGGGCTGCTCTGCAGCCCATCGCGACACAAGGCCGCTCCTACAGGGACAGCGCCAGCCTGAAGCCGGTGATGGCGATGGGCTGCAGGGCAGCCCATTGGCGCATCAGCTGTCCTTGTTGTGGACGATGATGGTCGGGTCAGCACCGCTGATCAACGAGTTGATCGTGGTGTTGGACCAGTTCACCCCTTCCAGCTTGATGGTCACATCGGCGTTGGCGATACCACCGGCGGCATTGAGCTTGCCTTCGCTGCTGACCTGCAGCGTCGTCGTGCCTTCCACCGTGGTGAGCTTCAGGTAGTTGTCGATGGTGCTGCCCTTCTCGCCCTGGAGCAGGTCCTTCAGGTCGATGCGGTCGCCTTCGGCCACCTTGAAGTCCTTGATCACGTCATTGCCGGTATCGCCAGCCTTCCATACGAAGGTGTCGGCACCGCTGCCACCGGTCATGGTGTCATCGCCCTTGCCGCCAAGCAGGATGTCATTGCCTTCACCACCGAGCAAAGTGTCCTTGCCCAGGCCACCGATCAGGATGTCATTGCCCTTGCCACCGTCGAGGGTGTCGTCGCCGCCCTGGCCGAACAGGAGGTCATTGCCCGCACCACCGTTGAGAATGTCATTGCCATCGTTGCTGCGCGAGACATCGAATTCGCTGACGTGCTCGACGATGTACTTGTGCAGCACGCGACCGTCGACATCACCCAGGGCCACACCCAGCTGGCCTGCGACATAGCCCTGTATGGCTTCGACACCGTTGCCGGCGACCGAACCGAAGCTCACCAGGTCACCGAAGATGATGTCGTTGCCGTCACCACCGTTGACGGTGTCATTGCCCGGCACGGTGGCTTCGGTGTGGCCCAGGATCGCTTCCGCCAGTTTGCTCGGGTCGATGTTGGTCTGCGGCTTGCTATCGGTGTCGTAGGGCTTCAGGTCGTTGACATTGACCGCGCTGTTCAGGCCGATGGCTTCCACGCCAGACAGGTTGGACAGCAACAGGAAGCTTTGTTGCGAGTTGTAGTCCACATAGTAGTAACCGCTTTCAGCGTAGGAGAACTCAAAGGTGCCATCACCTTGGGCATGCAGCTGTCCAGACGCACCATTGTCGTTGGTCCAGCCCTTTTTGCCCCAGTACTCGGCGGTCATGTTGCCTTTGGCATCGATGCTGAAGCGGTTGTCGCTGCCCACCATCTTGTTGGTGACCACGTCGCCCAACTTGTAGCCGATCGACTTGAGCACGGAATCCACCGTGGTGCCGATGTTCTTGAAGGTGCCCTCACGTTCGCCAGCCTGGTACACGTTCGGCTGGCCGTCGGTGATGAAGAACGTCTGGCGGCTGCCGGTGTTGCCCGCGTCCATCAATTGCTTGAACCAGTTGGCGGTGGTCTTGAAGGCATCCTCGTAGTTGGTCGAGCCGCTGGAATAGAGCGTATTGAGCGCAGTGTAGAGCGTGCTCAACGCGTTCTTGTCGCCCAGGTTGACCGAAACCGTACTGTTCACCTGGGTGGAGAAGTCCACCAGCAGGATGTTCACTGTACCGGACTGCGCGCCCTTGACGCTGTTGGCCAAGGTATCGAACACCGACTTCAGCGAGTTGCGCGCGGCATCCACCGCGCTGCCCATGCTGCCTGAGGTATCGACGATGAACGCAATGTTGTAGTCCTGACCCGGCGTCACATGCAGGCCACTGATGTCGGCAACGATGATGTCGCTGGTGGCGGTGCCGGTGAAACTGTCGCTGTCGGTGGTCAGGTTGTTGGCGGTGTAGGTGTCCGGATAGACAGTTACCTTGATCGTGCCTTCGGTGGAAGCTTTGCTGCCGCCCACGCTCTCGGTGGCGGTCGAGGTGACCTTCACATCGAAACTGCCCTGGTAGTACGCCGGCGGTTTGATGCTCAGGCCGTTGAGGCTCCAGCCGGTGACGTCAACCGAAGTGGCGCCGACGGTTACGGTATGACCGGCGCCATCGCTGACCACCGAACCTGCCGGAATGCCGTCCAGCTTGACGCTCAGGCTCTCGGAGCCGTCGGTGTCGGTCAGGTTGGTGGAAATGCCAACCAGCTTGACGGTGCCGTTCTCCGGCCCTTCGTTGAGCTTGTAGCCGTCGTAGTAGCCCTGGCCGTCACTGCCATGGAAATCGGACACGGAAAGCCCGGCGTTACCCATCGCCGCAACGTTCGGGTACATCGGGATGGCCGAGCTGCTCAGGTCGGTCACCGGGCCGTTACCGACCTTGACGTTGATATCCAGGCTGCCCGGGCCGGACTGGTTGGCGTGGTAGATCTCCAGGGTGTAGTAGCCGCTGACAGGCGGCGAGAAGCTGCCGGAGATCGTACCGCCCGCCCCCCAGGTGGCGCCGACCACGCTGGTTTTGCCGATGTAGACCTGCAGGCTGTCATCGGCGGTGCCGCTGAAGGTGTAGGTCTGGCCGGCTTCCAGGTAGATCAGGCCGGAGGTCTTGGAGCCAGTGCCGGCGGCAACGCTACCGCCCGAATCGGCGCTGGTAACCTGCTCGGTCTTGCTGGCACTGCCAGAGTTGGCGAACACGTTCTTCAGCGCAGTACCGCTGATGCCGTTGCCGTTGGTGCCCAGGCCCGTGAGGCTGTTCCAGGTTTCCTTGGTCAGGCCAAGCGAATCGGGGGTGTCGCTGCCGATGTTCAGGCCAGGCTTGTCGGCTACAGGTGCAATATCGACCTTCAGCGTGGCCTCGCCACCAGCAGCGGTACCGTCGGTAGGCTTGTACTTGATCTGGGCATAGTCGGCCTGCTTGTTGCCGACGCCCGTTCCGCCATATCCGTCGATACCCGACTCGTTGGGTTTCGGCACGAACCGCAGGTTGCCGGCAGCGATGTCGGCCTGGCTGACGGTCTGGTTCTGGGCGACGTTGACCCAGGCGGTGCCGTTGAAGAGCTGCAGGGAACCCGCTGGCAGCTGGGTGAAGGTCACACCCAGACTCGACAGGGCGCTGTCGACGTCGGAAATGTTGAAGTCGTTCCAGGTCAGCACCAGCGGCGTGTCTTCGACGCCAGTGACGGCGCCGCCGGTGGCAACCGGTGCGTCGTTGACTGCGATCACATTCACCGTGGTCGTGGCGGTGTTCGAGGTATTAACGCCGTCGGTCACCGTCACGGTAATGATGCGAGGCGTGGTGCTCGGGTTCTCGCTGCTGTTGATGAAGGTGATGTTCTTGATCGCCTGGATATAGTCGGCCAGCGATGCAGCGCCGCTCAGGGTCAGGACTACCTTGCCGTCGGTGCTGTTGGCATTGATCGAGATGCCGTTGACACTGTTGCCCAGGTTCAACGCGTCACCCGGCTGGCGGTTGGTCAGGGTGACCGTCGCGCCAGTCAGCTTCGAGCTGTCGAAGTCGGTGATGGTGACGTCCACATCGCCGATCGACACACCACTGCCTGGCTGGTTCTCGGTGAAGGTGGTCTGGTAGTCGGCACCGGTCTTGCCGCTGGAGTCGTTGCCATCCAGGTCCAGAACCGGGGCTGGCTCGAAGATCTGGGTGGTCACGCTGCCGGCGCTGGAGCTGATGTCGAGCTTCTCGAAGTTGCCGCCAGTGGCCGAATTGATCTTGACGGTGAAATGCTCGGTGCCCTCGGTGAAGTTGTCCTTGAGGGTCGGGATGGTGAACGTTGCCTGCGTGCTGTTGGCCTTGATCACCACGGTGGCCACGCCGGTGTAGTCCGTGCCATCGGCCGCGGTGCCGGTGTAGGTCAGTTTGACGGTGACGTCGCTCTCGGCCTTGTTGGTCAGGTTCAGGACGTACGTGGCATCGCCACCTTCGGCGACCGCGGAGGTGCCGCTGAGGCTGAGGGTGGTGGTCTGGATGGTATCCGTTACCGCAGTGACCGCCGCCGTATCGCTGACATTCAGTTTCTCGAAGTTGCCACCGCTGGTTTCGGTGATCTTCGCCGAAACGTTGCCTGCATCGATATAGACGTCATCGGTAGGCGCCGGAACGGTAACGCTACCGGAGAGCTTGCCCGCTTCGATGCTGATGACGGCGCCGTTGCTTAGCTTGATGGTCATGTCGGTGCCGGCCTTGTTGGTCAAGGTGGCGGTGTAGGTGATCTGGCCACCTTCCTGGACGGTAGGAGTGGCAGTCAGGGTCAGACCGGTGTTATCGAGGGTGTCGGTGACTTTGGTCACAGCTGCAGAGTTGCTGATGTTCAGCTTCTCGAAGTCGCCACCGGTGGTGCCGGTGACAGTCACGCTCAGGTTTTCGGCATCGAGGTACACGTCATCGCTTGGGGCATTGATGGTGATCGACGCTTCTTTCGAACCGGCGGCGATGGTGATCGTCTCACCGTTGCTCAGCTTGATCACCAGGTCGGTGCCAGCCTTGTTGGTCAGGGTGGCGGTGTAGGTGATCTTGCCACCTTCGGCCACGGTGTCCGTTGCGGTCAGGGTGAGCGTGGTGATGTCCGGAGTGGCCGGATTGTCAGTGACAGTGGTCACCGGCTCGCCTACGGCCACGGTCTTCTCGTAGTTGCCACCCGAGATATTGGTGATCTTGTTGGTCAGGTCCAGGTTGGTGTTGTGGACGTTGTTCGGTGCAGTGAACGGTACCGAAGCCGACGACTCGCCCACCGGGATGGTGATGGTCTGGCCGTTGGCCAACTTCACCACCAGATCGGAACCGGTGACTTTGTGGTTGACCGATGCGGTGTAGGTCACCACGCCGCCCTCGACCACGCTTTGCGTGGCGGTCAGGGTCACGGTGGTGGTGTCGATGGTGTCGGTCACCTTGGTCACAGCCGCAGTACTGCTGACGTCCAGTTTCTCAAAGTTACCACCGGTGGTGCCGGTGACGGTCACGCTCAGGCTTTCGGCATCAAGGTACACGTCATCGCTTGGGGCATTGATGGTGATCGAGGCTTCCTTCGAGCCCGCGGCAATGGTGATGCTCTCGCCGTTGCTCAGCTTGATCACCAGGTCAGTACCGGCCTTGTTGGTCAGGGTGGCCGTGTAGGTGATCTTGCCGCCTTCGGCCACGGTATCCGTCGCGGTCAGGGTGAGCGTGGTGACGTCCGGAGTCGCCGGGTTGTCGGTGACGGTGGTCACCGGCTCGCCAACGGCCACGGTCTTCTCGTAGTTGCCGCCCGAGATATTGGTGATCTTGTTGGTCAGATCCAGGTTGGTGTTGTGCACGTTGTTCGGTGCAGTGAACGGTACC
>NZ_NEIR01000042.1:0-752 GCF_002112825.1 Pseudomonas sp. B5(2017)
CGCCTGAGCTACATGTTCGAGGACAGCGGCATCGCCTTGCTGCTGACCCAGTCGCACCTGCACGAAGCCCTGCCGATCCCGGCCGGCCTGCGCAGCCTGGACCTGGACACCGAGAACTTCGGCGGCTACAGCGATGCCAACCCGAACATCGACGTGGCCCCGCTGAACCTCGCCTACGTGATCTACACCTCCGGCTCCACCGGTCGCCCGAAGGGCGCTGGCAACAGCCATCAGGCGCTGGTCAACCGCCTGTGCTGGATGCAGAAGGCCTACCGCCTGGACGCCAGCGATAGCGTGTTGCAGAAAACCCCGTTCAGCTTCGATGTGTCGGTGTGGGAATTCTTCTGGCCGCTGATGACTGGCGCGCGCCTGGTCATGGCCCAGCCCGGCGCGCACCGCGATCCGCAACTGCTGGTCGAAGCCATCAACCATTACGGCATCAGCACGCTGCACTTCGTGCCGTCGATGCTGCAGGCGTTCATGACCCACGAAGCGGTCGAAAGCTGCATCAGCCTCAAGCGCGTGGTGTGCAGCGGTGAAGCGTTGCCGGCCGAACTGGCCCGCCAGACCCTGCAACGCCTGCCGGCGGCGGGCCTGTACAACCTGTACGGCCCGACCGAAGCGGCGATCGACGTGACCCACTGGACCTGCCAGCCGGACGAAAGCATCAGCGTGCCGATCGGCCAGCCGATCGACAACCTCAAGACCCACATCCTCGAAGGCAGCCTGCAACCGGCGGTGCGCGGCAGTGC